>JACRPU010000006.1 GCA_016223025.1 Nitrosomonadales bacterium | reverse complement strand
CAATCCAAAACCTAAAAAACTGAAGCAGGAGTTCGCTGTGCCATCTAATCTTCGTAACAAAGCGCCGTCTTCTCTCGACATTTCCGTCCCAATCCACCCGTGGCGGATGGTTCTACCGTAATTACGTGAATACCCCACTATTTATTTCGCCTTTACGATAACCAAGCACCGCTCCGCATCCATGCCCGGCACCCGCAACGGAATAATCTTCTCCACCTCGATATCCGCTGGCAGCAGCTCCGCCTCCCGGCTTTGCAGTGCCCCCTTCATGGCGACCCAGCGCCCTTCCCTTGCCAACAGGTGGCGCGTGAGCGCAGTGAACTCCGAAATGCCGGCAAAAGCGCGGGAAATAATTCCATCGAACTTCACGGGCGGTTGCCAGCTTTCCACTCTGGCGCAGTGAACGCTCGCATTGCACAACCCCAGCTCAATCACTGCCTGCTGCACAAAACTGGTCTTTTTGCTGTTACTGTCCAGCAAGGTAAATGACCACTCCGGACGCAACAGCGCCAACACCAAACCGGGCAAGCCGGCGCCGCAGCCTGCATCCAGCCACCGCCCCTGCCACAAATGAGGCAACACTGCGAGGCTATCGAGCAAGTGAATGCTTACCATCTGCTCCGGCTGGCGGATCGCCGTCAAGTTATAGACCTTGTTCCACTTTTGCAGCAAAGCCAGAAAATCCAGCAGTTTTTGCTGCGTTTCCGGCGCGACCGCCAATTCCAGTTGCACAATACCCTGCGCCAGCTCGCGCGCCGCGCTGCTACCCTTTACCCTAACGGTCATGGCGCAGGCCACCCCAAAAAATGAATCGTCTGCTCCCTGACCGTTTCCCTCACTCTACTCTCTCCCGGAGGGAGAGAGGGCGAAGCCCTCGCTGCGCGAGATTCACGCTAAACTCGCGTAGCATTTCCTTGTCCCCTCTCCCCATGGCGGAGGGTAGGGCGAGGGAACGGGCATGACAGAATTCGCCATGCGGCTCGTCATTATTGCTATGCCCGCCTGGCATTCTGGAATCCGCGTTTCAGATGCACCAGCAGCAACGAAATTGCCGCCGGGGTTATGCCGGAAATGCGCGCCGCCTGCCCCACCGTTTCCGGCATGTGCCGGTTCAGTTTCTGCTGCACCTCAACCGAGAGGCCGCGCACCGTGCGGTAATCCATGACTGCGGGCAACGCCATACTTTCATATTGCTCATGGCGCGCGATTTCTTCGCGCTGCCGCTCGATATACCCCGAATATTTGGCCTGGATCTCCACTTGCCCGGCCACGGCGACATCCTCCACCGGGTCGCCGGCTCCCGGCAATGTCATCAGTTCGGCATAACCCACATCCGGGCGGCGCAGCAATTCATACAGCGAATATTCCCGCTCCAATCCCTTGCCCAGCACGCGCTCGATATCTTCCTGCACCAGCATTCTCGGGTTCACCCAGACAGATTTCAGACGCTCCTGTTCCCGGATGATCGCTTCGCGCTTTTGCTCGAACGCCTGCCAGCGGGCATCGTCCACCACACCCAGGCAGCGACCGGTTTCCGTCAAACGCAAATCGGCGTTGTCCTCGCGCAGTTGCAGGCGGTACTCGGCCCGGCTGGTGAACATGCGATACGGTTCCGATACCCCCCGCATAATCAAATCGTCCACCATCACGCCCAGATAGGCCTCGTCGCGGCGGGGATACCAGCTTTCCTGCTCCCGCGCGAGCAACGCCGCATTGATGCCGGCCAGCAACCCCTGCGCGGCAGCCTCTTCGTAGCCCGTCGTACCGTTGATCTGCCCGGCGAAAAACAGGCCGCGGATGGCCCTGGTTTCCAGCGAATGTTTCAATCCGCACGGATCAAAATAATCGTATTCGATGGCGTAGCCGGAGCGGGTAATATGCGCGTTTTCCAGCCCCCTGATGGAGCGCACCAGCTCCAGTTGCACGTCGAACGGCAGGCTGGTGGAAATCCCGTTGGGGTAAATTTCGTGCGTGTGCAGCCCTTCCGGCTCCAGAAATATCTGGTGCGATTCCTTGTCGGCAAAGCGCGTGATTTTATCCTCGATGGACGGGCAATAGCGCGGCCCCACCCCTTCGATCACCCCGGTGAACAGCGGCGAGCGATCCAGCCCGCCACGGATGATGTCGTGGGTGCGCCGGTTAGTGTGCGTGACCCAGCACGGCAGTTGCTGCGGGTGCTGCTGCGCCTGCCCCAGAAAGGAAAACACCGGCACCGGCGTATCGCCGGGCTGCTCGACCATTTCCGAATAATTCACGCTGCGCCCGTCGATGCGGGGCGGTGTGCCGGTTTTTAACCTGCCCGCCGGCAAATGGAATTCGCGCAACCTGCGCGCCAGGCTGAGGGATGGCGGGTCTCCGGCGCGCCCGGCCTGATAGCTGGCTTGGCCGATATGGATCAGGCCGGACAGGAAGGTGCCCGCCGTCAGTACCACGGTTCTGGCGGCAAATCGCAATCCGAGCTGTGTAACCACCCCGGATACCCGATCATTCTCCACCAGCAGGTCGTCCACCGCCTGCTGGAACAGCCACAGATTTGGCTGGTTTTCCAACCTCTCCCGGATTGCCTGCTTGTACAGCGCGCGATCCGCCTGCGCGCGCGTGGCGCGCACTGCCGGCCCCTTGGAAGCGTTCAGAATGCGGAACTGTATGCCAGCCGCATCGGCGGCGGTCGCCATGACCCCTCCCAGGGCGTCCACTTCCTTTACCAGATGCCCCTTGCCGATGCCTCCTATGGACGGATTGCATGACATCAGGCCGAGGGTTTCGATGTTGTGCGTCAGCAGCAGCGTGGCGCGCCCCATCCGTGCGGCGGCCAGCGCCGCCTCGGTTCCGGCATGTCCGCCACCGACGACGATCACATCAAAATGTTTGGGGAAATCCATCTGCCCACCCGCGCAACGAAGGCGCGCATCATACCGCAAAACAGCACTGGCGCAGAAACTTGCCGAGAGGAATACGGTATGGCCTGGCTATGCGAGATTCACGTTAACGGCGGATGTTTCACGTGAAACATCTGTTTATTTGCCGATGCAGAAACGACTGAATATCTCGCCCAGCAGGTCATCTGCGGTAAATTCACCGGTAATGGAATTGAGTTGCTCCTGCGCCAGCCGCAGTTCCTCGGCAAAGAATTCCGCCCGCGCCGATTCACCCGCAGCGCGCTGCAAGTGTTCCTGCGCGGCGAGCAGCGCGCGTATGTGCCGCTCGCGCGCCATGAACACCCCCGCTTCCTGATGCCAGCCCATCAGTGCCAGCAGTTTGTCGCGCAGCAATTCCAGTCCGGCGCCTGTTTTGGCGGACAGATAGAGGTGGCATTCCTTTCCCGGTTGTTCGATGCGCGCGGGTTGGTCAAGCAAGTCTATCTTGTTGTGAATGAGCAGACGCGGGGTGTCCGGCGGCAATTCGTCCAGGATTTTCCTGTCTTCCGGGCCGATGCCGTCCGTGGTATCCAGCAGTATCAGAATGAGGTCCGCCTTTTGCAGGGTGCTGCGCGCGCGCGCGATGCCCATCTGCTCCACCACATCCTGCGAAGCGCGCAACCCGGCCGTATCCATGATATGCAGCGGCACTCCGGCAATCTGGATGGCCTGGCGGATAACATCGCGCGTAGTGCCGGGGGTTTCGCTCACCAGCGCCACCTCTTCTCCGCTCAGGCAGTTCAACAGGCTGGATTTGCCGACATTGGGCTTCCCGGCCAGAACGATGTGCGCGCCTTCGCGCAGAAGGCAGCCCTGCTGTGCCAGGCGGAGGATTTGTTCCAGCTCCTCATGCAATGCCCCGAGTTGCGCGTCGCGTTGCACAACATCCGGCATGGGGATTTCCTCCTCCGGAAAATCCAGCATGGCCTCGACCAGCATGCGCAACGCGATCATTTTTTCGACCAAGCTCCGGATCGCGCGGGAAAACTCTCCCTGCAACGAGCGCATGGCGCTGCGTGCGGCCTGGGCGGTCGTCGCATCAATCAGATCGGCCACGCTTTCTGCCTGCGCCAGATCCAGTTTGTCGTTAAGGAATGCCCGCCGGGTAAATTCGCCAGGCTGGGCGAGCCGCGCCCCCAACTCGAGGCACCGTTGCAACAACAATTGCAATACGGCCGGGCCGCCGTGGCCCTGCAATTCCACCACATCTTCGCCGGTGTAGGAATGCGGTGCGGGAAAGAACAAGGCTATGCCACGGTCAATGGCCTGGCCTTGCGCATCGAGGAAAGAAGAATAGGTCGCACAGCGCGGAACGGGGATTTTGCCCAGCACTCCCCGCACCACCGGGTCGAGGCTCTGACCGGACATCCGGATTACGCCAACCCCTCCCCGCCCCGGAGCGGTGGCGATCGCAGCAATGATGTCAGGCCTTGGCAGCACCTTTGGCTTCGGCTTCCAGGCCGCGCGTGATATGCCACTGCTGCAAAATGGAAAGTACGTTGTTCACGACCGAATACAACACCAGCCCGGCAGGGAAAAAGAAAAACACCACGCTGAAAACGATGGGCATGATCTGCATCAGCCTGGCTTGCAGAGGATCGGGGGGGGTCGGGTTCAGCTTGCTCTGCAAGATCATGCTGACGCCCATGATCAGCGGCAGTATGTAATAGGGGTCGGGGGCAGACAGATCCGTAATCCAGCCGAAGAAGGGGGCATAACGCAACTCGACGCTCTCCAGGATGGACCAGTAAAGGCCAATGAATACCGGGATCTGGATCACCACAGGCAAACAACCGCCGAGAGGGTTGATTTTTTCGGTCTTGTACAGTTCCATCATGGCCTTGTGCAGGCGCTCGCGGTCTTCGCCGTACTGTTGCTTGATTTTTTCCAGTTTGGGCGCTATCACGCGCATTTTTCCCATTGAGCGATAGCTGGTCGCCGAGAGCGGAAAAAAAGCCAATTTAATCAGCACGGTCAGCAGAATAATTGCGATACCCCAGTTGTTTACCCATCCATGCAGAAAGGTAAGCAGCCAGAACAACGGGTTTGCGATAATGGTAAACACCCCGTAGTCAACCGTTAACCCCAATCCGGGCGCAACCTTGTCCAGCGATATCTGGGCCGGCCCGACATACAAAGGTGCGCTGATTTTGGCGCTTTGCCCGGGAACCGGCGCGGCCACCGGCAAAATGACACCCGCCGAATACAGACCGTTTTCCAGTGGCTTGGTGTAATACTCGCGCTGTGTTTTTTCCTTGGGTAGCCACGCCGCCACAAAATAATGTTGCAGCATGCCGATCCATCCATTGTCCGCGCGTTGCGGATAATTGACCTTTCCCTTGCCAATATCGGAAAAATCCACCTTCTGGAATTTTTCCTCCTCAGTATAGACGGCAGGGCCGGTGTAAGTGGGCACAAACTGCGAACCACCTTCCGGCGAGGTTGCATCGCGCACAAGCTGGAAATAGGCCGAAGAAGAAAGCGGGGCAGAACCGTTGTTTTCGATTTCGTATCCCACATCAATCAAATAGCTGCCCCTGTGGAATACATATACTTTGCTCACCTTCGCGGCAGTCAGGTCTGTTGCGGTCAGGCGCACCTCGAACGAGTCTTTGCCTTCTTCCAGACGATATTCGGCGGACTGTGCCGAAAATTCCGAATGATGCGTCGGCAGCCCGGCGCCCAGCAAACCAGTTTGGGCTATGTAGGTATTCGCTTTCTGTTCCTGCAATAGCGTGAATGGCTTGTTCTTGTCCAGTGCGTCACGGTGTTGCACAAACTCCAGGCGTCGCAGGTCGCCACCTATCGTGCTGATTTCCGCAACCAGCAGATCGGTTGTAACCGTGATTTTCTGCCCCGCCTGGTGTTTCTGCTGAGTTTGAATTTCCGTGGAGCCCGGCATGCCGATACTCGCTACCGGCGCGGCTACCGGCGCGGCTGCCGGTGCGCTGGCAACTGGTGCGCCCGCAGAAGCGGCTTGCGTTTCCGGGTGCTGCGACCGTTGCCAGCCATCCCACAGCAGGAAAACCGAAAAGGAAAATATCAGAAACAGAAAAAACCGTTGAAAATCCATTTGGTTATTTTGCCTATCAAAATCGCTCAGGGTGCGGGGTCATAACCGCCCGGATTCCAAGGGTTACAGCGAATTATCCGCTTGAGGCTCAGCCAGGCGCCGCGCCAGACTCCATGCCTTGCGATAACTTCACGAGCATAGTGAGAACAGGTTGGGGTGAAGCGGCAGGACGGCGGTCTTGCCGGGCCCAACAAATACTGGTACGCGCCGATCAGTCCGATCACAAACCGCCGCATCACTTTTGCATGGCCTGCAACAGTTGCTGTAGAGCCAACCGTCCTTCCGCCGATGTTTCCGGGCCCAGTTGCCTTCTGGCCCGCACCACCACATCCCAGGCGAAGTCTGCCGGAAAATTGCGCCTGAACACTTCTCTTACCAGGCGCTTGGCAAAATTCCTGGATACTGCGGTCGGCATGATCCTTTTACCGGCTACCACTCCAAGGCGGGAAATACCAGCCGCATTTTTTTGCGCGTAAACAACGAACCACTTGTTGGCCATACTACCGGCACCCAGCATGCGCACAAAGTCCGCATGTCGCCGTATCCGGTTGCTGCGGGGCAGGGTCTGCCTGGTTCTACACTCCAAGACGGTTGCGCCCCTTGGCTCTGCGCGCCCTGATTACCGCTCTTCCCCCCTTGGTTTTCATGCGAACCAGAAAGCCGTGGGTGCGCTTTCGTTTGGTGACAGATGGCTGATATGTGCGCTTCATAATGGTATGTCTCCAGAAATTTGTATTTTAAAGCCCGCGATTACAATATTTACCGGGCTTCCTGTCAAGTTTATTTTTTCACCCTGTGGATAACTTATCCTCTTGCATGTAAAATGCCCCAGCGCTTTTTAGCGGGCGCCTTATTAGCAAGCGGTCAAACAATCATGCCTGACAAAGCCTTGTGGGATTCCTGTCTGACTTTTTTCAGAGACAGCCTTCCGCCACAGCAATTCAATTCCTGGATCAAGCCATTGGCGTTTGAAATTGATGGCGATCAGATTACGTTGACAGCGCCCAACAGTTTTACGATGAAGCTCGTGCAGGAGCGGTTTTTGCCGGAAATCGTCAAGCGGGCACAATCTTTTTTTCCTGGCACTCCGAGTTTCGAATTCCGCATAGGAAAAAAATCCTCTGTCGTCCCGGCGCAGAAACCGCGCACCAATGCATCAAATACCGCCCGGCAGGAAGCGCCGCCTGCGCCCAAAACCAGCAAATCTCACAACAAACTCAACCCGCAGCTTTCTTTCGAAAATTTTGTTACCGGCAAGGCCAACCAGTTGGCTCATTCGGCTGCCATACAAGTAGCCGAGGCGCCCGGCACAAACTACAACCCGTTATTCATTTACGGCGGGGTCGGTCTGGGTAAAACCCATTTGATTCAGGCCATCGGAAATCACGTCCGGCAGGAAAACAACCACGCAAAAATATGTTATGTGCATGCCACCAATTATGTTTCCGATGTCGTGCGCGCCTTTCAGTCCAAAAAAATTGACGAGATCAAGCAATTTTACAACTCACTGGATTTGCTGCTCATAGACGATATCCAGTTCATTGCCGACAAGCCCGCCACGCAACAGGAGTTTTTCTACACGCTCAATTCCCTGACGGACGGACACAAGCAAGTCGTCATCACCTGCGATACTTTCCCAAAGGAAATTTCCGGTATGACGCCCCGCCTCACCTCGCGGTTCAGTTGGGGGTTGACTGTTGCCATCGAACCGCCCGAACTGGAAATGCGGGTCGCCATTCTTCTGCTGAAAGCCTCACAATCAAGCAACCCCGTAACCGAAGATGTCGCTTTCTTCATCGCCAAGCATGTGCGTTCCAACATCCGCGAGCTGGAAGGCGCCCTGAAACGGGTAGATGCCTACTCCAGATTCCACAAGCGCCCTATCACGGTGGAACTGGCAAAAGAAGCGTTGAGAGATCTTCTCGCTTCGCAGAACAAGCAGGTTTCCATAGAAAATATCCAGAAAACCGTGGCTGACTTTTACCGGGTCAAGGTTGGCGATCTGCTTTCCAAGAAGCGCACCCGCCTGATCGCCCGGCCAAGACAAATCGCCATGTGTCTGGCTAGAGAACTGACACAGCTCAGCTTGCCGGAAATCGGTGCGGCATTCGGGGATAGGGACCACACCACGGTCATGTATGCATGCAAGGCGGTAGAAAATCTGCGCACCATTGATTCGGCGCTCAATGCGGATTTTATCCTGCTCAATCAAATCTTGCAAAATTGATTCTGGTTGCCTTGTTAGCGTTTTGAGCATAATTTGTGATTAACTGGACGCAAACGCTTTTTCATAAATGTAATACACAATATTTCCACATCCCTGACCATGCAGATTGCACACTGTTGTACAAAAGCTAACCCGCTCTTACCAAACAAAAAAGCATGGTTATTAGCGAAGTACGATGATCGTTGTTATTACTAAAAGGGTTTATAAATATGTTTATTGAAAAAATAGAGAAAGAGGTTTTACTCAAACCGTTACAGACAGTGATCGGAATTGTGGAGCGCAAACAACCGCTTCCGATCCTGTCCAATGTCCTGATCGAAAAAACAGGGCACCTGCTGCATTTTGTGGCCACGGATCTTGAAATTCAGATAGCAACGCAAATAAACGACACCAACCAGGCAGAACCAACGGATGAATCTCTTACGGTAGCCGCAAAAAAATTGCATGAAATACTCAGGGTACTGCCGGAAGGCAGCAAAGTAGCGCTGGAAATCCAGGAGAACCGCCTGCACGTAAAAGCCGGGAAAAGCAAATTCAATCTGCAAACCCTGCCCGCACGGGATTTTCCGAAAATACTGGAGCATTTCGAGCAATCGGAAAAAATCCAGTTAAAACAGGCGCAACTCAAGAAATTGATCGGCCTGGTCCAATATGCCATGGCGCAACAGGATATTCGCTATTACCTGAACGGCGTCCTGCTGGTCGTGGAGGGAGCAAATTTGAAACTGGTGGCAACAGACGGCCACCGGCTCGCGTTTACTAGCGCGAAACTGGATAAAGAGTATCCCAAAACCGAAGTTATCCTGCCCAGGAAAACTATTGTCGAGCTGGTCAAATTACTGGAAGAAAACGACGAAGAAATTTCCGTCGAATTTGCGGAAAACCGGGTACGGATAAATTTTTCCGGCATCACCATAACTTCCAAAGTGATAGACGGCAAATTTCCCGACTATGACCGGGTTATCCCCTCCTACACCAACCACCTCGCCCTGGATCGGCTGGTCATATTGCAGGCCCTGCAACGCGCCGCCATTCTCTCGAACGAAAAATTCAGGGGGGTGCGCCTCATTCTTACCGAAAAGAATCTGCGCGTCAGCAGCAGCAACAGCGAACAGGAAGAAGCCCAGGAAGACATAGAGACAGATTACCATGGGGTGGCGCTGGATATCGGCTTCAACGTCAACTACTTGCTGGACGGGTTGAATAACACCGCAGCCGATACCGTAGTATTCTCGTTTGGTGACCCGAACAGCAGCATACTCATCACGGTGCCCGGAAACGACGAATTCAAGTACGTGGTCATGCCGATGCGCATTTGACCGAAACAGGCAAACCGGCTGTTTCACGTGAAACAAATCAAAGGAAAAGCAAAGTAATGAGCGAATACAACTCCGACAGCATAAAAGTCCTCAAAGGCCTGGAAGCGGTAAGAAAGCGGCCCGGCATGTACATCGGCGACACCAACGACGGGAGCGGTCTGCACCATATGGTGTTCGAGGCGGTGGATAATTCTGTGGATGAAGCGCTGGCCGGGCACTGCAACGAAATATCCGTCATCATTCACCCCGATAACTCTATCAGCGTGGCAGACAACGGGCGCGGTATCCCGACCGACATCCATGCCGAGGAAAACAGGTCGGCGGCGGAAGTCATCATGACCGTGCTCCATGCCGGCGGCAAATTCGACAGCAGTTCGTACAAGGTTTCGGGCGGCCTGCACGGCGTGGGTATCTCGGTGGTAAACGCGCTGTCCGAGTGGTTGCGCCTGACCATCCGCAGATCCGGAAAAATTTACTTCATGGAATTCCGCAACGGGGAGCCCGCCGAGCCGCTCAAGGCGACAGGCAACACCGACAAGCGCGGCACGGAAGTGCATTTTTTGCCAAGCAAGGAAATCTTTGGGCTGGTCGAGTTCCATTTTGAAATTCTGGCCAAGCGTCTGCGCGAACTTTCCTTTTTGAACAACGGGGTAAAAATTTCGCTGATAGACAAACGGAGCGGCAAGGAAGAACAGTTTGCCTTTACCGGCGGGGTAAAAGGCTTTGTCGAATACATGAACCGCAACAAGAACGTATTGCACCCTAACGTTTTTTACACCTGTGTTGAAAAAGAAGGGATCACCGCCGAAATCGCCATGCAGTGGAACGATTCCTATCAGGAAAGCGTGCAGTGCTTCACCAACAACATCCCGCAACGCGACGGGGGCACGCACCTGACGGCCCTGCGCACGGCCATGACGCGCACGCTCAACCAGTACATCGAAGCCGAAGATATGGCGAAAAAAGCCAAAGTGGAAACAACCGGTGACGACATGCGAGAAGGCCTGACCGCAGTGCTTTCGGTAAAGCTGCCGGACCCGAAATTCTCCTCCCAGACCAAGGACAAGCTGGTTTCCTCGGAAATCCGTCCGGTTGTCGAAGAGGTGGTGAGCCAGCAATTGATGGCCTACCTGCTGGAAAAACCCAACGACGCCAAAGTGATCGTGGGAAAAATCATCGAAGCGGCGCGCGCCAGGGAAGCGGCGCGCAAGGCGCGCGAATTGACGCGGCGCAAGGGGGTGTTGGACGGCATGGGCCTGCCCGGCAAACTGGCGGACTGCCAGGAAAAGGACCCGGCGCTGTCCGAGCTGTACCTGGTGGAGGGAGATTCTGCGGGAGGCTCCGCGAAACAGGGGAGAGACCGCAAATTCCAGGCCATCCTGCCGCTGAAAGGCAAGATACTGAACGTCGAGCGGGCGCGTTTCGAAAAACTCATCTCCTCGCAGGAAATTGCCACCCTGATAACCGTGCTGGGAACCGGCATCGGCAAGGACGAATACAACCCGGACAAACTGCGCTACCACCGCATCATCATCATGACCGACGCGGACGTGGACGGCTCGCACATCCGCACGTTGCTGCTGACATTTTTCTATCGGCAGATGCGCGAACTGGTCGAGCGCGGCCACATTTACATCGCGCAGCCACCCCTTTACAAGGTCAAGCAGGGAAAGGAAGAAAAATACCTGAAGGACGATCACGAACTGAAAAATTACATGTTGCGCTCCGCCCTGGTGGATGCCGAACTGCACACGGACGGAGGCGGCGCAACGCTACAGGCGGAAACGCTGGAACACCTCGCAAAAGAATACTTTCTGGCAGAAGCGGTAATTGATCGCCTGTCGCGGGTGATCGCCACCGAAGCATTACATGCGCTGCTCAAACAACCCGGCATCCGGCTGGATAACGGTGATATGGCGGCGCAAAGCGCCGCGCTCCTGCAACAGGCATGCGGCCCGGAAATTACGCTAAGCGCGGAAATCAACCCGGCCAACGACGAATACCGTCTGCGGCTGGAAAAATTCCTGCACGGAAACCATTCCGTAAGCTACCTCGAACAGAGCTTCCTGCAAAGCGGAGATTTTTCCCAGATCAGGCGGACGGCGCAGGCGCTGGAAGGTTTGCTGGGCAAGGGCGCATACATCAAGCGCGGAGAGCAGCGCAAGCCGGTTGCCGATTTCAAGCAAGCCATCGAATGGCTGCTGGAAGAGGCAAAGCGCGGGGTGAATATCCAGCGCTACAAAGGGTTGGGCGAAATGAACCCGGAGCAGTTGTGGGAAACCACCATGGATGTAAAAAACCGCGTTCTGCTGCGGGTGCAGATCGAGGACATGATTTCTTCCGACGAAATATTTACCACCCTGATGGGGGACGTGGTGGAGCCGCGCCGGGCTTTCATCGAACAGAATGCGCTGGGGGTGAAAAATCTGGATGTCTGAGATGTCACATTTTGCCCAGAATATCTTGCGGGGTACCGGATACCATTCCGGCTATGAGCCTCTCTTCGCATTTTTTGGGCAGATTTCCTTAGGTGCGAATTTATTCGCACGAACACCGGGCTATGTGCGAACACCCGCAGGGTGCTGGAACCTCTGCGAGGTAAATTCGCACCTACGTTTGGTTCCGGCTGATCCGGCTTAGGGGGCAAACATGGGTGACACCATGCCGTTATCGGGAATCAAGGCGCTGCTGATTGACGACAGCAACACCATCCGCCGCAGCGGGGAAATTTTCCTGACGCAGGCCGGATGCCAGGTGGCGCTGGCGGAAGATGGATTTGACGGGCTGTCCCGGATGATGGATCAGCGCCCGGACGTGGTCTTCATAGACATCATGATGCCCAGGCTGGACGGCTACCAGACGTGCGCGCTGATCAAGAACAACCGCGAACTCAAGGGCACCCCGGTCATCATGCTGACCAGCAAAGACACGCTGTTTGACCGCGCGCGCGCCAGGCTGGCCGGCTCGGATCAATATCTGATGAAACCCTTCAACAAAAAAAGCCTGGTAGAGGCCGTTATTTCCCATACACAGCAACAAAAGGAACCGCGCAATGGCAATTAAAAAAATACTGGTAGTTGACGATTCGGCAACCGAGCGCCACCTGATGGGCGAGATATTGGGCAAGCAAGGCTTTGAAGTTTCTTTTGCGGAATCCGGCGAGAAGGGCGTGGAGCAAGCCAAGCTCGGCCAGCCGGATTTAATCATAATGGACGTGGTGATGCCCGGACTCAACGGCTTTCAGGCAACCCGCGCGATTACCAAAGATGCCGGGACGCAACATATTCCGATACTTATTTGCACCACCAAGGGTCAGGAAACTGACAGAATCTGGGGGTTGCGCCAGGGCGCAAAGGACTTTGTCGTAAAGCCGATCAATGCGGCAGAATTGCTGGGCAAGATCGCGGCCCTCGGCTGAAGCCAACCTGAACGGCCATGTCAAAACGCCTCAATTTGCGCGAGTTTCAGCAAACACTGAACGACCGCATGCAGGACAAGTACCGTTCGGGCAGCCAGTCGTCGTCGCTGGGCGTGCAGATCGCCGGGCAGAACTGGCTGGTGGATATGGTGGACATCGGCGAAGTGCTGGCGCCGCCGCCGCTGACTCCGGTGCCGCTCAGCAAGGCATGGCTGCTCGGCGTCGCCAACGTGCGCGGCAACCTTTATTGCGTTACCGACATGGCCGCTTACCAGCATAAAGGCAAGGCGACCGGGAGCGCCGCGAACCGCCTGCTTCTGGTCGCGGAACGGCACGCCTTCAATGCCGCACTGCTTGTGGATCGCGTGCTCGGCTTGCGCGATGCGCGGGGCTGGCGGCAAAGCGAGGCCGATGGGCCGGACGGATACCGCGATGAGCACGGGGCATTGTGGCGCAAGCTCGATGTGCCCGGCTTGCTGGAGCAGGCGGAATTTTTGCAAATAGGCGGTTAACCGTCGCTGCTAGGGAGAAAAAAACATGGCTTTAGAACTGACCTCGCCCAAACCCGCGATACCCGAAAAGAAGGTGGCTGACAAGGCGCCCCTGGCGATAGGCCGCCCCTTGCCGCTGCTGGGGAAATTACCGATCGGCGCGCGGCTGAATATTCTGGGCGCGACCGCGGTGCTGTGCCTGCTCATCGCCGCCGCAGCGGTTTACGCGAACCTCCGCGAGGCCGGGCACATAGCCGGTTACGCGGCCGAGTCCGGCAAGCTGCGGATGCTGTCGCAGCGGCTGGCCAAGCAGACGCTGCTGAGTATGGAAGGCAACCCCGGCGCGTTCGAGGGGCTGTCGAAGAGCAGGCAGAACTACGCCCTGGTCATCGGGCGCCTGGACAAGGGCGATGACCAGTTGCCGGCGTCCACCGGCGATGCGCGCGAAGCCCTGAATGCGCTGATGGGCGATGCCGGCAAGATGATCTCGGACGTGAAAACGGTGGAAGACGCGAGCGTCGCCGTCGTGGCAGCGAGCAAGGCAATTGAAGAGATGGAGCTTGCCGCCGGCAAGCTCCGCGGGCTGACGCAACTGATGATAGACAGCTATCCCGGCAACCAGAAAGCCGCCGTAACCAGCCTGGCGCTGGCGCTGGAACGGGCCTCCAGGGATGCCGCCCGGATGGTGGCGGGCGGCGCGACCGCGGAGCAACTGGCGCAGGCGGAACGGGATGCGGCGACCGCCAAAGGCGCATTGGATATGCTTCCGGTCGGAGACCCGAATGTGCAAGCCGCTGCAAGGCTGTTCGAGCAACACCAGAAGAGCGTTGCGGCGCTGGCGGCGCAACTGCCCGACCTGGCGAAGGCGAGAAAGGCCGCATCGTCAGTTCTGGCCAGATCCGACAATCTGCTGGCAAAAGCCCAGGCGCTGGTGAACGCTTACCAATATTCGCTGACCGTCCTGATATCAGCCACGGTCATGCCGATAGCGGCAGGTCTGACTCTGTTGCTGATGATGCTGCTGTCCAGAGAATACAATGCGGAATCGCATCGCCGCATCGCGGAGGCGGAACGCACCAACAAGCAGAACCAGAACGCGATTCTGCGCCTGATGGACGAATTGAGCGATCTGGCGGAAGGCAATCTGACGGCTCGCGCGACGGTGACGGAAGACATCACCGGCGCGATCGCCGATTCCGTCAACTACACTATCGAGGAGTTGCGCAAACTGGCGGTCGGCATCACTGCGGCTTCCGGACAGGTGCTGCGCGCGACGCATGACACGGAAGAAGTTTCCACCGGCCTGCTGGCTGCCGCGCAGAAGCAGTCCGACGAACTGAAAGGCGTGGGCGAGGCGGTGCAACTGATGATCAAATCCATCCAGGAGGTGGCCGCCAGCGCCGCGCAATCCGCCGAGGTGGCGCGCCGCACCATGGAAGTGACCGGGCAGGGCGAGCGGGCGGTGCAGAACACCATCGCCGGCATGGACGGGATCCGCGGGCAGATCCAGGAAACCTCGAAGCGCATCAAGAGGCTGGGCGAAAGCTCGCAGGAAATCGGCGAAATCGTGGAAATGATTTCCGACATCACCGAGCAGACCAACGTGCTGGCGCTCAACGCCGCTATCCAGGCCGCATCGGCGGGCGAGGCGGGGCGGGGTTTTTCGGTGGTAGCGGAGGAGGTGCAGCGGCTCGCCGAGCGCTCCGCCGAAGCTACCCGGCAGATCAGCGCGCTGGTGAGAACCATCCAGGGCGACACCCAGGACGCGGTGGCGGCGATGGAAATCAGCACCCATGGCGTGGTGGAGGGCGCCAAACTGTCCGACCTGGCCGGCCAGTCGTTGCGCGAGATCGAGCAGGTGTCCGCCGAACTGGCCAACCTGATCAGCAGCATTTCGGTTTCCACCCAGGTGCAGACCGACATGGCGCAGGAGGTGGAACAGGCGATGGCGGAAATCGTGCGCATCAACGAGCAGACGACCGCCGGCACCCGGCTCACCAATTCTTCCGTGGCCGAACTGGCCGGGCTGGCGACCGGGCTGAAGTCATCAGTCTCCGGCTTCAAGCTGTGATCCCGTGAATGGCTCCTGAAACGGATCTGCTGGTTCCGGATTTACGGGTGGAGCTGCCGCAAGCCGTGCTGGTGCAGCCGCCGGAAGCGGCGCCGCTGGCGCGCATCAAGGCGGAGCGCGGCAAATATCAGGCCGCCTTGCTCAAATGGCTGCGCCGGGAGCGCCCCGACGAAGCATTGCAGTCCATGCGCGCCGCGGTGCAGGCAGTCATGCGCTGCGCGCCACAGGACCGGCGGCGGGCGTTCTGGTGGGTGGCGGACGCCCTGCTGGAATGCCTGGGCGGCGGCCTGGCGGACGAGCAGAGCGCAAGAAAGCTGCCCGGACGCATAGATTTGCAGATGAAGTCGCTGGCAGAAGGGCAGCCTGCCGGTGCCGACGCCACCCTGCGCGAGATGCTGTACCAGATCGCGCGCAGCCAGCAGCCGGCAAGCGACACTATCGCGGCGGTCAAGCGCGTTTACGCGCTGGCGAGCACCCCGCCGCAAACCGCCGTCCTGCCGCCGGACCAGGCAGGCCCGCTGCTGGATACGATGAGCGCGCGGCTCGATGCGGCAATGGAAAACTGGGAGCTATGCGCGCGCGAAGGCTCGGTCATGCCGGAGTTTGTCGCGCAACTCGCGCAGTTGTCCGCGCTGGCGGACCAGGTCGGGCACGATGCTATCCGGCTTCTGTGCCGCCGGATGCAGGCCGCTGCCGAAGGCCCGAACACCCCCGAACAAGCCGTGCGGCTGGCGCCGGAAATGGCGATGGCGCTGCTGTTGCTGGGCGGTGGCCTGGAACGCTACCGCAGCCTCGGAGACGAGTTTCGCGAGCAGACACGCATCCTCTGCCAGCGGTTGCAGGCGGCGATCTCCGGCACCGCGCAGGACGAGCGCAAATTCGCGGATCTGGCCGCATTGCAGTGCCGGGCCGAAGCGCGCGATCACGCGGTGGTTCTGCTCGGCGAGATCGGGGGCGATTTGCGGCAGGCCGTGCTGGAGTGGAACAATTTGTCCGGCGATGCGGGCAATGTCCGGGAAGCCGCACAGGAAATCGGCAAACCGCAGCTTCGCGCGGAAAAACTGGCCGCGCTGCTGCATCGCGCACAAAACGGCTTGCGCTTCCTCGGGCAGGAACAGCCCGCGCCCTTGCTGCAAGCCTTGCAGCAAACCGCGCAATACTGCGCGGAGGGCGGCAGCCCGGCGCGCGACATAACCCGCGCCGTTGCGGCGGCGCTGGACGCGCTGCAAGCGTACACCCGGAACCTGCTGCAACAGCCTGCCCCATCTTCCGAGCAACTGGACGCCGCGCTGCGGGAGCTGCGCACGTTGCCGCAACCCGTCACCCGGACAGAGGAAAAACCGGCCACCGGCGGCGCGCCGGAAGCAGCCGAACCGCCGTGCGAAGAGAACGAGCTGCTGGAAGTTTTTCTGGAAGAAGCGCGCGAAGCGCTCGACAGCATGCGCGCCAACCTCGAAATCCTCCGGCGCGAACCCGCCAGCCGCGAACCGCTGGTTTCCATCCGGCGCGGCTTCCACACCCTGAAGGGAAGCGGGCGCATGGTCGGGCTGGCCGACCTGGCCGAAGCGGCGTGGGCGGTAGAACGCGCGATGAACAAATGGCTGCAGGAAGGAAACCGGCCAGCCACACCGAGCCTGCTCAAGCTCGTGCTGGAAGCGGAAACGGCGTTTCAGGGCTGGGTGGATTCGTTGCATGCGCAGGGCAGCGTCCGGGTTGAAGCGGATGATCTGGTAAGCAGCGCGCGACATATCGAGAGCCATCTTGATGAGGCGCCGCCCGCGCGGCCCGTTCCCGCCGCCCCGCTGGCGGCGCCCGTCGCGGCGGCGGCACAGGCGGCGCCTGGCGCGGAACCGCCACCCGTCGTCATCGGCGAAATAACGCTGTCGCCTGCGCTGTTCGACATTGCCACCGAGGAGGCGGCGCAGCATGTCGCCGCCTTGCTGCGCCATCTGGCCGGTTTGCGCGCGAGCAGCAAGTCTTTCGTCGGTTACGATTTCGCGCGCGCTGCGCACACCCTGGCGGGCGTCAACCGCACCATGGGTTTTGACCGGATCGCCGGGCTGGCCTATGCGCTGGAACAATGGCTGGAGCAGCGCATCGGGCGACCGCTGGGGACGGACGGGGCGCAAGCGGAACTGCTGGAGCGGGCGATCGCCGCGCTGAATGAAATGAACCAGGCCGTGCGCCAGCACCGGGAACCGCAGGCGCAACCGGAACTGGTTGCCCGGCTTCGGGCAGACCGACCGGCGCCGCCGGAAAAGGCCGCGCAGAAAGCCTCTCCCGCCGCAGATGAGCGCACGATACAGGACGATGTGGACGGGCAGTTGCTGCCGGTTTTCCTGGAAGAGGCCGACGATCTTTACCCGCAGGTTGGCAGCGGCATGCGCGCCTGGCGCGAACAGCCGGACGACAAGGCGCTGGGCCGCAGCCTGCAGCGCAGCCTGCACACTCTGAAAGGCAGCGCGCGCATGGCGGGCGCCATGCGCCTCGGCGAGTTGACCCACCGCATGGAAGACCGGGTGATGCAGGCGATGGCGCAGGCGCGCGGCGACGCGGCATTCTGGGACGAGCTGGAAAGCTATTTCGACCGTATCGGCAATATCGTCGAGCAACTGCGCGGCAAACATATCGCGGGCAAGGCCGGAGCGGCGGCAGGGCAGCAGGAAGAGGCGCCCCGCGCCCGGCCCGAAGCCGAGACCGGCACCGAGCGCGCCGCGCTTGCCGCCCAGTTGCGCGTACGTTCCGTCACGGTGGATCGCCTGGTGAATGAAGCCGGCGAAATCGGCGTGGCGCGCTCGCGCATCGAGGCGGAGCTGCGCGAATTCAGGAACGGCCTGATGGAGCTGACCGACAGCGTGGACCATTTGCGCAGGCAATTGCGCGAGATCGAAATTCAGGCCGAGGGCCAGATGCAGGCGCGCGTCGCGCTTGCCCGCAACCAGGCGGAGAAATTTGACCCGCTGGAGCTCGACCGCTTTACCCGCTTTCAGGAGCTGACGCGGTTCATGAACGAAAGCGTGCATGACGTGCAGACCGTGCAGCAAACTCTGTTGAAAAACCTGGACGAAATGGCTGCGGCGCTGTCGGGCCAGGCCTATCTCAACCGCGAATTGCAGCAGAACCTGATGGCGATCCGCATGGTGCCGTTCGCCGGCATCGCGGAACGGCTGTATCGCGTGGTGCGGCAGACCGGCAAGGAGCTGAACAAGAAGGCCAATCTGGAGCTGCACGGCACCGAGGTGGAGCTGGACCGCAGCATGCTGGAAAAAATGACCGCGCCGTTCGAGCATTTGCTGCGCAACTCCATCGCGCACGGGCTGGAAGCGCCAGAGCAGCGCGTGCGCGCGGGCAAGCCGCCGATCGGGGATATCCGCCTGTCGCTGCGCCAGGAAAACAACGAGGTGGTGTTCGAGTTCAGCGACGACGGGGCCGGCTTGGATTTCGAGCGCCTGCGCCGCAAAGCTCAGGACATGGGCTTGCTTCAGGAGAACGCGGAAACGAGCGACGAACAGATCGTGCAATTGATTTTTACCTCCGGTTTGACCACCGCCACCGAGGTGACGGAAGTGTCCGGGCGCGGCGTGGGCATGGATGTAGTGCGCAGCGAGATTGCCGGGCTGGGCGGGCGAATTGACGCGAGCTCGAAAAAAGGGCTGGGCACGCGTTTCATCATCCACCTGCCGCTCACGCTGGCCGTTACGCAAGTGCTGATGCTGCGCTCCGGCGATTCGGTTTACGCGATTCCTTCCACCATGGTAGAGCAGGCGCGCCAGGTAAAACCGGCGGAACTGGCGCAGCTTTACCGTGACCGCCGCATCGAGTGGCAAGGCGGAACCTATCCGTTCCATTACCTGCCCCCCTTGCTGGGGGATGCCGGGCGGGCGCCGGAAAGCATGCCGCGCAATCCGGTATTGCTGTTGCGCAGCGGCGAACAGCGGGTTGCCTTGCATGTTGATGCACTGCAAGGCAACCGCGAAGCGATGGTGAAAAATATCGGCCCGCAACTGGCGCGGCTGCCGGGGATTGCCGGCGCTACCGTGCTGGGCGATGGCGCGGTGGTGCTGATTCTGAACCCGGTGCAACTGGCGCAGCGCGCCGGCGCGCCATTGCGCAAGACCGGCAAAGCCGTTCCGGAAGTGTTGCGCACCCAGCCGCTGATCATGGTGGTGGACGATTCGCTGACCGTGCGCAAGATCACCAGCCGTCTGCTGGCGCGCGCCGGCTATCAGGTCATCACCGCCAAGGACGGTGTGGATGCGCTGGAGCAGCTCGGCGAAAACCACCCATCGGTTATGTTGCTGGATGTCGAAATGCCGCGCATGGACGGTTTCGAGCTTACCAAGCACCTGCGCCGCGATGCCAGGACGCAGAACCTCCCCATCATCATGATCACCTCGCGCATCGCCGAGAAACACCGCAACTACGCGCAGGAACTGGGCGCCAACGCGTACCTCGGCAAACCCTATCAAGAAAAAGAGCTGTTGCAGCACATCGCCGCCTTTACCACAGCGACCGATCCCGTTCCGCATTAGCGCGCCCCGGTCGTCAGGCGCGCCTTTCCGGAACTTGCGGCTTGCTGCGCGCGAGTTTGCGATCGGGAACAAATAGGGCTAGACTGCCCGACCCTGCATGGAGAAGCGCGCCAGTCGCGGATGTGCCAAAGCGATGCGCCCCTCCAGTTCAACCTTGAGGACGTTTAATCCATGGGGCTTGTTGTTGCATTGAATCGCCGCGCCACCGACCGCGGGGATACCGAACATCAGTTCCGGGGCCACGCCCCCCTCGATCGCTTCGATCCGACGCGGGTCAATGTCTCGCCCGCGATCAGGAAAGCCATCGGCGCGGTTTCGGCAATCGAAGCCATCGTGCTGACGGTGGATATCCGCCGCTCGTCCTGCGTGCTCAAGGAATCCATAGACATACCGCTGTACGCCAAACTTCTCGATGATTTCGTCGCCGAGTTCCGCACCGTGCTGCACTACCATGGCGGCTGGTTCGACAAGTTCACCGGGGATGGCTTCATCTGCTACTGGCTGGCGGAGAGCTCCTTTGCCGAACACATGGCTACCGTGCTCGATTTCTGCTGCTCCGTGATGGACAACTTCCGCACCTATTATTACCCCGCGCTGGTCGCCAATATGCGCAACGAGCCTGCGGGGGTCGGCCTGTCCATCGGCATTGACGCCGGCCCCTGCTACCTGACGCCGATTGTCGGCGACCTTACCATCATCGGTTCGCCGATCGTCGGCTCGGTGCGGATGTGCGATGCCTGCCCGCCGTATCACCTGATACTCAACGCCTACCCCGGCAGCCGCCTGGTGGAAGGGATGACGACTGTCCGCGGCCATCTTTCGGAAGACAACGCCTACCAGATCGAGACCAAATCCATTGCGACCAAGGAATACCCGCAAGGGCAGATAGCCTACTCCGTAGAGTTTTACAGAAAAGGTCAGCGGCTTTTTTTCTGAGCCGGTTTTGTCGCGGCCCGGCAGTTGCGATGCGGGGGCGCAGGATGGTTTTCCAGGCAAAATCTGCGAAACCCGATGCGGCTTTCCCTCTCCAGCCGAGGAATCTAGCGTTATTCCTCCTCCAGCACCGCCGCAAGGTTGTCGCTCCGCCGGACTTGCGGTGGCCGGGGCACGAATCCGAACTTCAGTTTGAAGTGTTTGCGTAATTCGAAAGGGGATTCCGGAATAAAGGAAGGGCGCAGCAACGGATCGGCGGGATTGCGTTCCAGAATCTGTTTCGCGCCGGCGGCGAGCTGGGCGCAGGCGTGGGCGGGCTCCAGGTGGCGCGCCGAGGTGACGCCCAGGCTTTCCTTCACCTGTACCCGGATGATGCCCGGCACCAGCGACTGCGCCTCGCGACATGCCACATCGTCGCCGGAAAAGAAGATAGAGGGAATTTCCGCAAGCGCCCAAGCAAAGAGCGCCCGCAGATCGAATTCGCCGATGGGGCGGCCACTCAGCTTATAGCTGCGGATACGCCGGCTGCTGTAGGTATGGGAGAGGACGCCGCCGCTCCCTTCCATCGCGTGCTGACCGACAAAACCCAGAGCGTTGACGGGCGCCGCCCCCCGCAACGACTCGCGCAGCAGCCCGGTGAAGTTTCTGGCATCATCATGACGATAAAACGTCACGCGCCGATCGAGCAGATCAGGAAGCAGGCCGCCACAGCCATGGCCGTCCCAGACTGAGATGCGCAGCGGCGACGGATCGGAATTATCCGGCGGCCCGAGCAGCGCCCTCACGACGCTATTTACCTCATCGGTTGCCAGCGCCTTCGCAGCTTCGTAGCGCGGCCCGCTCTGCGTCTGCCCCCAGGACTCGACACCGGCCACGCCCTCGATGTCGGTGACCAGAAAAATATGACGCCAGCCCGCCACAGTCTGCCCCTTTCACTCGTCCAGTTCGGACACGATCCAGCGCGTCTTGCCGCTTGCCGCGACCGGCAGCGAGGCAACGGTTCGCACCTCTACCGCCATCGTCTCGCCGAGCGTGTCGCGCACGGCTGTTTCGATGGAGCGCTTGGCTCTTTCCGCCGAAATTTCTGGTACGACGATCTCGATGGCAAATCTGTCGAGCTGCCGCTGGATCACGCGAAACTGTGCGACCTCCGGCAGGCGGTCGAAGAGATGGGTGAAGTAAAGGCCGTGGATCACCTGCCCCTGGGGTGTCCGGATCGAGTCATGCACACGACCGCCAAGCTCCCCGATCAGAGGCAGCGTTCGACCGCAAGCGCAGGTTTGCGCACTGGGCGCCGCGAAGTCCCCGATCTTGTAGCGCACGAGCGGATGCACCCACTCGTTCAGGTTGGTGATTACCATTTCCGCCTGTTCGCCGACCTCTGCCTGCCTGCTGCCGACGAGATACTCGACCAGCAGGTTGTCGTGGCTGACATGCAGGCCGCCCTCCGGGCATTCGAAAGCGATGATACCAAGTTCGGTGCAGCCGTATTCCGTCACGGTTGGGCATCCCAATACCGATTCGATGCGGTCGCGCTGCGCCCGGGTCAGCCCTTCTCCGGTGTAGATTGCCGCCTCGATGCCGAGTTTCCGCCCGTCGAGCCCGAGCCGCTCCAGGCCGGCGCAGAAACGCAAGAGGCCAGAGGCAATTGCCCGCAGCACGCGCGGGTGGCTGCGCAGAAATGCCTGGTAGCCACGGACGATGGCCGCATCATCGAGCAGATAGACATCAACCGCAGTAATGTTCTTGAGTGACCACGATATGCGTCGCTTGAGTGCGGCGAGCCGTCCTCTTGCGGTACCCGTGAGATCGGACAGGCCGCTCCAGATCATTCCCTCCCGGACGCCGTAGTCCATGCCCCACCAGCGCCTTCCTCGGGCCAGCGCAGCGTAGGTGTTTGCGCTGATGGAGCGCCGGTCCAGGCGAAAGAAAAACGGTTCCCCCGTAGAGCCGCTGGAATTCCAGACGTCATAAGGTGATTTCTCGCCGGTGGCCCGGAACCTGTCGTATCCGGCCCGCAGATCGGCCTTGGAGATGATTGGCAGCGCGCCGATGTCGGCTAGGCTGCGCAGATCGTCCGGCTCGAACCCGCATTGCTTCATGGCATCGCGATAGAACGGAACGCGCGCCTGGCAGTGCGTCAACAGCTCGCGCAGACGCAGCAGGTTCTGCTGCTCCACCTGCTCCCGGGGCAGCCACTGGCTCTGCTCCAGCGCTGCCAGCGCGGGCCGGTAATCCCAGCCCTTGGCCACCTGCACCCTATCCAACCAGGTTTTGGCAAAGCGATCACGCAGCATGTGCGCCCTTTCCGGCAACGAGTTGTTCATAGAGTGCAAGGGTGCGCCCGGCGACAACTTCGGTATCCCATGTCGCGCGGGCGTAGGCTTGAGCCTGCTGCCCGATGCGGCGACCGAGAGCCGGGTCGCGGAACAGCCGCGCGAGGCGTTCGGCCAGCGCATCCGCATCGCGTGCTTCGATCACGAAACCGGTTTCGCCATCCCGGATCATTTCGGGTATGGCGCCCACTGCCGTGGCGACCACCGGCAGCGCGGCGGCCATGCCCTCAATCAACGAGATCGGCATGTTTTCGGTATGTGACGGCAGGATGAGGATATCCGCATCCCGAATTTCCTGATCCTTTGCCTCACCGGAAACGGTGCCGACAAACTCGATGCGGTCACGGATTCCGAGCCGCTCGGCTTCGCGCTCGAGAAGATCTCGCGTGCCCGGATCGCGGTCGTCGCCGGCAAGGACGAGCACGGCATCGGGAAACTCGGGGGCAAGTTTGGCGATGGCACGGAGCGCGTCGAAATGACCCTTGCGTTCGCAGAAATTGGCAAGGAACAAAATTCTCCGGCACTGGCGCGGCGGGCGGGACGCCAAACGGTCGAAGGCACCGCAATCAACCATGTTCGGAATGACATCTACTGCAGCGCGCGGTTCGATTGTCGCGATACGATGGCGCCACCCTTCAGAAAGAACGATCAAACGGGTAGCGGAGCGCAGTATGAAACGGATAAGCTGGCGTTGCACCCCGCCGGCACGCTCGAAAACCTGATGAAAGTCTCCGCCATGAATGCGCAGCAGCGCCGGGCGCCCCGCCATTCGTGCGCCGAACATCACCGCTGCATGGCTCCACAGGCTGCGGTCGCTCACCGCATGAATATCGGCGAGTACCGCACCGGAGCGCATCATCCGCAACGCGGTCTTGGCGGCAAGCCACACGCCGTAGGCGAGCCGTTCGAACAGCGCGCGTTCCCGAGGCTGCCGGAAGGTACTGACCAATTCGATGTCGTAGCGGTCGCGCACCCGCGATCCGGCGAAGGCGCGAACCGCCGAACTGACCCCGCATGCTACTTGTGGTGGCTGCACCGGACCAAAAACAAGAATCTTTTCCACATACCCTTCTTTTTTGTTGCGTTGGTGCGTAACCCCAACAAATGGGGCATCAACCATCTGCCTGCTACGGGCAGTGTAACGAAATAGCGGTACCCGATGATGAGGTTCGCTACACCGGTTAGCGCAATTCTAAGGGAACTCGACGGCGCCCACATCAATAATTCCGGGCACGCCGCTCTGCGGCCTGGCGGTGCGGAAGAAATCCGACCAGACCCGGACTACGATACCCGTATCCCTTGCCGGGTTCGGAAGGGCTTTCAGACGGAAATCCGCCGGAACGCTGGGCGTCGCGCTGGCAAACAGGGCGGACGGTGTGTTATTCAATAGATTGTTCCCCTGAATGGTGCTGGCTGCGGCATTGGCAACCGCCAGCCGAGATGTCGCGAATGGGGCCGAGAATAGATTGTTGCGAACGATAGTGTTATTTGCCGATGAATCAGAGTCAATTCTTATACCCATGAATTCTCCGGCAGCATCGGTGTAAATGGTGTTGTTATATATGTGGACATTGTCTGGCGGGGGCTCAATATAGTTCCTCCACACGCGGACGCCTGAGCCGGTGTTCGTGAAGATATTGTTCCGTACAGTAATATCGCGAGCGTTCACCACAACGCCGACCGCTGCTATGGAGTTGTTTCCCGCAACCCAGTTGCGCTCAAAAACAACATCCCTCACGCGCTCATCTTCGTAAATGTTTTGCGGGGTAAGGGTAACCGCCCAAGGTTGTCCGGATTCTATCTTGTTGTCGGAAAGGACGATCTGCTGGGAATAGCCGCCGTCCGCGCCTGCCACATCGGCAGTCGGCGAAGCGGTACGGTAATTGCACGTTCCGGATGACGGGGACGTAGCATGACACCATGACGGGCCGTGCAGCTTGATAACCGCCTTGTTCGGATGCTGCTTGCTGAACCGGTTGTGGCTGATTACACCCTTGTTCATGTAGAACACGCGGAAGCTCGTGCCGGCCAGCGTCGTGTCGTCAACAATACTTCCGAGCACCGAAGCGCGTCTGGCGCTCATGCCAAACCCTACCCCGCCGGGAGGTTTCGCAGTGACAGTATTCAGGATGGATGAATCGGCAACGGCTATTTGATCCCACATCACATGACCGTGATAGTCAGGGTTGGTGTAGTTGTTCAAGAAATCCAGACCAGCGGGAGAAAACGCGATGCCTGTAGTCGTATTGCGGATCAGCGCCCGCAGGAGTGTGACCTGGTTGATTCCCCCGGATGCCGCAATCCCTCTTGTCTCAGTTTTTGGGGAAGTAGGATACGACATACCATCCAGCTCCAAGTCCATCACCCGCCAGTCGCTGATTCCCGCAGTAGTTGCGCTGGATAAATTCAAGATATTACCGTTAGCCGTCATTTGTACTTTGGGTTTGACATCCGCTGCAATCTGCGCATTCGTTCCGAACGCCCCCACGATCCCGGGGCCGTTACGGATTATTGCGGCGGTTGTCGAGGCGGTGAAGGTGTCACCGCGCCGGAACAGCACCCGCTTGCCCGTCTTCGCATGGCCTGCCGCCGGATTCACGCGGTTGCCGACTGCCGAGGCAAAGTCCGGTTGTACTACCTGCATCGCGCCTGCGGGACATCCATCCCACCCTCCGGGAGGCGGCTGGGTCGCCGCAACGCAAATCGTATTGGCGCCGGAAAATAGCAGGTCTGGATCCTGGACGGTGATCCGGATACAACTGTTCGTTACCGTGTTTGCCCCGTCGGTTACGTCCAAAGTGACAGTGTAGGTACCGGGTCTTTCATACACATGCGCCGCCACCGGTCCGGTCGCCGAATTGCGGCTGCTGGCGCCGGGGTTGCTGCCGGTATTCCATGCGGTGCCGCTCACCGGACTACCGAGCGGATCGCCGAAATCCCAGCGGTATTCCATGTCGTGGAACGGTCGCGCCGTCTTTGCAGGGGCGGAAGTGCCCGTGGCGTCGAAGAACACCGCCAGCGGCGCGACGCCCGCAGTGCGGGACGGGATGGCGGAGATGGCGGGCAGCGTGATGGCGCCAGTCGCCCCCGCAGTCTGGCATTCTACGGCCAATGGAGACGGTTCCGTGGTTTTGGGACTCGCTGCCGCAAGGTCGCTCGCTTCGATTGGCTGATTGAGCGCACAGCCCGCAAACAGCCATACCAGCAACGGCAGATTCCTCGCTATTCGCGTACGTGACATCTTCAACTTTCAGATTGCACCGCTAACCGGAATCATCAGCTGAGTCGGCGCTTCGATTCTAAGGTTCGAACGCGCCCATATCAATTCCGGGCACACCGCTTGCTGGTCTGCTGTTACCGAAGAAATCCGACCAGACCGGAAGGGGTGTGCCGCCGCCGATGGCGTAGCCGGTCGGCGCCCAATCCGACAATTGCACCGGGGGCGTCACGGCGAACGGCGAGGTGGTTTTGATTTGCCCGCCGCCGGGAGTATCCGTCGAGTTGTTGGACTGTACGAAACCTGGAACGGTGTTGCAATCGGCCGTGCCGCCGGAAGCGGCCTGACAATTGATCATGGGGGCGGCAGATGAAAACGGCGCGTAGGCAAGGTTGTTTTTCACCGTGACGTTGGACGCGGTGGCCGCCTCGATGCGGATCGGGATCACGGTGTCGTTCGCGTAGCTGCTGTAGTAGCTGCTGTTGTACACGCGGATGTCGGTGGGAAGTATCGAGATCGTCCCTTCCCGCCTGATATAGACACCCTTGGCGTTGTACGGCCCGGCGTCCCATATCTCGTTGCGCGACGTAATCTCTGTGGCAGATTGCACCACGAGGTTTACGACGGCCACACCCGCCCCCGCGACATACCGGTTCCTTTCCAGAACGACATCGCGCACCCGCTCGTCGTGGTAGATGCTCTGTGGCCCCACAACAACCATCCACGAGTTGGCGGAGGCTACGACTTTGTTGTCGGAGAAAACGATCCACCTGCTGTAGCCGCCACCGATCCCGTTTCCTTCCACGCCGGTCGGCGGCAGGTCGGTCGCTGGGTTGCAGGTCGCCACATTGGTATAGCACCAGTAGGGGCCGTGGAGCTTCACGTTCGCTTGCCCAGGGCCTGGGTTCTGGATCGAGTTGTTGCTGATCACGGCTTTGCCCAAGTACGTGAACCTCGTGACGTGCGATGCGGACAAGCTGGTGGCAGTCCCGCCGGAATCGAACAGGTTGCCCGCAAAGAACAGGCGGTCCGCGCCGATCATGGCCTGGTTTCCGATTTTGTTAACCCCGATCGCCGGGTCGCGAGAGACTGTGGAATCAACGATGGCGAGCTGGTCCCATATGGTGTGGCCCGGGTAGCCGTTGGCATTCAAATAATCCAGCCCCTGGGGGGAGGCGCTGAAAGCGGTCCACTGGTTTCGCGCTGCCAATCTCAGCAACGTGACCTGGTTCATTCCGCCGGTCATTGATACCGCATTGCCGTTGCCCAAACCCGCCCCGACGAGGTTCAGATCCATCACGCGCCAATCCTTGAGGTCTGCCGTGCTGTTCGGGGTTGTGTTGGTCGAAAGCTGCAAGATGGCGCCATTGAAAGTTGGGGCTGCTTGTATCACGGGAAGCGCTCCCGTGCCGAACGCCCCCACGATGCCGGGGCCGGTCTGGATTATTCTCGCCCCCGGGGATGTCACCGTGAACGTATCCCCCCTCCTGAACAGCACCCGTTTGCCGGTCTTCGCGTAGCCCGCCGCAGGGTTCGCGGAACTGCCGATCGCCGAAGTAAAGTTAGGCTGCACCACATGGGTCGCGCCTGCGGGGCAGCCTTCCCATCCTGTACCATCAGGCGGCGGGTTCGTCTCGCGGACGCAAATCGTGTTGGCGCCGGTGAACACCCCGATCGCCCCGCCCATGACGTCGTCGGGGTTCTGGGCGGTGATCTGGATGCACTGGTTCGTCACCGTGTTCGTGCCGTCCGTGACATCCAGCCTGACGGTGTAGGTGCCTGGAGTTTCGTACACGTGCGCCGCCACCGCCCCGGTGGCTTCGTTGCGGCTATTAACACCCGGATTGCTGCCAGCGTTCCATGTGCTCGTGCCGGTTACGGGTGGGCTCAGATTCAGAACAACTCCGGTTTTGTCGCCGAAATCCCAGCGGTATTCCAGGTCGTGGAACGGCCTCGTCGTCGCGGTGGCCGCACTGCCGGTGGCGTCGAAGAACACCGCCAGCGGCGCGACGCCTGTGGTGCGGGACGGGATGCCGGAGATGGCGGACAGCGTGATCGCGCCCGGTGTTCCGGTTTCGGTGGTTGTGCATCCTCCCGCAGTTACGGTGATGTCCACCTCATCGTATGCGGTGACCCCGCCAGTGCCCGTACATGTCACCCTGTAGGTGGCATTGGCGGTCAAGGCGGGGGTGGGGAACGTGCCGTTGGGGCCGGTGCCGCTCCCGTTGGTGCCCGCTCCCGTTGGAGATGTCAAAGCGCACGAAGCGGCATTGGATGACCAGCTAAGGGTGGTGGATTCGTTGGTGGCAATGGAGGGAGGTGTCGCGATGAGCGAGACTGTCGGAGCAGCGGGGGGAGGGCTGACGTTAACCGTTCTGGTGCTGCTTGCTGTTACTCCTGCGCCATTGTCGCAGGTCACGATGTAATTGGTGGTTGCGGTCAGATTCGGGGTGTTAAATGTGGCGTTCGGGCCATATGTGCTGCCAGGAGCGCCCGTACCTGCCAGCGTGCATGAGGTCGCACCGGTGGATGTCCATGAAATGGGGACGCTCGTGTTGTATGCGATAGGCGACGCCGGCACGGTGAAGGTTACCGTAGGAGCTCCGGGAGCCGCCACGGCTACCGTCGCGCTCTGCTGCGCGGTTCCGCCGCTGGCAGTGTGGATGCATGTCACGGTATATACAGTGTCAACAGTCAGGTTAGGGGTGGGGAACGAGCCGCCGACGGGATCGCACGCGGGGGCGCCCGTTCCTGTAATAGTGCAGGCCGTGCTATTGGTGCATGCCCAGGCGATGATGGAGGTGTCGCCGCTCGTGATGGTTGTCGGCGCCGGTGAGATGTGCGCGGTAACCGGAACCGGCGTCACGGTAACTGTCACGGCCTGCTGGGTGTTGTCACCGGTGCCGTTGGTACACTGCAAGGTATATTGGGTGGTGGAGGTCAAAACCGGAGTCGTCCAGCCGGTGCTTGATGTGACGTTGGCTTGTGCCGTGGTGGCGCCGGTAATGCTGCCCGATGTGGATGTGGTGTCGTACAAATCGCAGTCGCTGGCGTCGGACGATGTCCACGCGATCGAGGCCGTTGCGCCGTACTGGATGGAAGATGGTGTCGCAATTAGGGAGGTGATGGCCGGGGCCGCTGCCGCTGCGGCCGCCACCGCTTCGGACGTTGTGCCGCCGCCACCGCCGCCGCAGGAGGCGAGCCCCAGAAGCACGGGCAGCGCCACCCAGTATATTGCCCCGCAAGTTTTTGCCCCGGTCGCCTTGCCGTCTGACATGGTTGTATCCAGTACGTAGGTTGGGCAAAGCGAAGCGTGCCCAACATTAATGCCGAAAAACTTTCTGCCGTGTACCCGAATGATGCTTTCGCTCGTTGGGCACGCTTCGCTTTGCCCAACCTACGAGAAGACGGCTTCCCAATTTTGGTTCCGGCTCGTCCGGCTTAGATTTATTCCAAGCATAAAACCCAGCCCCGAAAACCGCGCTTACTTTAGTCTTTTGCCGTTCCCTCCGCAATCCCCCAGATGACAGCCGTACACCTCAAGGTGACAGCCGGTATCCCCAGTAGCGAGCCCCGGTGGCAGCCCCCCGTTCACGGGGGAAGTGAAATGCGCCGTAAAACCTGTCTTATTTGGCCCATTGGTTTTTGACTGGCCGATGATAATTGCCATCTGAAGTTTAGACACTCGCAGCCTTTACCCGAAACCGCAGGCATCCGGACCGCACGAAAAAAATATTTTCAAAATATGCAAAAAAAGCTTGACATGAAATCAGATTTGCGGGGTCGCCGCGTTGCCCGCTCGGTGTTGTTT
>JACRPU010000017.1 GCA_016223025.1 Nitrosomonadales bacterium | reverse complement strand
GTGAATGGTGGCGGGTCGAGTTAGGTTTCGCGGTCCGAAGCCTTCAAAAAGTTTCGCGACCTCAGCCCCTGCGCGACAACGCACACCCGTAGTGTCTTTCATTATCGGGGGCGCTGCGCTACTGCTGCATGAAAGTTAGGTGAGTGTCCAGATAACCTCAACTCTGCCGGATCGCAGGGCTGGCGGGGCTTCTATTTCATCTGGGGAAATTCAATCGCGGGATTTGGGGTGGGTTTCTATTTTCTTGTCGGGATGTCAACCAGGCGGGTTTTGGTGCGTTTAATGTACCGACACATACCGTGTCTATGAGTTATTCATTATTAACCTGCAAGTCTGGAGATATAAAAATGAAACTATTATCCATGTTGATCGTTGCTGTTTTCGCTGCCACATCCAGTTTCGCCATTGCTGCGGACGCGCCTGCCGCTGCTCCCGCCAAAGCTGAAGCAGCGGCCCCCGCCAAAGCTGAAGCCGCGGCCCCCGCCAAAGCTGAAGCCGCGGCCCCCGCCAAGAAAGAAAAGAAAGCCAAGAAGGCAAAAAAAGCAAAAAAAGCCAAGGCTGAGTAATTCAGTCTGCATACGGGATAAAGGCAGGTGTACCTGCCTTTTTTCGTGGTCACAGCAAGGACGCCGTGGGTGATTGCGGGCAGGTGGTGCGGGTTAACGCCCCGGTTCGCGGAGAATTACCGAGCATGAGGGTTGCCTGCGGCAGAGCGCCGATTTTACTATTCTGGCTGGCCGGTTTTCCAGCCACGAAGAATCGAGGGGCAGGGTGTGGATATTGATAGCCCACACCGAGTCTTTGCGCAGGTCGCTGCTGTGCTTTTCCACAAGATCATCCAGCCGTGCGGTATCTCCGGCGAGAATCTTGTTGTAAATCTGATCCAGCACTCCCGCTTCCATCTCATCTTCCGGTTCGTCCGGCGCGGCTTGGGGAAACCGGCCCGACCCGCCAGATGTGGCTTGCGGCAGTTGCCCGGCCATGTCTTCCGGCATGCCGGTCGCATCCGGGCGCAGGTTCCAGAGGAGGGCTTCCGGATTATCCTCCGTGGCCTGGCGCAGGTGGCTGCGGTCGCGTATGCACTTGATGCTGACCGGAGTCTGCTCGCTGATCCAACAGGCCCATGCGAGCGGAGGTTGGCTTCCGGCGCTGGCAGGAGTTGCACCAAAATATACTAGTGCGGCCAGCCCGCATATTTTATGAAGAAGCCCAAAGTGTTGGCCGCATAACTGCTGGGCAACATTGGCCGCACTCGGGGCAGGCTTGACATCAGAAGTGCGATTTTCCATATTTGTTTGTGCCTCCGTGCGTTGTGATGGGTACCCACATGGCTTCCCTGGCAGGAGTGGCGGCGAGAACCATCAGTCAGTCCGTTTTCGTGCCCCGATTGCAAAAGGGCAATGTTTGCTCGTTTGGGGAATACTAAAGGAAACGCCGAATAAGTTCCACATGACCGCACCAGGTATTGCGGAATGGGATAAGGGTTGGCGCTGTTTGAGATCACCGCGATTTGCCGCTCTTCGGAACTTCGCTTCGTTCCGTTTTGCCGGCAACACGGATCATGGGGAAGCGGTTCGGTGTTTCCCGAATTTCTCTTTTCTTGAATAGCCCTTCCGGGGATAATGGCTGCCGCGTTTAACGTGAATCTCGCGCAGCGAGGGCATACCGTACCCCTCTCCTTCCGGGAGAGGGGGAACGGGGGTGAGGGAAACGCACATGGCGCAGACGATTCATCATTCGGGGTGGCCTGCACCATGTGCGTTTGGGCGAACTCAACAAGAAATGGCGGGCGCGGAATGAACCGGAAGGAAGAGTAGATGCTGGAAATGTTTGGCGAAACCCAGTTCTGGGTGGATGTATTCAAGATCATCGTCATTGATGTGCTGCTCAGCGGCGACAATGCGGTGGTCATCGCGCTGGCCTGCCGCAATCTGCCCCCGGAACAGCGCAGGAAGGGGGTGATACTCGGAGTGGCGGGCGCCATCGGCTTGCGTGTGATGCTGACTTTTTTTGCTGTCGGCTTGCTGAGTCTGCCGTATCTTAAAGTGATCGGCGCATTTCTGTTGCTGTGGATCGGCATCAAACTGCTCCTGCCGGAAGAGGAGCATCATGCGGCCAACGTGCAGGCCAACTCGCACCTGTTGGGTGCGATGCGCACCATTATCATCGCCGACTTTGTCATGAGCCTGGATAACGTGCTCGCCGTTGCGGCGGCGGCGCACGGCAGCGTATGGCTGCTGGTGTTCGGCTTGCTGGTGAGCATCCCGCTGATCGCCTGGAGCAGCCAACTGGTGCTGAAGCTGATTGACCGTTTCCCCCTTATCATTTTTGCCGGGGGTGGTTTGCTCGGTTATGTGGCCGGCGAAATGCTGGTGGGCGATAAAATGGTATCGGGTTTGCTGGAACAGGCGCCGCATATTCTGCATATGTTGTTGCCGGCAGCGTGCGCCGTGCTGGTGGTGGTGGTGGGCAAGTGGCTTGCTGTGCGCAAGGCGGCCACCTTGCCGTTAGTGAACTTGCTGGATGAGCAGGTGCAGGCCACGATGGATGTTGGCAAAGGGAGAAAAAAATGAAAATACTGGTTCCCGTTGATGGTTCAGCCGGCGCGGAGCGGGCGGTAGATCATGTCATTGCAACGGTTTCGCTGCTGAAGGAAACCCCGCAGATATTCCTGCTGAACGTGCAGTGGAATATCGCTTCCGGCAACGTGAAGCTGTTCATCAACCAGGAAACCATCAACGACTATTATCGCGAGCAGGGTTTGGCGGCGCTGGCTCAGGCGCGCAAGAAGCTGGATGCCGCCGGATTGGCCTACAGCTACCATGTCAGCATAGGCACCCCGGCGGAAGCTATCGTGCAGTATGCGCGGGAGCAGCAGATTGACCAGATCACCATGGGAGCGCGGGGGCAGGGCGGGCTATCCACCTTGCTGCTCGGCTCGGTGATAAGCAAGGTGGCGCATCTGGCTGCCGTGCCGGTGCTGCTCGTCAAATAGCGCGATTTTTTGCTTATGTAAAATGGCCTAGATAATTTGTAATAAACCCAGATAATCCATTAGCCGATTTTTGCCTGAACTGGCAGTACGGGCGGATCACCGGCATTCGCCCACAAACCCTCGAACCACGCTCTTCGCCGTCGTGAAACGGCGAGCAGCAACTGGTTCTGTTTCGGGTCGCGATG
>JACRPU010000016.1 GCA_016223025.1 Nitrosomonadales bacterium | reverse complement strand
AAACAACACCGAGCGGGCAACGCGGCGACCCCGCAAATCTGATTTCATGTCAAGCTTTTTTTGCATATTTTGAAAATATTTTTTTCGTGCGGTCCGGATGCCTGCGGTTTCGGGTAAAGGCTGCGAGTGTCTAAACTTCAGTGTGAAAGATCTGGTACCGGGATTGATCGACGCCAAAGTATTCGAGCATTGTCCCCATCAAGACAAACTGCCATTCCTCCCACATTACAATCTGCCGGCTTGCGCCAACCATCCAGGCGATATGCAAATGAGACGGCACCCCGCTTTCCGGAACATCCTTTTTTAGCGAAGCCGTGAAATCGATCAATCTTTTCCACGCTGATTCCTTGACCCGGTAGAGAAACGGGAATGGCGCGCTCTCGGATGCCTCGTTAACCCACCCCTCGATTTTTCTGACACGTACTCGTTGGCCGATTACCTTCAGCATCTCTTCCAGTTTTTTTGTAAGTTCGGTATCGAGACCCAGAAACACACCGGCTTCCATCCTCCTTCATCATGATGTAGCGCTTCTCGAAACGGCACTTCTTTTTATCTCGCTGCCACAGCCGTTCTGTCTGCCTTATCAGGTATTGGTATGTTTTCCGATGGTTCTTCGAAAGCGCTCTTCCTGGTTACTGCCCCATCTGCTGTTCCAGAGATCGCCTAGAAGCTTAGGGTTTTCATGTTTGCCATGGTATGTCTTTATTATTTTAACCAGAGGTTTCGGGATAGGCAGCTCAAGTTTGTCAGCAATTGGCCTCACCCATTTAAGCTGTTCCTCATTTGGTTTCCAGCCTGGCAGGCGTTGAGGGGGTATTTTTTGTAAAGTGAGGGTGTAGCCAAAGGTGTTGTCGGCGCGGGTGACAAAACCCCGGTAAGTCGTGCCGTCGTCGGCCTTGAGGATGGCCAGGGTCACGACCTCATCGAGTACGCCGGGCAACTCCAGCGCGGTCTTGCTGCCCTCCAACTGCAACTGGTAGTAGCGCCGGTTGAAGTCATCGGTCTTCTCCTCGAGGATGGCGACGTAGATGTCCCAGCACACCATCTCGGATATCACGGGCGTCAGCCGAGACACCATTCGCAAATACTCAGCCGAGCAACCGCCCAATGCCAAGAAATCACCACGGAGGAAATCTGACCAATGAGCCAAACCAACTTTCTGATCGGACGCGGTGAACTTCTGACCAACGAGATCAAAGGCCCCAAGCGTATGCCCGGCAAGGCCGAGGTGTACTCATTTCAGATCGCGCAACAACGACTGACTCCACAATTCGCTTCTGTTGCGAAAGCTCTCGACGGGTTGCCACCGGATGCCTGCCCAGGGGATTTTGGCGTCGCACGACTGACCATGAATCCAAGTTACATCGCGCGTTCATTTTTCCCGGTTGCGATGCTTCGGTCGGTGGGCCTCGAGTCAGTCGGTAGTCGCACGGTCAAAGTCACCCCTGATGGTTGGACAAAAAAAGGGCAGCCACGCGAATGCACGACCACAGAACTATTCATTGCCGGCAAGCGACAGTCCTTTCGCCACATCAATTCCTGGGTCAACGAAGTTGAGGCCGAATCAGATGAGGCACTGGATCTGGCGCACATCGAAAGCTTCTCGCCGTTTGCACCCAGCGATCGAATCCAGTCGCTCGGCACCAAGAAGGATCACTTTTTTGAAGTCGGGGTTCACTTGCTACCTGATGAGGATGCTCAGTTCGTGCAGCGAGCAGCAGGTGCGTTGGCGTGATCCCTACGGCCCCATGAAACCAGGCATCAAGAAAGGAGATTTATGACTTAAGCCCAATAAGCGATGCGCCCAGGCTCGCGCTGATTTCCAGAGCCCGTACTTTTTTCATCTCTTGGAGTATTTGACATGACCGGAAAGAACCAATGGGTTGTACCCATCAATGGCGGTGATCAGTGGGGTGTGCGCGGAGAAGGTAACGACCGCATCACATCCATCCATGACACGCAGCAGGAGGCCATTGACCGCGCGAGGGGCATCGCCGTCAACCAACAGAGTGAGTTGCTCATCCAGGGACGAGACGGACAGATCCGTGAGCGCAACAGCTACGGCGACGACCCGTACCCGCCCAAGGGATGACTCTGGGGCTGGCCTCGCCAACTTGCGGGTTGATGCACGATTCTGCTCGTGCAAACACGCAGGCAAACCATTCCCGATGGCACCCGCACAAGTGTTTGATGAACAACACTGACTGCGTGTGCCACGGCCTCAAGGTTGGCGCAGGTTTCGAGAGAAGAGAGGGCGGAACAGGGGCGAACCGGGTGCGTCATGGCGCCCGTGCCCGCGACGGTCGGCACACGCAGAACGGCCCGGAAGCCCGCGTGGTGTGCGGAACCCGCAAAGGAAAACGCCCAACCGAGAGGGGTTGGGCGTTAAATTTTGGTGGTGTAGTTCCCCGCTACAGGAAACCAGCCTGCCACACGGGCCGGCGCACCGTAGGCGTGATTATACATAATGGGCGCATCCGAGGGAAAACCTGGCGCCCCCGCATACTTCCTCTCTGGTTCGGGGGGCGATGGTCCGCAGTTCGATCCCCAAGAACGGAACCGAACACGGCGGCACGAGGCTGTTCCTGTTTTTCGTCAAAATATTGCATTAGACGAATAAACGGAACATACTGCCATCATGCTCGCCGACACCCACACCCAGCGCGTCCTCGATCTGGCCAGCCAGAAGGGGCTGCTGCGCGCCAGTGATCTCGACGCCATCGATGCGCCCCGGGTCGTCCTGACGCGCCTGACCGCCGCTGGTCTTCTGGACAGGGTCGGACGCGGTCTCTATCGCCTGCCCAGCCATCCGGGCTCGGAGAACGAGGGCCTCGCGACCGTCGCCACCAAGGTGCCGCAGGCCGTGTTCTGCCTGCTGACCGCGCTGCAATTCCACGAGCTGACCACCCAACTGCCGCGCCAGATCTGGATCGCCATGCCGCGCGGCAGTCACGTGCCCCGGATCGACTATCCGCCGGTCAAGATGGTTCAGATGACCGGCGACGTCTACACGGCGGGCGTCGAGGAGCACCTGCGCGACGGCGTGAAGCTGCGGGTCTACGGCGCGGCCAAGACGGTCGTGGACTGCTTCAAGCACCGCAACAAGATCGGTCTGGACGTGGCGCTGGAGGCGCTGAAGGACGTTCGCACCAAGCGCAAGGCCACGGCGGACGACCTGTGGCGCTACGCGAAGATCTGCCGCGTGTCCAACGTGATGCGCCCCTATCTGGAGGCCACCGAATGAACGACATCGCGGCTTCCGTGCGCGCCCGCCTGCTCAACGTCGCCAAGGCGCAGGGCGTGGATTTCAATCAGGTGCTGGTGCGCTTCGCGCTGGAGCGCATCCTCTACCGCCTGGGCCAGTCTGGGCACGCGGATCGATTTCTGCTCAAGGGCGCGCTGCTGTTTGCGCTCTGGTACGACATGCCGCACCGGGCCACGCGCGACGCCGACCTGCTCGGCTTCGGCGCGAGCGATCTGGAATCCGTGGTCCAGACCTTCCGCGACATCGCCAGCGTCGCGGTCGAGGACGGCATCATTTTCGACCCAGCCTCGGTCGTCGCCGAGGAAATCCGCAAGGAAGCAGGATACGCCGGAGCGCGCGTCCTCATCAGCGGCGAGCTGGCCAGGGCGCGGTGCAAGACGCAGATCGACATCGGTTTCGGCGATGCCGTGACGCCAGGCCCCGTCGATGCGACCTACCCGGTGCTGCTGGACGACCTGCCGGCACCTCGTCTGCGAACCTATCCCGTTTACACCGTCGTCGCGGAGAAGCTCCACGCCATCGTGCTGCTGGGCATGACCAACAGCCGGGTGAAGGATTACCTCGACCTGTCGGTGCTGCTGGAGCGCGAACCCCTGGACACCGACTTGCTGGCTCAAGCAATCAAGGCCACCTTCGAGCGGCGCGGCATGGCGGTGCCTGCCGATTTGCCGGTCGGACTGACGGACGAGTTCGCGCACGATCATTCGCGGCAGGCGCTGTGGCAGGCGTTCATCAAAAAGAACGGGCTTGCCCCCGAGCCCCTGGTGGCCGTCGTGGACCGGCTGCGAACGGTCTTGGAGCCAGTGTTGAACCGAGCCGCTCGATGACGTCCACCACGTAGGCGCAGCAAACCTCGCGTCCATCGCCACGGTTGGTCGCGGCTTCCATGCGGATTTTGCATGGAGACCCCGACGATGACCCGACACTGCACCTACTGCGGCAAGCCCTTCGAACCGCGCCCACAAGTACCCGACCAAGCCTACTGCTCCGCGCCCGCCTGCCAGCGTGCCCGCAAGCGCCAGTGGCAGCAGGCCAAGCTCCAGTCCGATCCCGACTACCGGATCAACCAGCGCGCCGCGCAGCAGGCGTGGTCGCAGCGCAATCAGGACTACTGGCGCAGCTACCGCGACGCCCGGTCAGATTACGCGCAGCTCAACCGCGAGCAGCAGCGGTCGCGGGATCAGGGCCGAAACGTCGATCTTGCAAAGATGGACGCGTGCGACCTGCCGAGCGGCCTGTACCGCATCACGCGGCATCCGGCTTTTCCGAGGGAAAGCGACGGTTCGTGGGTCGTCGAGATCACGCCGGTCTGCGTGACGTGTCCATGCAAGATGGACGTGTCAAGAGATGACGTGATCGACACCCCGGCGGTCTGCCCGTAATGTCGCTTCCAAACGGGTTCTTGATCATCCTGCATGGTAACGATTCCAACCGTGTGCGTTGCCGCCGTGCGGTGGCGGCGGGTCCATTGAAGGGAGCGGCAGACCCGAGATCGCCAATCAAAGAGTGACCGGGTCTATGCAATCGAACGAATCGTCTCCAAGCCCGTCGGGGTCAGGGCCGGTGTTCCGCGCCGCGCAGTACGTGCGCATGTCCACCGAGCACCAGCAATACTCGACGGAGAACCAGGCCGACAAAATCCGCGAGTACGCCGTCCGGCGCAACATCGAGATCGTCCGCACCTACGCCGACGAGGGCAAGAGCGGTCTGCGCATAGACGGTCGGCAGGCGCTCCAGCAACTGATCGGCGACGTCCAGTCCGGCAAGATCGATTTCCAGATCATCCTCGTCTACGACGTGAGCCGCTGGGGCCGGTTCCAGGACGCGGACGAAAGCGCCTACTACGAATACATCTGCCGCCGCGCCGGGATTCAGGTCGCCTACTGTGCCGAACAGTTCGAGAACGACGGCTCACCCGTGTCCACCATCGTCAAAGGCGTCAAGCGCGCGATGGCGGGCGAATACAGCCGCGAGTTGTCGGCGAAGGTGTTCGCCGGGCAGTGCCGCCTGATTGAATTGGGCTTTCGGCAAGGCGGGCCAGCGGGCTACGGCCTGCGCCGTGTGCTGATCGACCAGTCTGGCTCGGTGAAGGGGCAGCTCTCGCGTGGCGAACACAAGAGCCTGCAAACCGACCGCGTGATCCTGATGCCGGGCCCGGACGAGGAAGTCGCCACGGTGAACCAGATCTACCGCTGGTTCGTCGATGACGGCCTGCTCGAATCCGAGATCGCCGACCGGCTCAACACCAAGGGCACCCGCACCGACCTCGGGCGTGACTGGACGCGCGCCACGGTACGCGAGGTGTTGTCGAACGAGAAATACATCGGTAACAACGTCTACAACCGGCGCTCCTTCAAGCTCAAAAATGTGCGGGTCGTGAACCAGCCGGAGATGTGGCCACGGCTTGTCAGTGCCTGATGGGCTCGCCCCGGGCGATGCAGCGGATGCCAACCAGACCTTGGTAGAAGTGGTCAAGGCGTGGACCGACACGGATGCGCGCGACCGGATGGCGGCCAACCTCATGGCCAGCGTTTCGCTGGGTGACGAGGCGGGCCGGCAGGCGATGTTCGAGGCCGCGATGGCCGACCCGGCAGCAGTGACCGGATTGGCGCTGTGCCAAAGCGACCTTCAGCGCTCGTTCTGGCTCTACACCCATCACCCGGCGCTGTTCGAGCGCGCCAGTGATTTCGACTTCTGGGCGCATCACGGTTCACAGGCCCAGCAATACGACCTCGGCGTCAAGCGCACGCCGATCGACACCGAAGTGGCGATGGCCGCGCTGCGCCAAGCCATTTCGGCGTTCTACCAGCGCGAGCGGCAGTGCGGCGATGGCTGCGTCGCGTACCTGGTGGAGCGCAGCCCCGGCGTCTATCTGCTGACGGTCCATGTCAAGGATCTGGCCATGCTGCGCCTCGAGTTCGAAGGCGTGGTATTGAAGCACCGTGTCGGCAATCCCAACATCCACATGGTTTTGGAGTACGCCCAATCCACTGGCGTCGTGCGCACGCTGGTGCGCGGCGGCCAGAAGGTCCAGCAGATGCTGGTCGAGGCCTTCGCGGAACATCTGCTCGGCGTCAAGGCGAACGCGCAGAAGATCAAAGCGCCGTGTCTGGACCTGTCCACCTTGCGCACGGGCTTCGATGTGCCGGAGGTGTTCGACGACGGGTTCTCGCTGGTGCAACTCAAGTCGCTCACCTTGCTGAGCCCGGACGGCGACCTGAAGATCGAATGCACGGCGATGCAGGCCAGCCAGCAACGCTCGGTGCATGAGCTGCTGAAGGAGAAGCTTCCTGGCCCGCTGGAAGGCCATTGGGCGGTAACGGCGGCGCAGGTCAATCTCTACTATCCGCCCGAACCGGGCCGGACGCGTGCCAAGGTGGTCACCATCGAAGTGACCAGCAAGGGGCGTCTGAATCTGCACAAGTTCGACAACAAGCTGCAGGCACAACTCGAGCGCTACCTCGTCAAGGTCGGGATCCTGCAAAAGGGGCAGACCTTGAGCGCGCAGGAGCTGCCACCGGAGGCAGACGCGATCAGTTCCCCGTCGGCATTCGAGGACTAATCGATGGCGGCGCACGATGCCTGGGCCTTGGTCTGCCGCCTGTTTTCGGGCGGTACGCCCGTGCTGCGCGGCACGCTGTCGCCACACCATGTCGCCGCGCTGTCCGTCCTGGGTAAAGCGGTCAAGCCGACGACGATGGATCAGTCGTTCGTGCTCTGCCCGCACTGCCAGCAGCATCGGGCGCAGGTCTGGGGTGACGGCCGGGGTGGACGGATGTGTCGTTGCCCGGACTGCGGGCCCGTGGCCGTCGAAGCGAACGACGGTACGGCGCTGGCCTTGGACGAGGACTGGCTTCGGCAGAAGATGCGCCTCGCGCTCGGCATCGAAAGCCGCGACGGCATCGACGATCTGGGCGACGGCGTATGGCGACTCGGTGATGCCCGCCGGTCGCCCGTCCTGCTGGCCCGCGATCTGACGCGCGTGCTGCAAGAACCCGCGCTGTTGGATCGGGTGCGCGTCGCGGGCGGCGACATCCGGGTGATCACGCCCAGGCCGCGCACGATGCGTGGATCGCCCTTCGGCCCTGGCGTCGAGTGGCTGGCGCTGGAGGAACGCTTCACATTCTACGGCGGCGGGGTGGTGCTCGTCGGCACACCATCACCGGCCGCACAACAAACCGTCGCCGATCCGGCCACACCGGTGTACGGGCCGTTTTCGGCAGACATCAAGTGGGCGACGCTGCCGGATATCAGTGGCACACCGATCCGATTCACCGACGGTCAGGCCAAGGTGTTCGAGGCGATGTGGTCGTTCAAGGGCGAAGCCACAACGGCGGAACGCATCATGCGGCGCGCGGACCTGGACAGCGCCAAGCCGAGCGACCTATTCAAGATCAAGGCGAAGGACAAGGGCAAGCCAGAACCTGCAGCGCAGCACGCGGCCTACGGCGCGCTCGTGGTCACGCAGCAACGTGCAGGGTTGTACTCGATGCCATGTGCAACAGGTGCATTGGCGTGATCCCCCAGACATCAAGAAGGGAGATCTCTATGGCATAAGCCCACTAACCGATGCGCCCAGGCTCGCGCTGATTTCCAGAGCCTGCACTTTTTTCATCTCTTGGAGTATTTGAAATGACCGGAAAGAACCAATGGGTTGTACCCATCGATGGCGGTGATCAGTGGGGTGTGCGCGGAGAAGGTAACGACCGCATCACATCCATCCATGACACGCAGCAGGAGGCGATTGACCGCGCGCGGGGCATCGCCGTCAACCAACAGAGTGAGTTGTTCATCCAGGGACGAGACGGGCAGATCCGTGAGCGCAACAGCTACGGCAACGACCCGTACCCGCCCAAGGGATGACTCTGGGGCTGACCTCGCCAACTTGCGGGTTGATGCACGATTCTGCTCGTGCAAACACGCAGGCAAACCATTCCCGATGGCACGCGCACAAGTGTTTGATGAACAACACTGACTGCGTGTGCAACGGCCTCAAGGTTGACGCAGGTTTCGAGAGAAGAGAGGGCGGAACAGGGGCGAACCGGGTGGGTCATGGCGCCCGTGCCCGCGACGGTCGGCACACGCAGAACGGCCCTGAAGCCCGCGTGGTGTGCGGAACCCGCAAAGGAAAACGCCCAACCGAGAGGGGTTGGGCGTTAAATTTTGGTGGCCCGGGGCGGAATCGAACCACCGACACAAGGATTTTCAGTTTCAAGCCACAACGCGCTTTATAGCGCTACATAAAACAATACAACGACATAAAGCACGCAAACACCCTTTCCCATAGCTTTGCAAAGCTACGCTGTTGACGGTGCGTTGACAGTCAAAAGCATCATGGCGAGCTAACGCCGCCGCAAATCAAAAGCATTGTTGATAGCGCCGGGCGGATGAAACTGCCCGACGCGTTGTCGCGCTTCGCGCGGCCCTTTGTTTTGCATCACGGCGCAGCATTCCAAGCTCAATTCTGCATCCCTCCTGAGTTCCGTCCCGCCTAAAACAAAAGCAAAAGATTCGTGCCAACTTCCGCAGACCATGAGCATAAACGACGCGGAGCATTGTCGCGCGCAAGCGCGCACTTTTTTCTGTATGTAAGTAGCGGCTTCGCCGCGTTTTTGATTGCCGCGCATTTATCCCTCCTGGCCTAAACGCGGAAATTGGCACGAATCTTTTGCTCCGGCATACGCCGGGACGGAACTCAGGAGGGATGCAGAACAAATTGAACACGGAATCTGCACCGTGAAGTAAATCAACACCGCCGAACAGAATCTAGGCGAGATAACAGAAAAGGCAAAAACATGAACCTGAAAAACCACAACTACATGGAAGGCGAAGAATTCAAAAGCAGACAAAGCAGATTCGGCTTCGTATACGTAAAGGCTTTCGAGTTCGTGAAGCAGTTCGCGGCAGAATGCCGGAAAGGGTGGTTTGAACTTTTCCACCCCAAACAAAAAACAGTAAACAAGTCGTTGCCACTACCCTTCGACCGGCCTTTGACACACTGGGAATGGTCGCAGCAAGCGTTACAAGCTTGCATAAATGCGGAAACAGCTTAAAATCAACCAACCTTGAAAGGAAAGCAACATGAGCACTGTAACATTCGACACCCTGAAATTCGTCAAAACACTGGAAGCCAGCGGCATCGAAACAAAACAAGCGGAAGCAATCGCCGCAGCTTACCGCGATGCAGCCACCGATCAGGAACTGGTCACAAAAAAGGACCTACAAATCGAACTAGCGCCAGTCAAGACAGAATTGCAGATACTAAAATGGATGAATGGTCTTGTATTAGGCGGAATCATTGTCCTGATTCTAAAATCATTCTTTTGAACAAATCCAACTGGATACAGCCAAAAAAAAAGCCCTCTCCGAAGGGCTTTTTTTCGACCATATCTATCAACAGCAACTACGATCTTCCATAAAAACACACCTGAACCATTCGGAGCTATTGTCGCGGCGGATACTGTCGTAATCCGGCAGCGCACAGCCGGAAAGCACAATCACCAGCTGGAAAATAGCCAAAAGCCGCATCAGGAGCCAATCTCGAAAATCAAAAAGCGCCGGTGGATTCGAAGCGCCGGTAGAAATCCATACGCTTGCCGACCGGCAGCTTTTGGATGCGCCCTACAAGCGGCAGCTTCGGCTTGTGATGGATGGTAGGACGCCACGGCGTACCGGCAAGCCAGAGGCGCAGACGTTGAAGCGGCAAAGGCGGCAGGTAACGGCCATGCGTGAGCATCGGAGGTAAAACGGTATGCAGGCCGGGCGAATCGTTCTCGCTGAACACCTGATTAGTGTCATAGCCGTTTTGCACAGTCAGGCCACGATAAAACCAGCGATCTACGACCAGCGAATGAGCGGAGATTCCATACTTTACCGAGCAGACATGAACACGCGGCGGCCGTGAAAGAAAGCCGAGACCAAAGTAACGCAGCAAACCGCCAATGAAGGGAATGCTGAGTCTGTCCGACCGCTTGCAAACACCCTCGTGCTCAATCAATCCGACGCGGATTTGTTTGTCTATCGCTTCGAGGCTCTGCATGGTAAAGATCACGTCCCATCCGAGCTTGCGGCTGTGCCGCAGCCACGCGATAACGGAATCACGATCTTTGCCCTTGTTCCAGTCGCGCGAATTGAACAGGACGTTGCATTCGTCCAGGACGATAAGGCCGTTATACTTTTCGTCTTTAAGATAATGGCCGGGCCGGGCCGGATCGGGTACTTCATGACCGCGACCAAGCGCCAAGAAATCATCTATGCCGGGAAAATCCGGCAAGCGCGTGCATGACATCCTGGAACGCGGATGCAAAAGCTTATCGAGATACAAATTGAAGTTGGTCGCAACGCGGCGACCTTGCAGAAGGTACCTTGATCTTGACGATCGCCCACTTGACTTGAACCAGCCAGACCGCGACACGCGACGAAATGACGGCAGACACGCACGCCGGAACATTCGCCGGTATCAAACCCAAGCCCCAAGCAAATTCAGAAGGCATATTCATGCTGATGGCGACCAGCGCGGCATTAAATGCCGCGGTCAACGCGGCAAGCATCGCAACGAAAGCCGCGATAGCGGCAGCGGCAATCAGCAGCTTGCCGCTGATGTACTGACCGAAAGCCGCGAACAGAAAACCAAACAAAGAATTGAACAGACTACCGAGCGCACCCACGTTTCAACCTCCGCTTTCAGGACGACGAGTAAACATCTGGAACAGCAACGCGGCAGTTATCAGGTACAGCACCCACGAAAAAATATTCCTGATAGTGGAGACATGCGGGCAAATATCGAGGTTTGCCGTATAGCTTATGCCGCCAGTCTGCGCACTGCCGAAGGTGAAGGACAAAGGCTGACATTCGGCGGGATCAAACGGCTGGAACAACGAAGGCGCGATCACCGGCGACGAATCAACAACGGCAGCGATTTCGGAAGGCAACAGATCACGGTTAGCCATCGCGCCAGCCAGTGCGGGATTCTGCACCGCGACCGGAACCGTAGCGGCATCGGCAGCCCGATCGTTGATGATGGTCTGCGCGGCGGCAGCCGCTTCACCAGATCGGGCATAATCGGTCGGAAGGTTGATATTCGTAGAAGCGGGTGGAGCAACCGGCGCCGCGCTGCCCGATAAATCATACTGATTCGTTGCCGAGTTATAAGCGAAAGTTTGCGCGGTATCATTCGCGCTATCGGATGTCACCGTGCCGCCGGTGTCAACCGAAACGATGCGATGATGGGTGTAGGTGGAGCCATTCGCATCTACGCGCTGAACCGACTGGGACACCAGAGAGCCGCCGCTACTCAACGCCTGTATGCTGAACCGAACAGGGTTACCGGCAGAATCCACGCCGGAGACCGTCACCGTATCACCGACCGTCGAGGTGGTGGAAATATGACCATCGAAACCGGCAGGTTTATCGTCACCGTCATACGCTTGAAACGCATTACCGCCACGCTGGAAATCCTGCTTTTTATCGGGAGCGGCCGCACGCGGATTACTGAGGTTGCAAGTACTACCAGACAAAGCATATCCAGACGAACAAGTCAGCGTTTCGACGAACGGGCCGGGAGATGGAACGTAAGGCGATGACCAAGGGCCACCATAAAGGGAATAAGAGATTCGAATGACCGTAGCGGTAGAAGAAGGGTCAACGCGATAGACATATGCACCGCCACCGTTACAGGCAGAGGATGCATTCATGGCGGACACATAAGCTTCACCAGCCGCTTGCAGACTCACCGCGACACCAGACGCACCGCTACAAGTAAACGACCAAGCCACGGATGCAGTTGCCGTCACTGTAGCGGCAGCCACAGGCGCAGGCAAAGCAGCCGGTGGAGTAGAAGCCGTCAACGGCAAACGCACCTGGCCATTGACGTTCAAGGTATCGCCCGGCGTGGACAGGATAAGCGCAATAGCGACACCGCCAATCAGCGCGGAAGCGGCAGCAGCAGCCGCATCAGTTGTCACCACCGCACCGGCGGCATTGAGAAACGATAGAGCGACCGGCGCAATCAAAGGCAGCACGGCATAAGCCGGTCGCGGAACGGCCAGCGACCAGACCAAAAAAAAAGGAAGAAGCAAACGCGCGACGACGCGGCAACGGATATTCATATTCGACTCGCAGCAGGTTGCCGCCTGCCGTGCCGCATTCGCGGCAGGCAGGACGGCATACCTGCTTAGTGACCGGCAGCCTTGCGGATGAAGCCCTTGACCATGCCGAAGATCACCATGCCGGTGACGATCGCGATCATCAGCGGGTAGGCCAGCGCCAACAGCGCATTGAAGTCGGTGAGGACGGCAGTAAAGCCCGTTCCCACTTCCGCGGGGATAGCAGCATGGGCAGAACCGGCAGCACCGACCAGACCAGCAGCACCAGCATATTTCAGAACAGAGTTACGGTATTTCATTTTGAAGCTCCTCTAAAGGCGGGTAGTTATCCCGCAATCCGCGAACGGCGCGGCCCTTTTTCAGCCATTGCTGAAAAACCTGAAAATCCGCATCACCACGCCGAGCATGAGACCGGATGTAAAGCCCATGGCAAAAGCGAAAACGGCATATTGCCCAACGTCAGAAAGTGTCATGTTTGCCGCCGCTGGAATTGAAAACGAAATATCCGAACTTGAAGCCCAAGAAGAAGGTGGCGACCGCCCACAGAAATATCATCAGTTCTTGAGTATTGACGAGAGTTCTCGCCATTTCATAGACAGGAGAAAAAACGGAAGGCGTACCGTTTCCGGCAAGCCCGGTAGGGTCGTCCGGTATGACGCAGGAATAGAAATTTTCATAACCAGAACCTTCGGCAAATTGTTTCAACGAAACCGTACTGACATTGCCAGTCGTTATATCCAACGTCTCAATAATCTGGTACCACCTCGGTTCGTTAGACCGAAAATTCCGTTTCTGATAAACGGTGCTGCCGACCGTGAATATCTGCCGGTGCTGACCATGCTGCATAAATGCATTCGTAGCATCCACAGGACTAGAATAACAGTTGCCATCAAACAGATAACCGTTAGCGGCTTCGGCATCATCGGGCAGCACCAGCAGGAGCACGATCAAGGCGGCGGCACACAGGCCGAGCGCGAAGCGCAACATATCCGCATGATCCGGACAACGGATGAAGAGGTGGCGCATCATCATTTCGCTTGCGAAAACAAGGCGGGAAAAAGGCAGCGGTCACACCGCCTTCTTCCTCAACCCTTTCAGCCTTCAACCACGCGCAGGTTAATCGTAGCGGTACGGATGGTTCTGACTTCGCCGGTTTCCGGATCAGGCTTGCCGTCGTAGGTGCGCGGGTAACCGCCCACTTGGCAGACACCTTTCCAGTCGTCATTGATTTCGCCCAACTTGGTTGTGCTGGAGACTTCCACCGTAGCCGGATGGCTGTACTGATCCACGGCAGGAATCTTGAGAATGGTCAAGAACAGGCGACCATTTTCAGTTTTACTGGTGCGCGCATATGCGATACGGCCTTGCAGGTAGACTTGAGCCACTCCGAGCGTCGGAGCTTTGTTCATCGGCGTTACGGTTGCGGGTGCGTTCATTTCAATTTCCTTTCAGTGTTTATGCTATTGCGGTTGATTATGCCGCCCTGCAGACGGCTTCCTGGTATTCCACCGGGCACAGGTTCAGCAACGAGTTGTGCCTGATCGGAAACTGGCAGATGCGCGCAGAAGTCCGCAACGGCTGGAAATCAACCGGCAGCAGCGATTGCGGCGGCAAAATGTAGATGTTAGATGCGTACCAACTCACGCCTGCATCCATAAGTTTTTTGCGATTTTTGTAGTAACCGGCTTTCGAGTACATGCCTTTGGTAAGGTCTTCACCTTGACCGGCCATATTCATCCAGAACGCCAATAGCGATTGCGATGCGCGTTTGCCATATACAGAAATCAAACGGTTTCTTACTGTGTCGCGGTCTCGAACGGTATCCATTTCGGTTTTCCCTTCTTTCAGGAGCTTCATCATTTCGGTTTGGTAAATGTTTATCAAGTAGTCGTCAGTGATTTCAGATACTTTGGGGTATTTGCGGCCTTTGCCTTCTGCGGCCAGTTGTAGGGCGAAGTCATCTTGCAGTTTGCGGGCATTGATTTGAACCTCGCAGCGGAGGCGGCGATCGGCAAGGCGTTGCAACGCTTTGATCTTAGCGTCAGTCAGTTGGTAGATTTCATCCAGAGGTAAGAGCTCGAAGCGTTCACGGAAGTATTTAACGAAAGATTGTTTGAGTCTGGCTTGGTCGTGTTCTTTGAATTCAGGACCCTTGTGGTAAAGACGAAGAGTTGTCGTCGAACCAGGAAAGTGCATGGAGTGGTCACCATGCTTTGCGGTCTTATTGCCCCGACGCGGGAACTTGCAGGCGGAGAAACAACGGAAAAAATCAGAGATGGCCGATGGGTGAAGGTCGAACATTTCCGCCCAATCAACACGGCGCACTTCCCAATGCTTCGCATACGGAAGTTCATCGTCAGCGAGACCGAAAAGCTTTTGCAAAACCTCAACGAACCATTCCGCCGACCACTGAAAATGTTCGATAGTGCCGTAGACATTCTGGCCATGAAAAACTTTCGGCCATGATGCTTCTACCGTGATATAGGGCTCGCACGGTTTAAGTTGCGGAGTACCATTACGGTCGCAAACGTAATCTTCACGCAGAACACGGAAACTGATGCGGCTGTCGTAGCTGCCATCCAGTTCACCGGTGGTAATGTTCCAAAGCTCCTGACCGGTAAAGAGGTCAATGCCTTGCTTGAGAATGGAGAGTTGCTCCAGCCGATCAGCAAGCTCCGGATCAAGCGCTGGCGATCTAAGTTTCACGGTGTCAATTCCCACTTTTGAAAGGCCTTTTTTTCAATGCAAATTTTTTTGTCATCAAGTCCACCAGAGTAGACCTTCGGGCGGTGCTACTACCTCCGCCCGTATTTTTCCCCCTCCGCAGAGGGGGGTAAAAAACCGGATTTATTGCCTAAATTTTTGGCGCTTTTTGCATCGCCATGTGGTTCAGCAATGCAAGGTTGATGAGGCGGTATTTTCCGATCTCGTAAACAGGCAAATAGCCACGAGCAATCCACGCCTGAACCACGCCTTCCGACATGCCGATCAACTCGGCAAAACGGCGCCGGGATATGAGGGGCATATTCACTACCTGGCTAAATTGACCCAAATCACTCGGTGCGTTCATAATCGGTTTCCTTGCGTCATGCAGCTATAGGCGAGCTATATAGAGCTATGTCCAGTAGTTGACATATCCATTACTGCATATAACCACAAAATTGAAAAAAATGTCAACCCCCGTTGGAGAGAAAATTCGGAACGTGCGAGAGGCCTTAGGAATGGGCAGACAGGAATTCGTGAATAGAACAGGCATTCCAAAAGGAACATTGATTAGGATTGAACAAGGGCAAAACGAAGCAAAAGCAAGCACGCTAACAGCCATCGCCCAAGCATGGCCGCAATACGCGGCCTACTTGCTGACCGATGACATTGACGTGAAACAAAAAGACCCGGAAGCGGAGAATTTGGCTAAGGAATTGCCAAGAGCGAAGAAGGCGAAGTAATCGCACAGAAAGTCTTGAGGCGCTGGTATAGGAGAGTTTAATGGCAGGACCATCAACAGCCAGAGAGCGCAAAACTTTGGAATTCCTGAGAAGCGCTCTTCCAGAACACGAAGTTAATCCGCACATGCGGCTGGCCAATATCGTAAGAAGCAAAATCAAATTCATTCGGGCAATGAGCCAGTACGAAATTGATTTCACCATATGCGACAAGCAAACCGGCGAAGTGATTTGTGCGGTCGAGCTCGACGATCCGACGCACGATACGGCGGATGGGCAGCGCCGCGACGCCAATAAAAACAGGTGGCTTCAAGAAGCAGGAATAAAGCTTGTCCGAATACGGGAGCCGAAGGAAGCGCACAACATCCGGCATTTGATCGCCAGCACGTCCACACCGTACAACACGCAGAAAAAAACAACCAGTTTCGCGGCAGATAATAAATTTGCCGCCAGCCTTGTAGCCACAATTGTTTTTATCGGACTGTTGATGTGGGCGCTTAACGCCGCTACCCACAAAATATTTGGAAATCGCGAAAAGAATGCGGCCGCACAACAGCAAAATACAAGCGATCAACGCTCCGCTATCCAGCGAGTTCAGTCAGCGGAGAACCTGCGAAAACAACAGGAAGCGGAACGAGAGCTAAGTGCAAACGATCAACGCTCCGCTATCCAGCAAATTCAAGCAGCGGAAAACCTGCAGAAACAACAAGAAGCAAAACGAGCCGAAGTGCAGCAAAAGGTTGCACAGCAGCAACCGAGATATGAGCGAATCATCGTAAAAGGAAAAACATACGAAGAATGCACGAGCGGCAATGTCATTACCAACGAAACAATTTTGTGCATGAAAGATCACTATGAAACGGTGACGGTAAGTGGCACTCAGTAAGACTGTTGCCGGATGGCTGGTAGATGTGCAGCCAGGCGGACGCGGAGGGCGACGATACCGGAAAACATTGCCGACGAAAGCCGAGGCGCTGGCTTGGGAAACGTGGATCAAGTCAAAGGTGCAACAATCGCCGGAGTGGAAACCCGCGCGCCGGGATGAACGGCGATTGCTCGATCTGGCGGAACTTTGGCACAAACACCACGGGATGAATCTGCGCGCCGGTGAAAATACCTATTCCCGTTTGAAGTTGCTATGTGTCGCACTGGGCAACCCGACAGCCGACCAGTTCCGGCCGGAAATGTTTGCGGAATACCGGGCACGCCGATTGAAGGAAGGTATTTCGGCAAACAATTTGAACCGGGAACACGCATACCTCCGGGCGGTGTTTAACGAGCTGGCCCGGCTCGGCCAATGGAAAGACGAAAACCCGCTGGCGAAGGTGCGGCAGTTCAAAATATCGGAACGGGAGTTATCGTTTTTGTCGCTGGAGCAGGTGCGGCTATTGCTGGGCGCCCTGAAAGCTGGGCGCAGCCGGGATGCGTGGCTGACAGCGCAAGTGTGCCTGGCAACCGGCGCGCGCTGGAGCGAAGCGGAAGGGTTGCGGGTATCGCAAATGCGGAATGGCGCGATGCACTTCACAGGCACGAAGTCAGGGAAAAATCGGACTGTACCGGTAAGCGATGAACTGACCGCGCTCCTCGATGTGCACCTGGAAGAACGATACGGCGAGGATAAAGCGGTTGCTACGCGATTTTTTGTCTGCGGGTATAGCGCATTCAGAGAGGCGGTAGAAAAATGCGGCCTGACGCTTCCCAAGGGGCAACTGACGCATGTCCTGCGCCATACCTTTGCCAGCCATTTCATCATGAACGGCGGAAACATTCTGGTGTTGCAACGGATCCTCGGGCACAGCAGCTTAACCATGACGATGCGCTATGCGCACCTGGCGCCGGAGCATCTACAAGAAGCGAAAGCGCTGAATCCGCTGGCGCGGCTATCAAAAACTGACAACCCTGAATCCGGTTGACAGTTTGTTGACTAATCTCAAAACGAAATGGGCTGCGCATCGCGCAACTCATTGTTTACTGGTGGCCCGGGGCGGAATCGAACCACCGACACAAGGATTTTCAGTCCTCTGCTCTACCGACTGAGCTACCGGGCCGTTTTGAATATTTCGGTGCGCTGGTTTTCGCTCAGGACAATCCCGCAAACAGTCAGTACTGCAGGCACTTCATCCTGCTGGCTAATAGTGCTTGGCCAGCGCGAAGTGGCGCATTATATCGGCAAACCCCGAATTAAGAAACCGGGTTGCGCGAATCCGCGAATCAGCAAGTTACCCGTTCGCGCCATGTCGAAGCATGAACGGGAATTATTGGAAGCGCCCCTGTTGATCGAGAAATGGAATTACAGTTCTTTCAGCCGCTGCCTGACGAACGCCTGCAATTCGGCGCTCAGGACGCGCGATTCGAGGGCGCGCTTGAACGCATCGCGGGCTTCCTCGTTGCGCCGCAATGCCTGCAACGAAATGCCGAGACCCATCAGCCACACTCCCGAATCGGGCGCCAGTTGCAGCGCGATCCGATAGTGCGTGACGGCTTCCGGGTGACGGTTCAGGCGCTGCTGCAGCGCCGCGACAAACGCCTGGTAATCGGCCTGCTGGCCGGCGTGCGGCAATGTCTTCAGCAAGGTTTCCAGCGCCGGTTGCAGGGCGTCCCGCTCGACCAGCAAGCGCGCCAGCAGCATGGCAAAGCCGCCGTGCTTCGGGTTGTACTCCAACCCATCCTGCAATACGCGCTCGGCATCGGCGCCGCGCCGGTTTTCCAGCAGCAATCCGGCCAGGGCCTGGCGCGCGGCATCGTGGCCGGCATCCAGCCGCAACGCCGTTTCGTAACCGGCCAGCGCCTCGCCGCTGCGACCCTGTTGCAACCAGCCATTTGCCTTGCGGAATTCGTTGTCGGCCTGCTGCTGCGCGCTGAGCTGCCTGACTTGCTTGTCCACGCCGCCCGCCGGAGCGGCAGGCGCCGGTGCGTCACCCGGCATCTTGCCTTTTGTTGCGCCGGAAACTTTCTGCTGCGGGCTGGCGGTCTTTGCGCGACCGCCGGCAGGTGCGACCGGTGTGGGCGGCGATGCGGTCGCGCCGGAGCCGGAGCGCTGCCTGTCCGCCGGAGCGGGTGGTTGGGCGCGCAAACTGGAAGGCAGCGGGATGGAGTGCAACTCGAAACTCATGCGCATTGGCGGCGCGGCAGGTTCGGCGGCATTTTTTTGCAAGCCATTTGCTTCCCGGACAACTTCCTGCGTGGCCGCCACCGCAACCGGAGGTGATTCTGCGCGGTGAGGAGCAACCGGCGTGACGGGTGCGGATGCCGCGCCTGGGGCAGAAACTGCTGTCTCCGGAATGGCCCGGCTGCCGTGCGGCGTCCTTTCCGCACGCGGGGCGGCAGGCCCGGGCTGGGTTCCGCTCCGCCACAGCATTGCCGCAACCAGCGCCAGCACCAGTATTGCCGCTGCCAGCAAGAGCGGCTTGAGCCGGTTTTGCGGCACCGGAACCGCGCGGATGGATGGCCCGCCGGGCAGCGCGCCGGCGCCGCGCTTTTCCAGATCGCTCAAAACCTGGTTGATTACGCTCATTGATGCCAGACCACCCAGCCGGCTCCAGCCAGCGATAGCATCAGCGCGGCAATGCCCCAGCCCAGCGCCAGCCAATCGCGCCGCGCTTCCGGCGTGTCGCCGGCGGCGGCGCGCATGTGGCGCGACTGTACTTGCTGCCGCCCTTCGCCAAACGCCAGCAGCATCGCCTTGTGCGCGACGATATTGACCAGGCGCGGCGTGCCGCCGCTGACCCGGTGCAGCAAGCCGACCGCGCTCCGGGTAAACAGGGTTTCTCCGGAAAAGCCAGCCACGCCGAGGCGGTGGCGCAAATAGCGGTCCAGCTCGCCGCCGCGCAAACCTTGCAGCACGTACTGGAAGCTGATGCGCTGGCGCAACTGCCGCACCGAGTCCTGCTTCATGCGCTCGTCCAGTTCCGGCTGCCCGAACAGCACCACCTGCAGCAGCTTGCGCTTTTCGGTTTCCAGGTTGGTGAGCAGGCGCAATACCTCCATGCTTTCCAGCGGCATCGCCTGCGCTTCATCGAGGCACACGAGAACGCGCTTGCCTTCGCGCGCGAAATCCAGCAGCGCGAGGGTCAGTTCCTTGAGCAACTGGTGCTGGTCAACCTCCTTGTCGAGGGGGATGCGGAATTCCTCGGCCAGCGCCAGTAACAGGCTGCGCGGTTCCAGATAGGGGTTGGGAATATAGGCGGTGACGAACCGGGCGGAGGCGCGCGCCGCAGCGTGTGCGTCCTGCGTGCCGATGGCCGTGGTTGCGGGTTTCTCTCCCTGGTTGAGGGTGGCGAGAAACTTGCGGCACAGCAGGGTCTTGCCGTTGCCCACCTCGCCAGTGATCTTGATGAAGCCCTCGCCGTTGCGCGCCGCCACCAGCAGGGTATTGAGCGCTTCCTGATAGCTGGAGCAGGCGAAAAAGAAACTGGTGTCCGGGGTCAGTCCGAACGGGTGCTCGCGCAGGCCGAAGTGTGCCAGGTACATATCAGGAGGCGGTGGTCGGGAAACAGGGTGCAGAAAGCAGGCCGCTATGCGGCATGTTTCCAATGGTTGCGCGGAGAAGCCTCGGCAAAACCCCTGTCACCTGTCTCCTGTTACCTGTCATCTGCTCGTTATCCCGTTCATGCGGTCGCGGCTGCGCGAAATGTCGTCCGACCAATCCTTGTCGCCATCCACTACGGTGGGTTTCAGCAAAATGACCAGTTCGCGTTTCTCGACGCGCTTGCTGGTTTGCCCGAACACCGCCTTGGGCAGGCCCGGCAGCCCGGACTGGTCGTCGAAAGTCGCCTGGCGCATCAAACCGCCGATGGCCACGATCTGCCCGCCGCGGGCGCGCACGATGCTGTCCGTTTCCGACACCGAACTGGAAGCCAGCGGCAGGTTGAGCGTGCCGCCCACGCCGGTATTCACCGTCTTGTTCACGGTGGACACCAGGCTGACCGATGGGTGTACATGCAAGATGATTTCGTTGTTCTCGTCTATGCGCGGCGTCACGTCCAGCGCGATACCGGAAAAGAACGGTTGCAGCGTGACGGTCGGCGTGGACGTGGTGGCCGTCCCGGTGGTCGTGGTGGTGGATACATTGGTCACAAAAAATTCATCCGTGCCCACTTTCAGCACCGCCTTCTGGTTGTTGAGGGTGGCAATGCGCGGGCTGGACAGCACATGCACGTTGCCCTGCGTTTCCAGGAAGTCCAGCAGCGCGGCGAAATTGCTGGTCTGAAACGCCAGGCCGAAGAGCGTGCCTGCGCCAACTCCTGTCGTTGTCAGGTTGGTCAGGTCGGTGCCGGGGGTGCCGGAGGCAATCATGGTGGACATGGCGGAAGGGGTCAGCGCGCCCGCAGCAGATGTGCCGGGCGCCAGTGTGGTGCCCGCTCCGGCCTGGCCGACTGAGACACGGCTGTTCGGGCCGCTCTTGAATGCCGCCCAGTTCACGCCGGACTGGAAGCCGTCATTCAATTGCACTTCGACAATTTTCGCTTCCAGGATTACCTGGCGTTCGATGGAAATCTGCGATGCCTTGAGATAGGCCGAGACATTCCTCAGCTCATCCGGCATGGCGCGCACCACGATCACGCCGGACATCGGGCTGATTACCACGCTGCGCCCCTTTTCCGTGCCGACGATGGCCAGCAGCGAATGGTTCAGCTCGGCCCAGAAATCCGTATTGGAGGTCATGGTGACCTTGCTGCTGTCCGGGCCGCGAACTGCGGTCGAGGAAGGGGCGGTGCTTCCGGTTGCCGCGCCGGAACTGCTGTCCATGACCGATCCGCCCGATACCCGCAACGACGACGTTCCGGCGCGCTGGCCGGTAAGGTAGTTGACCTGGAACAGCCGCGTTTGCAGCGAAACCGGCTGGATGTAAATGCGGGTTGCTTCCACTTTGTATTCGTAGCCGTACAACTCGCGGATCGCTTCCAGCGCCTCGAACACCGTCACGTCCTTGAGGTTGAGGGAGATATTGCCGGTGACGTCCGGATGCACCAGCATGCTGTAGCGCGTGCCCGATACGATGGCCATGAACACCTGGCTGGCCGGCGTGTTGTTCACGTTGAGATCGAACTTGGCCTCCAGAAGCTTGCTGTCTGCCTTGGGCATGTGTACCGCGAGCGGCGGCAACAGCGCGCGGCTGACCGCGTCGGGCTTGCCCGGTCTGGCGTTATCCTGCGCGGCGGCATCCATTTCCTGGCGTATGGTTTCCGCCGTGGTATTTTTCCGGTCTGGCGCGGCGCAGGCCGAAAGGCCGGCCAGCACGAGCACCCACACGATTCTATTCATTTTCCCTCCTTCGGTGCGGCGTGTTGATCCGCCTTGCGGGCGGGCGGGGAATCTTTCGCCGCGCGTTTCGCATTTTTGTTTTTCCGTTCCGGGTTTTTCCGTTCCGGCGGTGCCGCCTTCTTTTTCAGTTCCACACCCGGAAACAGCGCCAGCGCGCGCCGTCCTTGCGGCCCCTGCAATACTACACCGCTCTCGTTGACCTCAACCAGTTTGGCGTCGCCCAGTTTCGCGCCAAGCCCGATCATTTGCCCGTTGATGATGGCCGCGCGGCGGGAGGGCGAAATAATGACCGATTGCAGGCCGCTCTCCTGCGGGGCGGCGGCTGGTGCCGACGGAGCGCTGATTTCGGCGGGTGGCCTGGTGGGGTCGGGCAGTTCCTCGGCGTAACAGGGGGCAGGGGACAGGAGACAGAAGACGGCGGACAGAAGCGATGTCGCGGCTGTGCGGCGGCACACAACCATCTGTTCCCCGTCCCCCGTCTCCTGTCCCCTGATCGTCAAACCTGCAACCATGTCTTGTCCAGGCTCAAAGTGTAGATGGTCAGGGTCAATTCCGCTGCCGGGTACTGCACCACATTCATTCCGGCCATGCCCCAGAACATTTTGGTCGGCAGGTTCTCGATCTCGGTGAGATAGCGCAGCAAATCCGGGTAGCTGCCGCGCACGGTGAGCTGTACGCCATGCCGGAACACTTGCCGGTTATGCTCCGCTGTCGCGCCCGCCCCGGTCTTTTCGATCAGGGAGGCAGCGGGCAGGGTTTGCAGGCTGACCAGTCGCAATTTGTCGTTCTTGTCGAGCACCTGTTGCAGCAGTCCGGCGATCTTTTCCGGCGCAACCAGCCGGTCGCGGCGGCTTTGCAGGTAGGCGTCCCCGTCCGCGATTTGCTGCCTGACCTGGCTCAGGCGCAGGCGCAACGGAGAATTCGCATCGTTTTTCCTGGCTTGCAGCAGCGCCTCGATCTGCGCCTGGATCTCTTTCATTTTCTCCTGCTGCAACACCACCTGGCCGGAAAGTTTTTTCTGCTCTGCCAGCAGGGAGTCAATAAACAGCGTATTGATCAGGGAAACCAGCAAAAACGCGAGGGCGGCAAAAATCAGCGCGCGCTCGCGCAGCGACATGTCGTCAACCCTGACCGCGAATTTTTCCCAGTGCGGCTTCAATCTCATCATTTCGACGCCCCCTCGCCTTCGGAGGATTGCAGGGTGAATTCGATATGGTGCGCCGCCTTGCCGCTTTCCGCCTTGGGTTGCCGCATTTGCAGCGATGCGAAGGTTTTACCGCGCATCACTTTTTCCCGGTTCAATCTTTGTATGTATTCCGGCAGCAGATCGGGGGACAGCACCGCGCCGCTCATGCTGATTTGCGTCGCATCCCCGGTGATGCGGAAGCCGGTCAGCCACAAACCGCTTACCGCCTGGCGCGCGAACGCCTGCATGTATTCGGAATAGCCGCTGGTATTGCCTATCGCGCCGCTTTTCAGGGTCTCGATAAGCTCGCGTTGCGCTGCCGCCCTGCTTTCGGTTGCCTTCATCTCGTCCTCCAGCATCTGGCCGGCCTGCTGCGGCGAAAATTCTGCGGCGTAGCGCGTCAGTTTGAGCTGCTCGGCGGCGTAGCGCTTGCCGGTCTCGGCGGACTGTTTGGCCAGCAGTTGCACCTGGTATGCCGCGTAACCGTAGAACAGCCCCGAGCCGAAGGCGATCAGGAGCAGCGCCTGCAACATGGCGTTCACGGAAAAGTATTTCTTCCGCTTCAGGAATATCGGGTTGTAAAGGTTGATCTGCTGGCTCAAAGCGCCCGCCTTTCGATCCGCAGCGAAGCCCCCAATGCCGGCAGCATGTGCGCGGCATAGCCGCTGTCGGCCAGGTTGGGCACGGCGCTGATATCCAGCGCGCCGGCCAGATCGAGCTGTTCCACCGGCAGATCGAGGCCGGATGCGAGTTGCTGCGCCAGGCCCAGTTGCTCCGGCGCGGAAACCAGCATGCGGCTCACCGGGATGTGGCTGAACTGGCGGCCAAAATAATCCAGCGAGCGGTGCAGTTCCAGCTCCACGCGCTCCAGAGCCTGCCGCCGCAGGCCATCGTCGGCATCCTGCAATTGCCCCGCCGTGATTTCGAGATGGCGCGCCAGATACAGCTCGCCGCCGCAGGTGATGGTGAGCAGCCCGCCGTTGTCGCCGAAAGACAACAGCGCCAGCCCGCGCTCGTCTTCATCAAACAACGCGGCAATGTTGCGCTGCGCCGTTTCCGGAATTTCTATCACCTTGAGATCAATCTTTGCCTTCTCGAACAGCGCGATGCGCTTTTTTATCGTCTCGTTGGGCGCGGCGATGGCATACAGAGATTGCGGGCGATCCCCGCCGCTTTTCTTGCTGGCCGGAATTTGCAGCACATCCACGGTGGCATCGTCTATGTGGTAGTTCAGCATATCCTTGATGCGCCAGCGCACGGCTGTTTTCAGTTCGTCCACCGGGACTTTCGGCGCCTCCACCAGCATCATCTGGTACTCGCCGGGATCGAGCAGCGTAACGAACTGGAAGCCGCCAACACGCGCGTCCCTGCGCAGCTTTTCCAGCAGGGCAGGCGTCACGTTTTCCGCGGGATGGAAAGCGCATACCATCACGTGCGGTTTGTTCTTGGTGTGTTTTACATGAGAGAAATACACGCCTTTGCTGCTCAGGCAAACAGCAAACCATCCCACGCGCTGGCGGGTTCGGCTGAAAAGATCGGACAAATTGGGCAGGTTCATGGGCGCATTGAATAAGCGACGTGAAATTATGCTAATAACTGATTGTTGTCAATTGATTTTTATCCCTCAAGGCGGTCATCCCGCCGTGCTCTTGTTCCGGTATAACGCGCTTTGCGCGTTAGCCTTCACTGAAATTATTGAAGCAGGTTTTACCCGTTTCAATAATTTTCTCGCAGATAGATGAATTCATTGCTGCCCCTATACACGCCGAAAGTGGCGCGAGCCGGATTAGCCGATGGCAGATAAGCGGAAAGAACATTCACTATCATATCCAGACTGCCGTCGTTGCCCGCACCCGGCGCCGAAAGCTGAAAGCCGACGACCCCGCCGGTAAACACTACCGGTGCGGGCGGTGTGACGATGCCGGTCTCGCCTTGATTCAGGTTCTTCAGGTAATTGCTGTCCGTCACGCCTGTCACGCCAAGTATCGCAGGGAAGCTGCTGTTATTGTCCAGCGTGTTGGTGGCATACGCTGCCCCATTCCAGAATTGCGCCGCCACATTGATTGTGAGCGGCAATAATTCCGAACCATATGCGTTGGACAGTTTCATGCGCCCGAAGCGAAACACGGTCGCAGCTAATAGCGCATGGTCGTTACCCGCGATGGCGTCGCTATCCAGATCGTAACAATCCGCCGCATTGGGGTTGTTGCACAGGCCGGGTGTGGCGCCATCGCCTTCCGCGCGCGCGCCGTCGCTGTCCACCGGCGCGATACCGATGTTCATCGTGTCATAGGGGCCGTCGGCGGCGGCAGCGCGGCTCAGGGTGAACGGCACCGTCACGCCGGCGCTGCCCGATTGAAAACAAGGCGAAGCCGCGCAAGCAACCAACGGCATCGCGGCATTGGAGATGCGTGCCGTCAGATAATAAGGGCCGCCCGCCGTCGCGCCGTCCACCGCCGCCATGTTCAGGTTGGCGAAGGTGGTCGGGTCGAGCTTGGCAAAGTCGTTCGCGGCTGTCGCCGAATCCACGTAGTTCAGCACGGAAGCATCGTTCAGGCTTTTGGGTACCAGCGTGAAATTGGCATTGATCTGCTCGCCCATGTAGGTGAATGCCGGAGCGCACGCCGTCACCCCGTCCGCCACCAGAAATCCGTCCTGGCACAGGTCGGCGCGATTATCGAGCGTGACATTTTGCAGGGCGAATTTTCCCAGGCTGAAACGTCCGATGTTGCCGCTGGCCGCGCCCGTGATGTCGCCCGCGCCCAGATAATCGGCATCGCCCACGCTGGGGGTCAGCGTGATGATGCCCACTTCGTCCCACTTGAATGCCGCACCCGTCGCCACACCACCGGCGAACGCGCCGAAGCTGCCGGTCAATGCAGGGTTACCGGTCAAGCCCAAACCCGCCGCCAGAGTTGGAGTGAGCTTCACGCTCTCGGGCACGGCCTCTTTCCCGTAATTCGGGGTCGCCACTCCCGTAGCGTTCACCGCGGTGACGCTCACGGTAAATGCTTCGCCCGCCTTGACGAACGCCGTTCCACTGGCATCAACTGCTCCCGGATTGGCAAAGTTGTCGCTGGTGCGCTTGATGTTGGAGAGCGTAAACCCGGATGGCTTGGCGACAAAAAAATCGTTGCCGAGAATCACCGCACCAGCATCGGGCGGAGTATTTCCGGCAGCGCCATCGTAACGGGTATCCACCTTCACCTTGCCCGCATCCGGATAGCACAAGCTGAAAGTGGCTTGTGGTGTCGTGCCTGCGCCAAAAACAAGACTCAGTGTCGTGGGGCTGCCCGATGAAGTGCCCAGCGCGGAATAGCCTGTCGCACAATCGGCGTTGCCCGTTCCCGCCGTCACTGTACCTTGCAAAGTGCCCGTCGCCGGATTGTCGTAAGTTGACCAGAATTTCACGGAGCGTGTGGTGCTGGCGAAGGTTCCCTTGCAGGATGTCAGTGTGACCACCTGGCGGCTTCCGGAGTTATGATCAGGTATGTTGTAGGTAAATGCATCGCCTGAAAACACCAGATTGCAATCGCCGCCGGTTCCGGTCTTGGCGTTGTAACACTCGTAAGCGTTGGCGGGTGCCGGGCTGGGTGTGCCGGTTATCGCAAGGGTGGCGGTTCCCGCCGTGCTGCGGGTAAGCGTAATGCCGTTGTTGATGCCGCCGCCAGCCGAGGTGATGGTCTGCGGATTGGCTGGTGTCCAGGTGTATCCCGCACCGGTCGGCGACAGGTTGATGCCGGTCACGTTGGCGGTCGTATACATGGCCGTGCAAGCCGCATCGCTACAGGCCTTGAGCGTGATCTGTGCCGGGGCGCCGGTGCCGGAGCATGACCCGCCGTTGTGTTCGATGCGGATATGGTGCAGCGGCGCCGCAAGCGTATAGGTCACGGTGATCGGCATATGGTCCACGCGGATCTGGCGGGTGGTGCTGGTCGAGGTCTTGGTGATGCTTCCCGAGTAGACTGCGCCGAAATTGGCATTGTTGATGTCCGCCAGCGTCAGGCCTGCGGCCCAGGTGTCCGCCGAAGCGCCGTGCGCTTCGATCACATCCGTCGTCGTATAAGCAGTCGCTGTCGCGTGATTGGTGCCCACGATAGTGCCTGCCGCATTGAGCAGCCTCATGTCGTTATCCCTGCCACTGGTGCTTGTGACGCTACTGAGCCTGCGCTCAAGCTTGACCGTGATCCCGTTGATGGTCGCTCCGGCGGGGATGGCAAAACCATAGCCGATGCATTTCAGGTGGTTGGTCAGATACGTGCCGACAGCGCCGGGGGCCGTGATGGTGGCGTAGACGTTGTCGCTCGTATTTACATTGGTGGTTGGCGTGGGAGCCCAGGCCAGCGTACCCACACCCGCCGCATTCGCGCAACTTCCAGGGTTGCGCGTCACCGAAACGGGGCCGCCAGCCGGGCAGGGGTCGCTTCCCAGCACGGTGGCGCCATGCGGGCATGCTCCCGGAAAGATCGTGCCTGCCAGGTTCCAGTATCCCGCGCTCGGCGCGATCACCGTCGCGGTGCCGTTATAGGTGACGGTATTGCCGTTGGCGGAGGCGTTCAGCACACCCACGGTCGAAACGGCGGAAACCGTCAGGCTGGAATTGGCGCCCTGAATCCAGGCATTGGTCGCCGCGCTCTGCGTGATCCGGTTGACGCTGACGCTGCCGTTGTTGGACAAGGTCGCGGTCGCCGTGTTGTAAGTGACCGCGGAGACGCTGGCGTTGATCACACCTGTCGCGCCTACAACGGTGCTAGCAGCATACATTCTCAGGAAATTGGTCGTCGCTGTGGTAACCGTCGAGTTGATCGTACCGTTGATGGTCAGCACCGATCCCGCCACGGTCGTTCCGCCTTCGGTCCGCCCGGTGTAAAGACGCGATGATCCTGTGAAGTTCAAAGCAGAACCTGCGGCGATGGTGACGGCGGCGCCAGAAGTGTATAGCCGGGAACTGGAAAAGATACCCGCACCGGAGATCGTTGAAGCCGCGCCTGTCACATTGATACGCGCTCCATTGCTTACGGTGCCGTCGATAAGCACATTTCCGGTAATCGTGACAACCCGGCCATTACCGTCATCGGTCAGCGACACTCCGTTATTGACGGTCAATCCGGCGATGGTCGAACTGGTGTTCAGGGTAATGTTGTGCGCGACCACCACCGTATCCAACGCCACCGGAACATGCCCGCAATCCCAGCGCGCAGCCGTGTTCCAGGTGCCCGCGCTCAAACTGGTGCATATCGCCGCTTCGGCGGACCAGGCTGCCGACAGCATCACCATGCCCCACGCAAACAAGATGTTTTTTTTCATCATCGGCTCCCTTGTGTTTTCCGCCCTGCGCCAACCAGTCTTCCGGTTGACGAAAAGCTTGCCTGACCGGCAATCCCGATAATCACTGCGCGATGGTCGCGGATATTTGACGCTCGACGTAATCCGCGCTGCCTGCCGCGCCGCGCGTCGCCGTGGAGGTGAGGCTATATACCCACAAGGGTGCCGCATCAACCGCCGAGATTGCGCTGCAATTCACGTTCACCGCAAAATCGGCCAGCGTCCCGGCCAGCGCGGGCAGCGATTGCGCCGTAATACCAGTACGGCAGGCAGGCGCAAAACCCACCCCGGAATTCTGCACCACCTGGAACGCGCCCCATTCTATCCCGGCGCGCGCTGCCCGGTAAGCGCGCGCGCCCAGCACATCCAGCGCCGAGCCTTGCTGCTGGGCGGTAAAAAACGTCATCATCGCGGCGCCCAATCCGGATAGCACCACTACCAGGAAAATGGCCGTAACCAGGCTGAAGCCGCGTTGCATTGTCCGCGAGGCTGCAACGTGAAGCTCGCGCGGCGATTGGGTCTGGATTTCCGCCCCCGGAAGAGTGATGCCGATGCGCTCCCGGCGGCATGACCGCCGTCCGGTCGCATCCGCCCCTCGTGCCCGGTTGAGAAAAGTCGCCGCCTTCATCATGGTGCGTTATTTACGTGAACTTCCTGATACAGGCTGATGCTTTCGTTGCCGCGCGTGATCCCCAGCGTGATGGCAACCAGCCCGTTGCGCTGGTTGACGGGAGCGTAAGCAAAACTGCAACTGCTGATCCGGTCTGCCAGCACGGCATTGGGCGGCCCCGACGGAAGCACTTGAACCGCATTAAACCCGTAAGCCCAGTAACGCCTGAGCGTGCCTGTTCCTTCTCCCCCCGCAACGCCGACCCCTTCGCAGGAATAAGTGACCGCCCGCTGGTTGCCGGGGACAACTTCAAAACGGTGGCTCGGCAACTCGGCAAATGCGGGAAACTGAACGCCAAACGTAACCACGCTGTTCGCCGGAGCGCCTGTCGCGCCGATATACATGCGCAGAATTCCCGCCGCCGTATCGTCATAAGGCGGGTTGCCATCTGGCTGCGTGCTGCCAACCACAATATAGTCGCGCGGGTCAAAGGTGATCGGCGGGCCCAGAATTTCAAAGCAGGGATCGGCAATAGTGAAGTCGAGTATGTCTTGAGCCAGCGTACCGCCGCATTTCACCGCACCGGATGGGGCCGGATTCGCGCGATAGCGCCCGCCCGCCTTCGTCGGCAGGAATTCGATGTAAGTCGAGCCGGCGGGTGTGGGCAAACGCACGCTGTTCGGCACCGCCGTGCGGATGTCGCGCCCCATGCGATGCAGCGCGATATCGGCGATGCCGGTCATCTCCGCGCGGCGCGCGCTATCCATGTAGCCTTGCACCGGCGCCTTGATGAACATGGCCACCATGCTTCCAAGGATGCCGGTGATGACGATTACCACGATCATTTCGACCAGGGTAAAGCCGCACTGGCGGGAAGGGAGAAGGGAGAAAGGAGAAGGGCGCCGCATCATGGCAAATTATTCGGCGTGTAGCGGGCGCGGTAGCCGTCCAGCACTACCGCAGTATTGCCCGGCCCGGTCACGGTGACGGTGATGCGCAGGGCGGCCCCATCATCGGGAGCGCCCAGCAGGGCGATCCCCGCGCGCACGATGTCCACGCGGGCGGCATAGTTGCCCAGCCCGGCAACCGCCGCGCCCGTGATGTCCGCAATGGGGGCCATGTTGAAATTGCTGAAATCCGCCACGTTATCGAAAGGATCGGTTGCGGAATAGCGCGTTTCCGTGGCGGGCGTCGGGCCGGTGATCACGTCCTGCGACAGGCCGGCGGTACAGCTTGCCGGGCTGACCGCGCTCGCCGCGTTGGCATCGTTCGGATCGCAAAACGTGAACGGCATCAGCTCGACTTCTTCCAGCAGCGATTCGGCGATCGCCAGCGCCTGCTTGCGGATCAGCGGGTCGGCGCTGTGGGCGGTGGTTGTGTTCATCACCAGCAGGACGCCCGTCACGGCGATGCTGATTATGACGATGAACATGACGAGTTCGACGAGGCTGACGCCGCTCTGCGGGTTCCGGGTTTCGGGTTCGGGGTATCGGGTATCGGGTTCCTGGCTTGCGGGCATCAATTGCGCTATCAAGCCGTTCACCCGGTCTCCGCCCTGCGCGGCCAGCGCAGGGTTCTGTATCCACATCCGGATAAAGAATTCCCGCATCTGTTCGGACTGCGCCAGGCGGATGAGCATTGCCTCCTCGGAAATGGTTTCGCGCGCGCGCGCGCCGCTCTCAGGCATTGGGGTCTTCCCCGAGCTTGATCTTCTCTAGCGCCGCAATATCGAGCTGGTCTTTGGGGCGATTCGCCACACGCTTCATGCTCAGCAAATCATCCACAGACGCTATCCACACCTGCTGCGCGAACAGTTTTCCCGCCACCGCATTGGCCATGAGCCGCTCGAACGGCACCGTTGGCCGCACCAGAATATCCACCACGGCACCGCCGGCCTGCGGCTCCCTCAAGGCAAAGGCCAGCATCCCCTTTTCCCTGTGCCACTGCTCGATCTGGTCGGCGCTTCTTAAAGATTCAATCGGCACCGGAATGGAAGGAACCAGCCCGTATTGTTTCGCCACCGAGATAAACCGGACCAGATTCTCGTCATTCATTTCCAGAACCAGGTCCACGCCAAAGGTGGCTCGCATGAATCCGTGCAACTGGACTGCAAGCCCGCCAACGAGCACGTACCTGACTTGCGAGGCAGACAGCGATTGCAGCAATTCGGCAATTTTCATTTGCGCGTATCCCAGTCAATGCACATAGCCGGTTTCCGACTCGACGGCGATGGGAGCGGCATAACCGCTTACCGCAATGCTTTGTGCGGCGCTCGCCCTGCCATGCGCATCAAAATTGAATGCCGCCGGGATCGCCGCAAACGATGCGTTATTGCTGGAAACCGCATGGGGAGACAAGCCGGTCGGGCCGGTGAGATTTGCGCTGCAAGCCGCCGCAGTGTGGGTGGCGCCGGGCGCAACGGGATCGTAGGTCAAGGTAATGCTGTTCGCGGTGAACGCGACGCACACGAAACGGCGTTGCGCGATGGCGGCCTTCTGCGCGTAGCGCAGGGTGGAAATCACCTGGTCGTAAAAGCCGCGGCTGTCGAATGCGTTGCGGTTGAAAAACCGCGGGGCAACCGTCGCCGCAAGAATACCCGTAATCACAATAATCGTGATGAGTTCGACCATGGTGAAGCCGCGAACACGGCGGGAGGCGCCGGAATACTGCATGGCTCCCCGTTTAATCGCTTCAATTTGGCTGGAGCTCAAGCGCATATCCTAACGGGCATGGCGAGTAGCCACCCCTGATTATGAAACTCGCCATGCCCGTTCCCTCACTCTACTCTCTCCCAGAGAGAGAGAGGGGGCGAAGCCCTCGCTGCGCGAGTTTCGCGTTAATATGCCATTCAGGGGCGGGATTGTACGGGTGCGCAGTGTATCAAAAATCCCGCGCAAGAGACGATCTACGGGGAGCCGCCCAAATTAAAACTGCTTGGGCAAACCGGCTTGTTTCAGAACCGCGTTCGCCGTGTGTCTTGATTTTATTTTGCTATCCACGGGAAAACGAACCTCCGTAATCGGGCTGAACCAAATCTCGTGATCGCCTTTACCCTGCCGCTCAAACCGGCATCCTGCCTTAAGCAGAACGGCCTTTAATTGCGCGGTAAAACCTTCCATCACGCAGCTTGCCGATGTGTCACATCAAAACGCCTGGAGAACAACTCAAACGGCACTTCGCCTGCATCGGGATAACCGTTGGCCTCCAACAACTCGGGGATCAACGTGCGCAACTTGACCAGCAAAGCCTCTGCGGTATCCGCTTCGGCAACCAGGCCGGGAACATCGTCGCTCGTGGCGACCCAAACTTCGGCTTCATCATCCCACTCTGCACGAACAAACAAAGCTTTTTCCATGACACCCTCCATCACTCAGGCTGGGTGCGCAGTGTAGCAAAAAGCGCAAACGGCTGGCGAAAAAACAGGGGAGGCCAAGCTCCCCTGTTTTGTTCTAACGGTCATGGCGCAGGCCACCCCAAAAAATGAATCGTCTGCGCCATGAACGTTTCCCTCACTCCCCTCTCTGGTGGAACTACTTGCCATTCGACTAGGCTGCAAGAAGCCGCAGCCAAGTACACCCGCAAGAGGTACGCCGTGGTTGTACCGCAAGGGCAGGCAAATCTGTTACCAGCCAGAGGCTGGACAGAATTTGCACTAAGGGGCTGAAGCCCCGACAACACACGCAGGCTGGTTATCCCGGAGGGAGAGAGGGCGAGGCCCTCGCTACGCGAGATTCACGTTAACGTTTTGTCAACTACCTGAACCAAACATACGGCGCAATGCCCGTTGGTTATTGCGCCCTACGCTGGCTAGCAGTTCGTACGGTTTGGAGCTACGCCAATTGCAGGGGAATTGCCGCCTGCTGACTCGGTATAAGTAAAGCTGCATGAGGTATGGTTGCTATCGGACTCTACAGTCAAAACTGTAGTTGCCACAGAAGAAGCATAATCACCTGACAGATTTGCTGCCACCCAAATTCCTGCCGCAGTAGGGTATCCGTTAGACATGGCAACGCTTTGCCCATCCATCGTAACGGCTGCGTTGGAAGCTGCATTCTGCACCAGTTGCATGGAGTGCGCCAAAGCTGCAGCCGATTGTATTGAGCCGCGTGCCCCCTGTATCTTGGCCAAACGCGCATCGGCCTGCAAGTCCGCAAATTTAGGAAGTGCGGTTGCCGCCAGTATGCCCAGAATCACGATAACCACGATGAGTTCGATCAGGGTAAAACCTTGCTCTCTTTTCATTGGAAGTCTCCTCCGTTTAAGTTATTCAACACTACCGCTTCGACAACAAAAACAAGGTGTGCGGTTCAGGCACACCACCCGCTTCACCGCCGCGCCCCTGCGCGCAAACTGGCAGACAGCGCGGAATCTAAATGATTTCCCGCGCAAAAGCAAACGGATTTCACCACGCAAGCGGCGTCCGTCATGGATTTCAGTCAAACCACCGGTACGGCTCGACCGGCTCGAACAGGACACCGGCCAGCCCCCCGGAATTCCTTCCGGTTGTTTCCCGTGCCGGTTCGTGCAGCAGGTTAACCCGGTAACGTATCCATCTTTGCCCGCCTTTGTCCGCGACAAAATATTCCGCGCGGCCGACCACGTAAACCAGTTCGCGCGTCTTCAGGTCGAACATCCAGTTCCCCGGCGCGACCGAGCGCGGCGTCGGATCGTAGTATTCCCCGGAATAGTTGGCCGGCTGTTTCGCCAGCCAGTTCATCGGATTGTCGGTCGCCAGCGCGGTGGCCTCGGCTTCCGTCCCGCGCGCCATCAGCCGCCCGTACTTCAACACCAGCGCCGTCTGTATCGCGCCCGCCACTTCAACCATTGCGGCCTTTTCCGCCTGTTCCTGATAAAACCAGACGCGGTTGAGCAATGTCCCGGCAAGAATCGCCACGATGACGATCACGATGACCAGTTCGATCAGGGTGAAGCCCCGCTGGCAAATCCCCCCTGCCCCCCTTTTGCAAAGGGGGGGGGCAGCTTGCTGGCGGGGGGATTTACTCATTTATTCAGCGCCGCCTTGCCCAGGTCCCAGATCGGCAGGAAGATGCCCAGCGCCAGAATCAGCACCAGGATGCCCAGCGCCACGATCATGATGGGCTCGATCTGCTGGCTGAGGGTCTTGACTTCATACTCCACCTCGCGCTCGTACATGCCGGCAATCTCGAACATCAGGCCGTCCATGTCGCCGGTTTCCTCGCCCACCGCGATCATCTGCAACACGGTGGGGTTGAACACGCCGGTCGCCACGGCGGTGCGCAAAATGCTGTCGCCGCGCTCGACGCCGTCGCGCATCTGCTCGATGCGCGTGCGCATGAACTCGTTGTCCACCACCATGCCCACCACGTTCAGCCCCTGCACGATGGGGATGCCGCTCTTGAAAGCCAGCGCCAGGCTGCGCGCAAACCGCGCCAGCGTCGCCTTGAAGATGATCTTCCCCGCAATGGGAATGCGGAATTTGTACCGGTCCCACTTGTACTTTCCGTCCGCCGTTGCGGTGTAGGCGCGGAAGCCGGCCACCGCGCCCAGCGCCAGCGCCAGCAGCAGCGGCCAGAAATGCACCATGAAATCGGAGAAGCCGATGAGTATCCTGGTGAGGAATGGCAACTCGGCATGGAAACCCGCGAACACCTTGACGAACGACGGAATGACAAAAATATTCACGACCACGATGGCCGCCGCCATGGCGATCACGACAAACGTGGGATAGCGCAGCGCGCCGCGGATGCTTTCTTTCATCTGTTTTTCAAATTCGAGATGGAGGTACAGGCGCATGAAGGTTTCATCGAGCATGCCGGTCATTTCGCCGACCTGCACCATGCTGACATAGAACGGCGAAAACACCTTTGGATGGCGCCGCATCGCCGTGCTGAGCTCGCGCCCGCTGTCCAGGCTTTCGCGCAAATCCTGCAACATCGCGGCGAAAGCGGGGCTCTGCGTGGATTCCTGCAAGCCGGCCAGCGAGCGCATGATGGGCACACCCGCCTTGAGCAGCGTGTACATCTGGCGGCTGAACAGCATCAGTTCGAGCGGGCCGATTTTCTTTTCGTTCCAGGAGCGCCACAGCGATCTCTCCACGGATGACGCGGCGCGCGCGCTTCCCGATGGCTTGATCTCGGTCGGCGTGATGCCGGACCGGAACAACTGGTCGGCAATGGCTCCGGAATCGGGGCCATCCAGCGTGCCCTGCACCATGTCGCCTTTCGCGCTCCTTCCCTTGTAGGCGAATATTGCCATCAAGAGCTTTCGGCTGGAGGGGCCAGAAGCATTATCAGTCTTCCACCTGGTTGCTGATGCGCATCACTTCCGCCAACGTGGTGCGCCCCAGCCGCATCTGTTCCAGGGCGCGGTCGAGCAGGGTTTTGCCGTCCATGGCCGCGCGCGCGGCCTGCATGAAGTGCGAGGAGTCGTGGTGGGCGGCCATCTCCGCCAGTTGCTGGGTCATCTCCAGCATTTCGTACACGCCCAGCCGCCCGCTGTAGCCGGTGCCGTTGCAATGGGAGCAGCCGCGCCCGTGCAGCAGCGTGCCCCAGCGGTCCCGCCGGACGTTCTCGTGCTCCAGCCACTCCACTTCCTGCGGCATCGGCTGGTGCGGCTCGCTGCAGCTCTCGCACACGCGCCGCAACAGGCGTTGCGCCAGCACCACCTGCACCGAGGAAGCCACCAGATACTTCGGGATGCCCATGTCCACCAGGCGGAACAGGGTGCCGGCGGCATCCCGCGTGTGCAGGGTGGAAAACACCAGGTGTCCGGTCATCGCCGCGCGCAGGCCGATCTGCGCGGTTTCCGCGTCGCGCATTTCGCCCACCAGGATCACGTCCGGATCCTGGCGCAACGCCGAGCGCAGCACGCGCGAAAAAGTCAGCTCGATTTTTTCGTTCACCTGCACCTGGTTGATGCCGGGCAGGCGGTATTCCACCGGGTCTTCCACGGTGATGATTTTCTGGTCTATGGTGTTGATCTCGGCCAGCCCCGCATACAGCGTGGTGGTCTTGCCGCTGCCGGTCGGCCCCGTGACCAGCACCATGCCGCTGCTGCGCCGGATGATTTCGCGGAAGCGCTCCAGCATGTCCGGCGGCATGCCGAGCTTGTCCAGCGTCAGGAAGCTGCCGCCCTGGTTGAGCAGGCGCATCACCACCGATTCGCCGTGCTGCGTGGGCATGGTGGAAATGCGCACATCCACCACCTGGTCGCGCACTTTCACGTTGAAGCGACCGTCCTGCGGCAGGCGCTTCTCGGAAATGTCCAGCCCGGACATCAGTTTCAGGCGCAACGCCAGGGACGAGGCGATTTTCCGGTCCGCCTCGGTTTGCAAATGCAGCACGCCGTCAATGCGGAAGCGGATATGCAGGCGCGTTTCCTGCGGCTCGATGTGAATGTCGGAAGCGCGGACTTGCGTGGCGTCGCTGAACATGGTTTGCAGCAGCTTGACCACCGGGGCTTCTTCCAGCCCCACCGACTCGCCCAGCGCGCCGAAATCCACCGTGTCGCCCAGGTCTTCGGAGAGTTCGCGCGCCAGGCCGGTGATTTCCTCGGTACGGCGGTACACGCGGTCAATGGTCTCCAGCAACTGCCCTTCGGTGACCACGGCGAGGGCGATGTCGCGCTTGAGGATGCGCGAAATCTCGTCGAAGGCGAACAGGTCGGTGGGGTCGGCCATGCCGACCAGCAGCGCGCCGTCGCGCTCTTCCAGCACCAGCGCGCGGAAGCGCCGCGCCTGGCTTTCCGACATGCGGCGGGCAATCTCCAGGCTGGCGTTATAGTACTTGAGGTTGATGTGGGGAATGCCGAGCTGCTTGCCCAGCGCTTCGGAAATCTGGTCTTCGCTGATGAACGCATTGTCCACCAGCACCCGGCCCAGCTTGCGCCCGCCGCGCTTCTGCTCTTCGAGCGCAAACGCGAGCTGTTCCTGCGACAGGAGCTTTTGCTGCACCAACAAATCGCCGAGGCGAATTTTTTCCGGACGCGCCATAATACCTCCCCCAAGGTTTTCGGCAGCAACCCGCTAATCTTTAGGCCGCGCCAGTTGCAGGCGGCAAGGTAGCCTGTTTTCACAGGCCTGACAAGCCCATGTTCAACGTGATCCTTTACCAGCCGGAGATTCCGCCCAACACCGGCAACATCATCCGCCTGTGCGCCAACACGGGGACTCGGTTGCACCTGATCCGCCCGCTCGGTTTCGATCTGGACGACAAGCAGTTGCGCCGCGCCGGGCTGGATTATCACGAATACGCCAACGTGCGCGTGCATGATTGCCTGGAGGCCTGCCTGCAAACCTTGCCGGGTGCGCGGCTGTTCGCCTTTACCACCAAGGGCGCGCGGGCCTACCACGAGGTTCGGTACCGGGCCGGCGATGCCTTCCTGTTCGGCCCGGAGAGCCGGGGCTTGATGGGTGATGGGTGATGGGTGATGGGTGATGGGTGATGGGTGATGGGTGATGGGTGATGGGTGATGGGTGATGGGTGATGGGTGATGGGTGATGGGTGATGGGTAAAACCGGTTCACTGTATCCCACCCTTCTCTCTTCTCTCTCCCCTTTAATTGAACTCTGAACTCGGTGCGCGGCTGAGCAGCGCTTCCACCGCGCTTGCCGCCGGAACCTGCTCGTACAGCACGCGATATACCGCCGCGCAGATCGGCATGTCCACGCCCAGCCGTTGCGCGAGCCGGTAAACCTCGCGCACGGTATAGACGCCTTCCGCGACGTGGCCGAGCCGGTGCAGGATGTCGGGCAGGGATTGCCGTTGCGCCAGCAACATGCCGACCTGACGGTTGCGCGACAAGTCGCCGGTGCAGGTCAGAACCAGATCGCCCACACCGGATAGTCCGCCCAGAGTTTCCGCGCTGCCGCCCAGCTTCAGCCCCAGCCGCATCATCTCGGCCAGCCCGCGCGTAATCAGCGCGGCGCGCGCGTTATGGCCGAAGCCCAGCCCGTCGGCGATGCCGGCGGCGATGGCCAGCACATTCTTGACCGCGCCGCCCACTTCGACCCCGGCCATATCGGTGCTGGAATAAATGCGCAGGCGCGCATGATGCAGCGACTGCGCCATCTGCCTGGCAAACTCGCCGTTGCCGGATGCCAGCGTCAGCGCGGTGGGCAGCCCGCGCGCCACTTCCTGCGCAAAACTCGGGCCGGACAGCACGCCGCAGGGAAATGTCTGCGGCAAGGTTTCCGCCGCCACCTGGTGCGGCAGCAGCGCGGTGTCCGCCTCGAAGCCCTTGCAGGCCCAGATCACCGGTACCGGCGCAGGCCGTTGCGCGACCCGGCGCAAGACGGCGCGCAATGCGGAAGCGGGCACGGCAATCAGCGCCAGATCGGAATCTGCCAGCGCGGCATCGAGGTCGGCAGAAAGTTGCAGTTCCTGCGGCAGAGCCATGTCCGGCAGGAAGCGCTGGTTGCGGCGCGCGGCGGACATTTCCTCGGCATGCGCCGCTTCGTTGGTCCACAGGGTGGCGCGGTGGCGCGCCGACAGGCTGATGGCCAGCGCGGTGCCCCACGCGCCCGCGCCGAGTATGGCGATGTTCATCCGGTCACCCCCCCCACACGTCGCCCATCCTCACATAACCCGTCACGCCATCCTGGTGGCGCACCTTGAGCCAGCCGGAGCCGGTGTTTTCCAGCCGCTCCAGCGCCACCCGCTTTTTTATCTGCGCGAGTACGGCTGCGTTTTCTTCCGGCGCCTGGCGCATGGCGGTGAGATCCGCCGTCGCTTCCACGAAACGCCTGCCGCTTACGGCGCGCTTTTCTATCCACGCCAGACCGCCGGAGCTGTCTCGCACCTTGATCCAGTTATCCAGGCTGACGATCTGTTCCAGCGGCAGGTAGCGGCTGGCGACAAACAGTTTTTTCGCCTTGAGCGAAGGCGCATCGTAGAGGATGGCGGGGCCGCCCGCCACCGACACATACTCCGCCGCGTGCAAGGAGTATGCCGCCGCCAGCAGGGTGGCCGAGAGGGCGGCGGCAGCCTTGATGCCCATCGTTAATGTTTGGTGGCGGGAGCCGTCTGCTGCTGCTTCTGCTGCTGGTACAACGACTCGAAATTGATCGGGTTGAGATGCACCGGCGCGAAACCGGCGCGAACCGACAGGTCCGACACCACTTCCCGGAGGTAGGGGTAAAGAATGTTGGGACAGGCCACGCCCAGCACCGGCTCCATTTCTTCCTGCGACAGGTTGTTTATCTGGAAAATACCGGCCTGTTTGGCTTCGATCAGGAACATCACTTTGTCCTTCTCGGTCAGGTTGGCGGTAACCGTAACGGTGAGTACCACTTCAAACGCCCCGCCCTCGATGGGGTTGGTCTGGCTGTGCAATGGCAGGTCAATCTGCGGTGCTGCGCGTTCCAGGAAGACGCCGGGCGCGTGGGGTATTTCCAGCGACAGGTCTTTCACGTACAGCTTCTGGATGCTGAACGAGGGTTGCGGGTTGGGTGTTGCTGTTTCGCTCATTATTTATTCCTCCTGTAGTTGAATTTTAAATTATCCGGCCAGCAGACCCGCCAGTTCGCCGCTTTTGTCCAGCGCCGCCAGGTCGTCGTAGCCGCCGACATGCCGCGCGCCGATGTAGATTTGCGGCACGGTGCGGCGACCGGTCTTTTCCGTCATTTCCGCGCGCAGCCACGGTTGCAGGTCCACGCGGATTTTCTCGATTTCCGCCGCGCCCCTGGCGCGCAGCAGCCGCTCGGCCCGCACGCAATAAGGGCATATCCCGGTGCAATACATCATTATCATTACGCCGGGGTTCATTTTTCCAGCGGCAGCCCGGCTTTCGTCCAGGCCACCACGCCACCTTTGAGCAGGTAGGTCTGGCCGAAGCCCTGCTTTCCCAGCAGCGCGCATCCCGAGTTCGAGCGGTTGCTGGTGCGGCACACCACCACCACGGGCTGGGCGCGATGGCGCTCCAGCTCGCCGGCGCGCTCCTTGAGCTTACCGAGCGGAATGTTTTTCGAGTTCAGGATATGCCCGGTCTTGAACTCGTCCGGTTCGCGCACGTCCAGCACCAGCGCGTTTTTGTGGTTGATGAGTTGCAGCGCCTCGGGGCAGCTCACCTCTTTCACCCCGCGCAGGCGGTTGCCGAAGTGCGCCCAAAAAAACATCGCGCCGCTCAGGCACGCAACCAGGACCAGGCCAATGTTATCCAGGAAGTATTGCATGTTGCCGTTCCTCGTTATTATCGTGAAACTCGCGTAGCGAGCCATCGTCCCCTCTCCCTCCGGGAGAGGCTAGGGTGAGGGAACGGGCATGGCGGGTTTCATCAGGGTTGGTTCCTTCTTGCCATGTCCGTTTGAAGCGCGAATTCTAGCAGAGCTGCGAAGCGAGCGGGGTCTTTCCGCGCCAGCGCGCGCAGTTTTTCCAGCTCGGCGGGGAGGTTTCCCGGATACGACCAGATCGCGCGCTCCATTTGCAGTTTTGCCGCATCCTGTTCGCCGGAAAGCGCCAGCAGGAACGCCTCGCGGTACACCACCGGCCCGATCGGCACGAAGCGCATCACGCTTCCGTTCAGCGCGCGCTTCGTGTCAAGGTGATCGTCGCTGGTTTCCATCATGCCGCTCATCAGCATTTCGGCGTAGGGGCGCAGCAGGGATTGCTGGTACACGTCTCCCAGGCCGTCGCGCAAGCGCCGGGAATAGCCCTCATCCGCCGAAGACGCCGGGCGCATCGCCATCAGGCCTTCCAGGTTGCGGTAGCCGTGCAGCAACTGGAGCAGGGACAGCAACCCCAGCAGCAGCATGGCGGCCACCGACCAGCGCCCGATGTTGCGCAACTCCAGGCGGTACGTCGTGGTATCCATCACCCCCAGCGCAAATGCCGCCACGCCGAGAAAATAGGCGTACCACAGGGGATATTCCAGCAGGCTGTGGATCGCCAGCACGGCGAGCAGGGCAAACCCCCACCAATGGTAGATGCTGCGCGGGGCGGAGCGGGCTTGCCGGAGCCACAGCGCCAGCGTCCCCAGCAGCACGAGCAATCCGGCCAGCCCGGTTTCTGCGGCGAGCTGAAACACGAAATTGTGCGCGTTGTTGTATAGCCCGTTGATATAGGTGGCGCCCAGCTCCGGGCCGAGCTGGAAATGCTGCCAGGCGAACTGCCCGAAGCCGGCGCCCAGCAAGGGAAACCTGGCGAAAATCAGCCACGCCTCCCGCCACAGGTACAGGCGGATACTGTTGCCGGTGCCCCCCTCGATCAGCCGCTGCGCGGTGCTGGTGCCGGCGGCAAACAGGGGTAGCTGCACCAGCGCGTTCATCAGCGCAAACCCGAGCAGCAACAGCAGGCAGTAATACAGCAGCGGCCGGCAAGACTTACTCCCCCGCCCGGGCCGCTGCCACAGGAAGGCCAGCGCGGCCATGCACGACAGATACAGCCAGGCGCTGCGCGAGCCGCTCAAGGCCAGCACGAACAGCAGCGGCACCGCCAGCAGCGCCGCCTGCCATGCGCGCAGGGTGCGCCGCGCAAACAGCAACCCGAGCGAAGCCAACCCCAGCGTGATGTAATCGGCAAAATGGTTGGGCTGAGCCAGATTGCCGTACACGGCGGCGGAAATCTTGGTCACTACCACCGTATCGAGCGGCGTGCGCCAGCGGAAATGCTGCAACACTCCGGCCAGGGCGCCGAGCTCCGCCCCCAGCAGCAGGAACCCGGCCAGCGCCGCAGCCAGCGCGGGCAACCCGATTTCCTCGCGCAGGCGCCGACCGAGCATGACGAGCAGCGCCACCCACAGCAGATACAGGATGAGCAGCAGCGCCTGATCGAAATACGCCACCCTGCCCATGGCCAGTTGCACCAGAACTACCAGCATCAGCCCGGCGGGCAGCAGAGCGATGCGCGGAATTTCCGGCTGCTGCCAGAAACGCCGGGCCACCAGCAGCGGCATCGCGCACAGCCCGAGCATGGCCGCCCCCCATTCCTGGTAGAACGTGGTGAGCGGGTAGGCGTGGTGGTAATAAAGGAAAGGCAAAACCCACATCAGCCCGACGCAGGCCAGGCTGATGCGGGCGAAGCGCGATGGGGCGGGTTTGGTCAGCAACTTTTAACGCGGATGCAAATGGCAACGATACCGGATAGCGCAACAGCAACTTCAATAATGCAATTATCGTGCAGCAACGCAGCGTAATTTGCCCGCCCGGCACTGCGCTGAACATGCAAGTGAAGAGCAAGTATATAGGCCATCAGACATATTGTCTTTAGCTGGAACTGACCATCACAAGGTTTAAGCCGCCGGCTTTATGGGATGCTTACTAAACGATCGTCGTCTCGCTGTTCAGCAGCTTCTAATGCGGCAAGGCCAGGTGCAATCAGAATAAGGTTTCCATCACCGTCGAAGAAGGAATCAGTGTTGGTGCGCCCATCCCGGCCTGCCGGGCTTTTCAGCAACTACTGCGAACGCCGAGCCTTGCCAGGATATTGTTGAGCGGGCAAAAGGTGGTGAAGCCGCTCTGGAACAAATTCAGTCCCACAAAGGCGGTGAACAGGAGGAAATAGCTGCTGACAAACAACGGGCTGGCTTCCACGCCCAGCAACAGGGACAGCAGGATGAAGAAACCGGCAATAATTCGCACGATGCGTTCTGCGTTCATGGTGATACTCTCCTTTGGGTAAAAAATTCTATCCGATTTTCTTGTACAACGCGGCGTAGTACAGCACCGGAATCACCACCAGGGTCAACACGGTGGACACCATAATCCCGAAAATCAGCGCGATCGCCAGCCCGTTGAAAATCGGGTCATCCAGGATGAACAGCGCGCCCAGCATGGCTGCCAGTCCGGTCAGCAGGATCGGCTTGGCGCGCGCTGCCGCCGCAGCGACGACCGCGTGCTGCAAATCAATGCCGTCGCGCAGTTGCAGGTTGATGAAATCCACCAGCAGGATGGAGTTGCGCACGATGATGCCCGCCAGCGCGATCATGCCGATCATCGAGGTCGCGGTGAACTGGCTGCCCAGCAGCGCATGGCCCGGCATGACGCCGATAACGGTGAGCGGGATCGGCGCCATGATGACGAGCGGCACCAGATAGCTCTTGAACTGTGCCACCACCAGCAGGTAAATCAGCACCAGCCCCACCGCGTAGGCGATGCCCATGTCGCGGAAAGTCTCGAACGTCACCTGCCATTCGCCGTCCCACTTCAGCGCGTATCCGGCGTAGGGGTTGGAGGGCTGCCTGAAATAATAGGGTTCCAGCTTGCCGCCTTGTTCCAGCGCCATCCCGCCGGTTTTGCCGTTGATGTCGAACATGCCGTACAGCGGGCTGTCCAGCTCGCCCGCCATGTCGCCAAACACGTACACCACCGGCAGCAGATCCTTGCGGTAGATCGGGTAATCGCGCTCCACCTGCACCGGCTGCACCACTTCGGACAAGGGCACCAGTTCGCCCGAACTCCCGCGCACCTTGAGCTCGAGCACATCGGCGATGCGGCTGCGCCGCTCGGCGGGCAGGCCGAGGCGCAGCGGCGGCGCGTATTTTGCCGCCGCGTCATGCAGCGCGGTCACGTCCTGTCCCGCGAGGGCGATGTGGATCGCGTCCACGATGTCGTGCGGCGCAACCCCCAGCAGCGCGGCCTTGTTTTGCAGGACATGCAACACCAGCTTGGGCGCGGCTTCGGTCACGCTGTCGTCAATGGCGACGATGTCCGCAGCCTTGCCGAACTGCTCGCGCACTTTGCCTGCCACTTTGCGCGCACCCTCGTAGTCCGGCCCGTACACTTCGGCCACGATGGGCGACATTACCGGCGGCCCCGGTGGCACTTCAACGATCTTGGCGTTTGCGCCCCATTTTTTAGCGATCGCCTCGATCGGGCCGCGCACGCTGCCGGCGATTTCATGGCTGCTGCGCTTGCGCTCGTGTTTCCCTTGCAGGTTCACCTGGAGATCGCCCTGCTCGGCGGCGCTGCGCAGGTAATACTGGCGCACCAGCCCGTTGAAGTTGATCGGAGAGGCGGCGCCGGCATAAGCCTCGTAGTCCGTGACTTCCGGAACCGTGGCCAGATGCGCCCCGATTTCGCGCAATACGGCTGAGGTCTGCTCCAGCGGCGTGCCGCTGGGCATGTCCACCACCACCTGGAATTCCGACTTGTTGTCGGACGGCAGCATCTTCAGCACCACCGCTTTGACTGCCCCCAGCGCCACGGCAAAAAACAGCCCGGCAAATATGCCCAGCCACAATTTCCGGCGCGCGGGCTTGCCTTGTTCGCGCTTGAGAAACGGCGCCAGGAGCGCACGGAAGAAGCGCGCAGAGATTATGGATTGCTCTTCTCGTTCGCCCTTTCTCCCGCTTGCGGGGGAAAGTTGGATAGGGGGTATCTGATGTGCCATCAAAAACTTGAGCGCCAGCCACGGCGTGATGACAAACGCCACCGCCAGCGAGATCAGCATGCCCATGCTGGCGTTGATCGGGATCGGGCTCATGTACGGCCCCATCAGCCCGCTGACAAAGGCCATCGGCAGCAGCGCGGCGATCACCGTGAAGGTGGCGAGGATGGTCGGCCCGCCGACTTCGTCCACCGCTTCCGGGATGATTTCGGACAAGGGCAGGTGCTGCGGGAGGGTGGCGGCAGAGCCGCCGGGCACCCCCCGGCGTACCCCTTGCGGGTGCGGCGCCAGCTCGCGCCTTCTGTGAATGTTCTCCACGACCACGATTGCATCATCCACCAGGATGCCGATGGAGAAGATCAGCGCGAACAGCGACACGCGGTTCAGCGTGAAACCCCAGGCCCAGGAAGCGAACAGCGTCGCCGCCAGGGTGAGCAGCACCGCCACGCCGACGATCAGCGCCTCGCGCCGCCCCAGCGCCATCCATACCAGCGCCACCACCGCAACGGTGGCGAAGATCAGCTTCCGGATCAGCTTCTGCGCCTTGTCGTTGGCGGTTTCGCCGTAATTGCGCGTGGTGGTGACCTGCACGTCGGAAGGAATCACGCTGCCTTTCAGCTCTTCCATGCGCTGCAACAACTTGCCGGCAACCTCCACGGCGTTTTCGCCCGGCTTCTTGGTCACGGCCACGGTGACGGCGGTAAATTCGCCTTTCGCCCGGATGCCTTTGCTGTCCGCCGCCGCGCCCGTGCCCAGCCAGACATGGCTGGACGGCTGGTCGGCGCCATCCAGCACCTCCGCCACATCGCGCATGAATACCGCCTTGCCTTCGCTTGCGCCGATCACCAGCTCGCCGACCTCGCTGGCGTTACTCAGGAAATTTCCGGTCTGCACCAGCACCTCGCGGTTGCCCTGCACCAGGCTGCCCGCGCTCTGCGATACGTTGGCGGCCTGCAAGGCGGCGCGCACCTCCTGCATGGTTAGCTGATAGGCATTCAATCTTTCCGGGTTGAGCAATACGCGCACCACCCTGGGGGTCGCGCCCAGCGTCGCCACCTCGCGTGTGCCGCCGACGCGCTTCAGCTCGGACTCGATGGCGTGCGCCACCTGGGTCAGCGCCAGGCCGCTGGCGGCGGGATCTTCGCGCCACAGCGTGAACGCCGCCACCGGCACGTCGTCTATGCCCCTGGCCTTGATGATCGGCTGCGCCACGCCGAGGGTGGGCGGCAGCCAGTCGGCGTGGGAATGGACAACATCGTACAGCTTGACCAGCGAGGGGATATGCTGCTCGCCCACCTTGAACTGCACCGTCAGTATCGCCATGTCGGGCCGCGACACCGAATACACGTGATCCACACCGGAAATCTGCGACAGCACCTGCTCGGCCGGGATGGAGACGGTGCGCTCCACGTCCCGCGCCGACGCGCCGGGATAGGCGATCAGCACGTTCGCCATGGTGACGTTGATCTGCGGCTCTTCCTCGCGCGGCGTGACCAGCACCGCGAACAGCCCGAGCAGCACCGCCACCAGCGCCAGCAGCGGCGTCATTTGCGAATGCAGGAAATAGCGCGCGATGCGCCCGGAAATGCCCATCAGAAGACTTCCGCAATTTCGGGAGCCATCACTTCGCCTGCTGCGACATGCCGGCTTTAACCGGATCCAGCGCCACCTGCTCGCCGGGGTTCAGTCCGGCCAGAACCTCGATTTCGCCCTGCCCGGCGGCTTCGCCCAGGCGCACCTGGCGCAATTTCACCGCGCCACTGTCATCCACCACGTACACCGCCACCACCTCGCTGCGGCGCAACACCGCGCCGGACGGAATCAGCAGCTTGCCGGCCTTTCCCGCCGCGAAATGGATGCGCACCGACATGCCGGGGTAGATGCCGGATTCGCCGGAAGGGAAGTACACGCGCACCGGCGTGCTGTGCGTGCGCGCATCGGCGGCTGGCTGAACGGTCACCGAGGCGGCTTTTATCTCGCGGGCGGAAGGGGGAATGCTCACCGTGGCATCGGGGCTGGAGCCGATTTCCGCCAACCGTTGTTGCGGCACATGGACGATGGCGCGCATCTGCGACGGATCGAAACCGGTCATCAGCGGCTTGCCGACAGTGACCATTTCGCCCACCTCCACCAGGCGCGCCGCCACCACGCCGCCATACGGCGCGACCACGGCGGTGTAACCCTGCACCAGCGCCGATTGCCCGGCGCCCGCCTCGCTGGCAGCGGCCTGCGCCAGCGCCATCCGGTAATCCGCCTGCGCCTTGTCCAGCGCGGCCTGGCTGATGAATTTCTGCGCGTGCAACTGGCGCGCGCGCCCGTAAGCGGATTCGGCGTTCTGCAGGGCGGCCTGCGCCCGCATCACCTGCGCCTGGCTGCCGGCCACGGCCCGCGCCGCCTCGCGCTCGTCTATGCGCAGGATGACCTGCCCTTTCCTGACCACGTCGCCCGCGTCGAACAGAATTTCCTTCACGCGCCCGGCGATCTGCGCCGACACCGTGGACTGCCGCGCCGCCTCCACCACGCCGTCCGCGCTCCAGGCAAGCGCCACCTCGCGGTATTGCGCCCGCGCGACGGCAAGCTGCTCCGCCGCCGCAACGGGTGCGTGGGCAGCGCAGGCCACACTGAAAACCATCGGAAATAATGCGCGAAACGCCATGGCCGCCACCTGTGCCGGAAAATTTGATTATTAGAATATTCTAATATACAGCAAAAAGCAACCGGCCTGCGTGTGGTTATCGCTACGCGAGTTTCACGTTAATAGAGACGCGGGGCGGATAAGCGCAGCGCATCCACCCTGCACTTTTTGCCGGGAACGAGTTTACCCCGAACGGAGCGAGCGCCCAACAGGTTGATGCCGCCAAGTATAATATTTCAGGATTGCCTCTCGCCCGCCTCACCCGGTTTGCACGGCATCACCACTTCGTCAACTTTCAGCCCTTCCGGCAACTGGTGGGCGATAAACAGCATGGTCACCTTGCCTTTCAGTTGGTTGACCGTAGCCGCAAAGTGTTCCGCCGTGGCGCTGTCCAGGCTGCTGGTCGCTTCGTCGAACAGCAATATTTTCGGGCGTTTGAGCAAGGCTCTGGCGATCGCCAGCCGCTGCTTCTGCCCGCCGGACAACCCGGCGCCGCGTTCGCCGACGCGGGCCTGGTAGCCTTCCGGCAACTGCTCGACGGTATCGTGGATTTCCGCCAGCTTGCAGGCCTGCACCACTTGCTCGAAGGTGGCGTGCGGGTTGGCGAGCACCAGATTTTCGTAGAGCGTGCCGGAAAACAGCACGGTTTCCTGCGGCACCACGCCGAAATGATGGCGCAGCTCGTTGGCGGAAAAATGGCGGGTGTCGCGCCCGTCCAGCAATATGGCGCCATCGCTTGGCAGGTAGAACCCCTGCAACAATTTCGCCAGCGTGCTCTTGCCCGACCCGGACGGCCCCATCAGCGCCACGCACTGGCCGGGGGCGATGGTCAGGTTGAAGTCCCGGTACAGATACGGCAGGTTCTCGGCGTAGCGGAAGCTCAGGCGGCGCATTTCGATCTGGCCGCGCCCGCCCTGCTCGCGCGACGGAACCAGCGAATACGGCTCGGACGGCGCGTCCATCACGTCGCCCAGGCGTTTCACCGCGATGCTCGCCTGCTGGAACTGCTGCCACAGCCCGACCATGCGCAGCATCGGCTGGCTCAAGCGGCCCGCGAACATCTGGAACGCGACCAGCATGCCGACGGTGAAATCCTGCGTGCCCATCACCAGCCATGCGCCCGCGCACAGGATCAGCAGCGTCAGCAACTGCTCCAGCATATTGGCCAGCACGTTGTAGCTATTGGATAACTGGCGGCTCCGGAACCCGGCCTGCAACAGATCGGCCAGATAATCGCTGTAGCGCTTTGCTATCTGCGGCTCCATTTGCAGCGACTTCACGGTTTCCGCGCCGGCGACATATTCGGTGATGAAGGCCTGGTTGCGCGCGCCGACCAGAAACTGGTGGTCGAGCCGCTGCCGCAGCAGCGGCGTGACCGCCGCGCTCAGGATGACCATCAGCGCCAGCACCGCCAGCGTCACCAGCGTCAGCAGCCAACTGTAGTAAAACATGATGGCGAGAAAAATCAGCAGGAATGGCACGTCGAGGATCAGTGTGACCGCCGCGCCGCTGATGAATTCGCGTATGCTCTCGATGCCCTGCAAGCGCGCCACCACGGTGCCGGTGGGGCGGTGCTCGAAATAGCGCAGCGGCAACTTGAACAGATGTTCGAACACCTCCGTGCCGAGCACCGCGTCAATGCGGTTGCCGGTGTGGTTCACCAGATACTGCCGCACCCAGCTCATCACGGCGGTAAACACCAGGAAAATGGCCATGCCGATGCCGATCACCCACAGCGTGTTGACGGTGTGGTGTACCACCACCTTGTCTATCACCACCTGGGTGAACACCGGCGTGGCCAGCGCCATCAGTTGCAGCGACAGCGAGGCCAGCAGCACGTCGCGCCAGATCGCCTTGTGCTTGAGCAGTTCCGGCACGAACCAGCCGAAGCCGAATTTGCGCGCGCCCGCTTTTTCGGCGCCCGCTTTCGGCGGCGCGAACATCAGCGCATGCCCGTCGTAGCGCGCGGCAAATTCGGCCAGCGGCGCGGTGCGCGCCTGCTGCCCGGATTGCCGCGCAGGCTCGAAAAACTGCACCAGGCCATTTTCTACTTTCACCAGCAAAGCCAGCGCCAGCGGCGGCCCGGCTTGCCCTTCTGGCGGCGCTGCGGCAGGCCCTTCATCCGCAGCCGGTTTGAGCGCGGCGAAGCACGGCATGAACAGCTTGCCGAGATCGTTTACTTTGGCTGCGCGCCAGCGGCTTTTCATGCCCAGCGCTTCCACCGCGTGTTGCAGCGCCGCCGCAGTATGGGGCGGGGGAAACTGGCGCAGCGCGATTTCCGGCGCGAACGGCACGCGGTGCAACTGGCTCGCACCGTGCAGCGCCCAGATGAAGGTTTCCGGCGCCAGGGTTTGCTTATATCTGGACAAGGCTTGGCTCGTGTGAGGAAATCACCGCTCGCGCCCCGCTTCGTGCGCCGTTTTGCGGATCGGCGACAGCAGGTATTCGAGCACGCTGCGGTTGCCCAGATTGATCTCGGCGGAAACCTGCATCCCCGGCGACAGCCGGTGGCGCCTGCCTTCGCTTTCCAGGAAGGGAGCGGCCAGCGCCACCGTGGCGCGGTAGCCCGGCTGCTGCGCGTCCGGCTGCCCGGCCTTGCCGGGCGGCGCATCCGCCGCGTCCGGGCTGACCTGCTTCACTTCTCCCCCGACCATGCCGTATTTCTGGAACGGGTAAGCGGCGAGCTTCACTTTCGCCGTTTGCCCGGCTTCGACGAAACCGGCGTCGAGGTGGGTCACCCACACCTCGGCTTCGATCAGGTCGTTTTTGGGCACCACCGTCATCAGGATGGCGCCGGGCTGCACCACCGTTCCCGGCGTGTGGGTGGAAAGATCCTTGATGATGCCGTCCTGCGGCGCTTTCAGTTCGAGCAGGTCGTGGCGGTGCGCCTGCTTCTCCCACTCCTGCTTCAGCTTCCGGTATTCACCCTCCGCCTCCACCCGCTCATTCTGCAATTGCTGGTGGTAGTTCGAGGTGATTTGCGCGATGCGCTTTTCCGACTGGTTGATGCCGGAGCGCAGGCTCGCCACGTTGTAAGCCTGGGAACGCAGCTCCTGTTCTTTCTCGATATGGTCGCGGCTTTTTTCCAGCGCCATCAGCCTGGAAGCAAAACCTTCCCTCGCCAGTTTCTCGTAGACCTGATCCTGCTCGCGATAGATCGGCACGGTCTGCGTGAGCTTGCTCTCGATTTCCAGCGCGCTCTTCAAATCCTGCTCCGCCTTGTCGCGCAAGGCCAGCTCGCCATCCAGCGCGTCCCGGTAGGCCAGGCGGTTGGCGCGGTGCTGCGCTTCGATTTGCGCATACAGTTCCGGCGGGTCTTGCGCCAGGCGTTTCAGCGGCGCCGCGCCCAGCTCGGCGTCAATGCGGCGCAGTTGCAGGCCGCGCTGGTGCAGTTGCGCGGCGAGCATCCGGTTGTCGGCTTCGGAAAATTGCGCGTCCATCCGCACCAGCACCTGCCCGGCGCGCACTTCGTCGCCTTCGCGCACCAGGATTTTCTCGACGATGCCGGAATCGGCGGGCTGCACGATTTTCAGCGCGCTTTGCGGCACCAGCTTGCCCTGCGCCACGGCGATGATGTCCAGCCGCCCGAGCGCCGCCCACAGCAGCAGGCAGAAAAACAGCGCCAGCAAGCCGAGCAGCACCGCCCTCGGCATCGGTGACGGGGGCTGGTGTTGCAGACGCAGGATGTCAGGGGCGAAGTCGTAGGCGTCGGCCTGGAGGCTGGGTATTCGCAGTTTCATGGCAAAACTCACCCACCCCCCAGCCCCCTCCCGTCAAGGGAGGGGGAGCCGGTCGGCGTGACTTGAACTTGGGCTTCTGCGACTTCGGCAGGAACTCCTCCTCCCCCCGCGCGAGGGGAGTTTGTGCGCCCATCTCCGTCGAGGGTTTCGCTCCCCCTCCCCTCGCGGTAACCCGCCTGCGTGTGTTGTTGGGGCTTCAGCCCCTTAGTGGAAATTCTGTCCAGCCTCTGGCTGGTAACAGATTTGCCTACCCTTGAGGTACAACCACGGCGTACCCCTTGCGGGTGAACTTGGCTGCCGTCTCTGGGCAGCCTAGTCGAATAATGTAAATGGGGTATTCACGTAATTACGGTAATGCTACAATTAAGCAGTGGAATCAACGCACACCTCCAAACAAAAGAGCCATCCCAAAGCCGGGGCCGATTACCCGCGCAACTACGCCGAGTTTCTGGCGTGGTTCCATGAT
>JACRPU010000001.1 GCA_016223025.1 Nitrosomonadales bacterium | reverse complement strand
TTCTCGGCTATCTTGGAAGTCAAAACAAAAGCGGTGAAACTGAGCTACACTTATCCGCAGCCGCCACCCAAAACGGCGGTTAAAGTGCCTGGGTAAAATTCAACGCGCAGGGCCGGGTAATTTTAAACGCGCGCCAACACCACTGGCAGAATTGCTATCGCAATCAACCAGTCTTTGCACAGATCAGTCTTTATTGATTCAGAGTTGGATTGCAGGGCTTTCTGATTCGGATCGAAAATTCATTTTGGACATGATTCATGCTTGGAGCTTACGGCTCAAATCGTAGAAGTAAATTAAAGCCAAGGGCGCATGATTTTGACGGCCTGGTCGAATGGTAACGAATTAAACGCGAATTAAACGGGCCAGGCTCACATTAAATTCGCGTGCGCTTGATTTGGACAATCCATTACGCTGCTTGCTCTTCGAGCTTCGCAGGTCGGCCTTCGAGGTAAAGAGTGTCAGGGTCGAAGTCAATTTCTTTTTGGCCATGTGGCGGTGCCGTGGCTGGTCCGCGCCAACTTGAAAAACGCGACTTGTCGTAACGGCATCGTCGTGCGCAGTGACTGCGGTAATCCGTGGGTTCATAGAACGGCGCACTACACTAGTTGTTTCACCAGTAGTTCCATCAGAACTTTGAATTTTTAGAGGTGCCCTTGATTTGCGACGGTGCGAACTATACGGCCATCCAACTATAAGTAACATTCAAAGTTTTTTACTGTAATCATAAGCAAAACTTATCGTCACCCGCTACAATGGACGGGAAATCATGCCGCCCATCACACTGCGCCAACTCCAGGTATTCGCGGCTGTCGTTCTATTGACCAAAAAAGCGGCGAAATATGCACCGGCCAGGCGGATTTGCAGCCGATTTCCTTTAAGTCAGACAGGCTGCTAGAATACGCCGCGAAAAATTACTATTCCGGATAACCCAATGAATCAGACAGATCGGGCGCAAACCGCCCCGCCCAAACTGGTGATCGCGTCGCGCGAGAGCGCGCTGGCAATGTGGCAGGCGGAGTTCATCCGCGACCGGCTGCGCGCGTTATATCCACAAACCTCCGTCAGCATTCTGGGCATGACCACGCAAGGCGACCAGATTCTGGATGTCACGCTGTCCAAGATCGGCGGCAAGGGCCTGTTCGTGAAAGAGCTGGAAACCGCGCTGGAAAACGGCAGCGCCGACATTGCCGTGCATTCGCTGAAGGACGTGCCGATGCACTTGCCGGAAGGTTTCGTGCTGGCCTGCATCGGCGAGCGCGAAGACCCGCGCGACGCCTTCGTTTCCAACCATCATGCCAACCTGGAGGCGCTGCCCGCCGGCAGCGTGGTGGGGACTTCCAGCCTGCGCCGCGAAAGCCAGTTGCGCGCGCGTTTTCCCCATCTGAAAATCGAACCGTTGCGCGGCAACGTGCAGACCCGCTTGCGCAAGCTGGACGAAGGAAACTATGCCGCCATCATCCTGGCGGCTGCGGGCTTGAAGCGGCTGGGCCTGGGCGACCGCATCCGCAGCATCATTTCCAGCGACGACAGCCTGCCCGCCGTCGGCCAGGGCGCCCTGGGCATCGAGTGCCGCAAGGACCGCGCCGAACTGGTTGGAGTGCTCGCGCCGCTGCACCATGACGGTACCGCCGCCTGCGTGCTGGCGGAACGCGCCATGAGCCGCGCCCTGCAGGGCAGTTGCCAGGTGCCGCTGGGCGGCTTCGCCGAAGTTCTGGGCGGCAAGCTGCGCATGCGCGGTTTTGTTGCCACGCCGGATGGCTCGCGCCTGCTGCGCGCCGAGCGTAGCGGCAGCGCGAACGATCCCGAAGCCCTGGGCAATGCCGTGGCTCAAGACCTGCTGGCGCAAGGCGCAGGAGAAATTCTCGCGGCGCTGGCGCTGTGAACGGCAGGGTGGATAACGCGTGCGGCGCGTATCCACCGCACACATGGTGGGTACGGCGCAACCCCATTTCCAGTCTTCCCCTTGCGCCCGAGAGGGGCAGGCTGTGGTTGCCTCGAAGAGGTTATTGGGGGTAAAGCCGCTGAAGCGGCAACAACCACGCACGGGGGAAAGGGCGATCGCCCCCTCTCCCTCCGGGATAACCAGCGGCTTGGCTGCGGTTTCTTGCAGCCTGGCCGAATGGCTGTTGTCACACCCAGGTTGGGTGTGAGGGTTGCCGCTTTATATCCACCCTACATTTCAACATCAATAATGACCCTTCCGCTTGTCGGCCTGAACATCGCCGTAACCCGCCCGCGCGCGCAGGCGGTGCAACTGGCGCAGCGCATCGAGCGGGCGGGCGGCAGGGTGATCTTGTTCCCCTTGCTGGAAATCGGCCCGCCTGCCGACCCGCAAAGCTTGCGCGAGATGGTTGCGCGCCTGCATGAATTTCACCTCGCCGTTTTCATCAGCCCCAACGCGGTACAGTACGGCATGGAAGCGATCCGAGCTGGCGGCGCATTGCCTGCCCGGCTGAAAATTGCCGCTGTCGGCCAGGGCAGCGCGAGCGCGCTGCGCGATCTGGGCGCGGGCGAAATCATCGCGCCGCAGGGGCGCTCCGACAGCGAGGCATTGCTGGCCTTGCCCGAACTGCAAAACGTGAACGGCTGGAATGTGGCGATATTTCGCGGCGATGGCGGGCGCGAATTGCTGGGCGATACCCTCAAGGCGCGCGGTGCCACGGTGGAATACGCCGCCTGCTACCGGCGCGCAAAACCGCAGCAGGACGCCGGCGCATTGCTCGCCGCCGATCCCCATGCCATTATCGTGACCAGCAGCGAGGCGCTGGGTTATTTGTGGGATATGCTGGATGGCGCCGCAAAACGGCGGATCGCGTCCGTGCCGCTGTTAGTGCCGCACGCGCGCATCGCCGAAGCCGCGCAACGCCTGGGATGGCGCGAGGCGGTGCCGACTGAGGGGGGGGATGACGGCTTGCTTTCGGGTTTGGTAGCATGGGCGGAACAGAGGACATAGGACAGAAGACAGAGTGAGCGAACCAGCCTCTTCGCCGGAACAAAACCCGCCGCCCGCTGCGCCGCACCGCAACCCCATCGCGACAGGCTTCTCGCGCATGAGCATCATGCGGATGGCGCTGGCCGCCGTGCTGGCGGTATTCCTGTGGCAATGGTTCGACGCGCACCGCCAGATCGGCAGCATGCAGCAGGAACTGGCGCGGCGCCTGGCGGAAATGGAAGGCGGCAACAAGGCCAGCCAGGTGCTGGTGGCGCAGGGGCAGGAAGCCGTGCGCGATCTGTCCGCCAAGGTAAGCCTGCTCGAAGCGCGTTATGCCGAAACGCAGAGCCAGCGCGCGGCGCTGGAGGCGCTGTACCGGGAACTGTCCGGCAGCCGCGACGAGACGGCGCTTGCCGAAGTGGAGCAGATGCTGCTGATCGCGGGGCAGCAATTGCAGCTTTCCGCCAATGTGAAAGCCGCGCTGATCGCCATGCAGGAGGCGGACGAGCGCCTGAGGCGCATGGATCGCGCCGGACTGAACGGCTTGCGCAAGGCTATTGGCCGCGACATGGACAAGCTGCGCGCGCTGCCGGTCGCGGATGTTGCGGGCATCAACTTCCGGCTCGATAACCTGATCGCCACGGTGGATGCGCTGCCGCTGGCGCAGGACATCCGCACCGCGCAGCAAACGGGTGTGCCCGCGCCCGCCGACGCGCCCGCGCAGGCCGGCTGGCAGGGGTTGCTGCGCGAAATCTGGGGCGAAGCCAAACAACTGGTGCGCATCGAGAACATGCAGAAGCGCGAACTGCCCCTGCTTTCGCCCACGCAGGTTTTTTTCCTGCGCGAGAACCTGAAGCTGCGCCTGCTGTCCGCGCGTCTCGCGCTTCTGGCGCGCGACGAGGCGAGCTACCGGCGCGACCTGCAAGCGGCGCAGGAATGGGTGGCGCGCTACTTCGACGCCAAATCCGGCCAGGGCGCGCTGGCCGTTGCCACCTTGCAGAAGTTGCGCGAACCCAGCGTCAGCATCGAGGTGCCGGACATCGGCGCCAGCCTGGCGGCGGTGCGCAATTATCGCGTTACGCGGGAGGGGGCGGCGCGATGAAGTTCCTGCTCTGGCTGCTGTTGCTGTTTGCGCTGGCCGTGGCGCTGACGCTGGTTTCGCACGATGCCGGACACATGCAACTGGTTTACCCGCCCTACCGCGTCGAGATGTCGCTCGCCCTGTTCGTGTTGCTGCTGCTGGCGCTGTTTGCGTTCGCCTACCTCGCGCTGCGCCTCGCTCTGGCCGCCGTGCGCCTGCCCGCCCGCGTGCGCCGGTTCCGCGCCGAACGCGCCCGGGACGAGGGGCGTTCGGCCATGATGGAAGCGCTGGCAGCTTTTTTCGAGGGGCGGTACGCGGCAGCCGAAAAAGCGGCGGTACAAGCCATGGAACTGGGCGAGCACTCTGGCATCAACCCCATCATCGCGGCGCGCGCCGCGCACGAACTGCGCGAATTTGACAAGCGCGACGCGTACCTCGCCGCAGCCGAGGGCAAGACGGTGGGCGAAGCCACCATGCGCCTGATGGCCGCCACCAAGTTCAGCCTGGACCAGCACCAGCCACAGGCGGCGCTGGACTCGCTGAAGGAATTGCGCGAAGCGGGAGCAAAGAATCATATCGGCGCGCTGCACATGGAACTCAAGGCGCAGCAGCAGGCAGGCAACTGGGATGAGGTGCTGGATGCCGTGGACCGGCTGGAGAAGCGTGCCGCGATGGATGCCACCGCCGCCGGACAAATGCGCCAGCAGGCCTGGCTGGAAAAAATCGGCGCGCAAGCACGGGACGCGCAAGCGCTGCGAGCCGCATGGAAAGCCGTTCCCGGCGAATTCAGGCGGCGCGGTAAAATCGCCGCAGCGGCGGCGCGCGCTTTCCTCGGTTTGGGCGACCGCGAAACCGCCCGGCAGATTTTGACCGACAGCCTGGACGAGCAGTGGGATGGCGATCTGGTGGCGCTGTACGGCGATTGCTTCGCGGGCGAGGCGGTGCGGCAGATCGAGCAGGCCGAACGCTGGCTCAGGCAGCACCCGGACGATGCCGGGCTGCTGCTGGCGCTGGGCAAGCTGTGCCTGCACCAGGGCCTGTGGGGCAAGGCGCAGAACTATCTGGACGCCAGCATCAGCGTGAACCCGACGCGCGCCGCCTTTACCGCGCTGGGCCAGTTGTCCGAGAAGCTGCAAAAACCCGATGAGGCGTTCAGGTATTTCCAGAAGGCGATGGAATTGATGAGAATTGAGGACTGAGTATTGAGTTCCTGGTATCCGGCTCCCCGTGCCTGTTACGCATAATTCCGGCATGACGCGAATCCTGATCGTTGGCTGCGGCGACATCGCATTGCGTGTGGCCCCGCTGCTGAATAATCGCTACCGGCTGTTCGGGCTGGTGCGCAACAAGACGCGCCATGATGGGTTGCGGCAAGCGGGCATTACTCCTGTGCCGGGCGAGCTGGATGATGCGCGCAGCCTGCGCCGGCTGGCCGGGCTGGCGCACATCGTGCTGCATTTTGCTCCGCCTCCAGGCAACGGCCCGCATGACAACCGCACCCGCAACCTCCTTGCCGCTCTGTCGCGCGGCACGCTGCCAGGCCGCCTTGTCTATATCAGCACCAGCGGCGTGTACGGCGATTGCGGCGGCGCGGCAGTGGACGAAACGCGCCCGCTCAACCCGCAGACACCGCGTGCGCAACGCCGCGTCGACGCGGAAAGGCAGATACGCCGATGGGCAAAGCGCAACGGGGTACACGCCAGCATCCTGCGCGTGCCAGGCATCTACGCCGCCGACCGCCTGCCGCTGGAGCGCCTTCGCGCAGGCGCGCCCGCCATCGCGCACAAAGAGGACAGCCACACCAACCACATCCACGCCGACGACCTGGCGCATATCGTTGTGGCGGCGTTGCATCATGCCAGGCCGAACCGCGTTTATCACGCCAGCGACGACAGCCAAATGAAAATGGGCGAGTATTTCGATTGCGTGGCGGATGCGTCTGGTTTGCCGCGCGTGCCGCGCGTCAGCCGCGAACAGGCGCAGCGCGCATTGCCGGAAAGCCTGTTGTCGTTCATGAACGAATCGCGGCGGTTAACGAATGAAAGGATGAAGCGGGAATTGAAAGTGATGCCACGTTATCCCACGGTGACGGAGGCGTTGAAAGGTCGCGATAGATTGCCTGGCGCAAAGGAGAGCGGCGGCTAGCCATTTTGCCCTTTGCTTTCAAAATGGCGGATCGCAGGAAAGCTTCAGCACTTCGCCGGAAAGCGGATGCACAAAGCTCAACCGGCATGCGTGCAGCAGCCGCCGTTCCGCTGTGCTTTGACCATATAACGCGTCTTCCAGAATCGGATGCCCGATGGCGGCCAAGTGTACCCGCAACTGGTGGGTGCGGCCCGTGACTGGCTCAAGTTCCAGGCGGGAAGTGTTCGTGGCGGCATCGTGCGCCAGCAAGCGATAGCGTGTGAGCGAAGCCTTGCCTGACGGCGCATCCACATTTCTGCTTCGGGCGATTCGGCCAGTCTGCTGCCAGGGGCAGATTGATTTCGCCGGAGGGTTCCGGCTTTCCTTCCACCACCGCTACATAGCGTTTTATGCCTCCTAACAAAGCGCCGCATGCCTTATAGGTACGTGCTCTACGCAGGCATTAAGCAAGAAGCGCAACGGCAGCTCATGAAGCATCCGGCGGCGGTTGAAGCGATAACAGAACTCGTTCAAATACTCCTGGAGATAT
>JACRPU010000033.1 GCA_016223025.1 Nitrosomonadales bacterium | reverse complement strand
TTTTGCATTTTTATTTCAATTTTTTGAAATATTTTTCGTGCGGTTCGGATGCCTGCGGTGTCGGGCAAAGGCCGCGAGTTTCTAAACTTCAGTTACATGGTAGTTGGTGACAAAATACCCATCTGTTGTAACGAAAAAACCTGATCCTATGGACAAGGATTCCGAATCTTTTTCGGCCCCGCGCATCTTCGCTGCTATTGCGGGTACGGAACTAACAACCAGAAACACTGCACACAAGAAAACTAAAAAAACCCGTTGGTTAAGCAAAATTAATTTGGGCGACATCGCATTCCCCTCAAATCATGAAAAAGCACGGTAGGCTGGGGTGAGTCCTCGAACCCCAGATTGTTCGAGGATCGGGTAGGAGGCAGGGTCACCCCTGCCGTCCTCCCACACCACCGTACGTGCGGTTCCGCATACGGCGGTTCCTGACTACTGGGTTTCCCCAGCGAGCTTCGTCCCGTTCGACGTGTCGCCTGTTGGCCAATACGGTATGCCCTCGCTGCGCGAGATTCACGTTAATGAGCCGGAACAAGCGACGCAGTGGCGATGTCCGTCTGGTTGAAGTCGTTTCCCTTGAATAACAGAGTCTCGTTGCGCGCCTTGGCAAGCGCATAAGCGCAGCAGTCGCCAAAATTCAATCCGGCAGGATGGTGGCCTTTGCCGTAGCGCCGATAGGCTGCGCGCGCGATTCGTTGCCGCTCATCATCAAAGGAGGCGATCTCGAATTGTGCGATGCTCAGCAGTTCATCCAGCAGGGCGAGACCGGCCTCGCCTTTTTTGCTTTCGATGACGATGGATGCCTCAAGGGCGGAGACTGCGCTGATGATGCGCGGAGAGGCTGCGGCAATCGCGGCGGAGAGTATTTCGGCATCCGGTGGGAAAAAGGCACCAACGGCTATAGCCAGCACGGCTGGATGGAGTCCTCGAACCCCAGCTTGTTCGAGGCATCCAGAAGCTGGGGTTCGCGCCTCACCACCAGCCTACTTGGCCCGTTACGCCGCCCGCCTGTCCGGCAACTTCATGTCCACCACAATCTCGGCATAAGGCGCAGAAACCAGGCCGTTCTCGTCTTTCTCGATTGCCATCCATTCGATCAAGCGTTCGCAGTCGTTATACACGTTCTTGTAGTCGCGTTTGAGTTGGCGGGCAAGTTCAGCGACCGTCATCGCACCGCCTTCCCGTAATGCGCCGATCAGTTCCCACCGCTTGGGAGTAAAGACAGAAAACAGTTCGCCGACATCCTCGAAACAGACGCCGAAATAAGGTTGTATGGGCTTGCCTTGCCTGGCAGCTTTCATGGCGGCACCGGCGCGGGCAAGGCTGGCTTTCACGGGTTCACCCACGGACAGGTGTAGCACGGCATTATCTGTTTTCATTTTGTCACCTCCTTCACGTCTTGCCAAAAATCATCCAGCAATTGGAGTTCATTTACAAATTGGTAAGGCATCTCCGATTTTCCTGAATGCCTGTGATCTCCCTTGCCGCGCTCGTTGTCATAACCGATCACCCGCTTGCCATCTCGCACAAACACCAGCCGGTATTTAAATGGGTGCTCGGATGGTGGGACAGGTTCAGGCACCCGCCAGACAACAATTTCGACAACACCCCCAGCATAAGAACGTTTTTCCCGATATAGCAGTTCGGTATTTTTCATCATAAGCGGATTATGGGTTCCGCCTGTTTATGGTGTCAAGCGCCATAAATAGAAATGCAGGATTCACCGCCTCGCCAGCGCCATCACCGGATCGAGTTGCGCCGCCCGCCGCGCGGGCCATACGCTGAACAGGATACCCGTCCCCAGCGCGGTGCCGAAGGCCGCCAGCACCGCCCACCACGGTGCCGCCACCGGCAGTGCCGGATAGGCCAGGCCGATGATGGCGCTGCCGATTTCACCCAGCACCAGACCGAGCAGGCTCCCCACCATCGAAAGCAGCGCCGCTTCGGCAAAGAACAGGCGGCGGATTTCTGCGGGCGGCGCACCCAGCGCTTTCAGCAGGCCGATTTCCTGCGTGCGCTGCGCCACCGCGATCAGCATCACGTTCATGATGAGGATGCCCGCCACCGAAAGGCTGATGGCGGCGATGCCGCCGACTGCCAGCGTCAGGGCGCGCAGGATGCGGTCAAAAGTCGCCAGCACCGCATCCTGGGTGATGACGGTTACGTCGCGCTCGCCGCCGTGCCGCTCCATCATGATCTGTTCGGCGTCGCGCTGCGCCCCCGCGATCGAGTCGCGGCTCTTGGCTTCGATCAGGATGCGGAACAGCGCCTGGGTGTTGAGCAGCATGTGCGCGGAGGCCACCGGCACGATTACCAGATTGTCGGTGTTCATCCCCATGGATTCGCCCTGCGAGGCCAGCACGCCGATCACTCGAAAACGCCGGTCGCCGATGCGCAGCCATGCGCCTACCGCCGGTTCCGGGCCGAACAGCTCGCGCCGGATTTTGGCGCCCAGCACGCAGACCGGCGTGGCGGTATGCGGGTCCGTTTCGGGGAGGAAGCGGCCCTGCGCCAGTTCCATGTGGCGAATCTCCAGCAGTTCCGGGGTGGATCCCAGCAGCACCACTTCCCGGTTGCGCGCATCGTGCGATGCCTGCGCCGCGCCGACGATCAGCGGCGCGATACGCAGGATGGATGCGCTGCGCAACAGCGCCAGCGCGTCATCCAGCACCACGTCGCGCGGCGTCTGGCCCAGCAGCATGCCGGGCATGGCGCCCGCCGTTTCGGAGCGCCCCGGCAGCACGATGACCAGGTTGCTGCCCAGCGAGGAGAATTGATTCACCACATAACGGCGCGCGCCTTCGCCGAGGGCGGTGAGAATGACCACCGCCGCCACGCCGATGGACATCGCCAGCATCATCAGCAGGGTGCGGGTGCGCGCGCCGCGCAGGCTGCCGGAGGCGAAGCGCAGGATGTCGGCGAGGTTCATGGCGCGCTGCCTGTGCGATTACAAATCCCCCCTGCCCCCCTTTTGCAAAGGGGGGTAGGGCGACGGAAAATCTGGCGTTCCCCCCTTTGTAAAAGGGGGGTTAGGGGGGATTTGAGCGCAGCGCTACCCATCATGATCGAGTCAACTGTTCTGCCGTATATCAGAGACGATTTGCCCATCCACCATCCGCAACTGGCGGGAGGCGCGCTGGCCCAGCGCCGGATCGTGCGTCACCAGGACCAGGGTCACGCCCTGCCCCACCAGATTTTCCAGAAGACCCATCACTTCTTTGCCGGTAGTCTGATCCAGATTGCCGGTGGGTTCGTCCGCCAGCAATACCGCCGGTTGCATGATGGTGGCGCGGGCGATCGCCACGCGCTGGCGCTGCCCGCCGGAAAGCTGGTCGGGCCGGTGGTGGGCGCGATCCGTCAGCCCGTAATTCTGCAGCAACTGCGCCACCCTTTCCTTGCGCTGCTCTGCCGGAACGCCGCCCAGAATCAGCGGCAACTCGATGTTCGTGGCGGCGGAAAGGCGCGGCACCAGGTGGAAAAACTGGAACACAAAGCCGATTTTCTCGCGCCTCACCCGCGCCTGCTGCTCGTCATCCAGCGTCGTCACATCCAGATCATCGAGACGGTAGATGCCGGCGCTGGGGCGATCCAGCAGGCCGATCAAATTGAGGAGAGTGGATTTGCCGGAGCCGGACGGCCCCATGATGGAAACATATTCGCCCGCCGCCAGATTCAGGTTGATGTTGCGCAGGGCGGATACTTCCTGCTCGCCCACCATGAATATGCGGCTGACGTCCGCGAATTCGATCATTTTGCCGGTGTAGCTGCTTCCGGCAGGGCTTGCGCCCCGGCCTTCACCCCGGCGCGGTCAAGCGAAGTCACGATCCGGTCGCCCTCGCCCAGGCCGGAAACAACTTCGGTATGCTCCCAATTGGAGAGGCCGGTGGTCACCTTGCGCTCTTCCAGCACGCCATCGGGGCGGAGCAACAACACCCGCTTGCCTTCCATCAGGGTTTGGGTGGGCACGCGCAGCACGCGCTCACGCGCCTCGTGCACGATCTCGACATCCGCGCTGTAGCCGACCAGCAACCCTTCATTTTTCAGCAAGCTGGCATCCATAAGCGGCCCGGCAAATTCCACTTCCACTTCCACGGTGCGCGCCTGTTTTTCAAGGTCTATCACATAAGGGGCAATGCGCTTCACTTTGCCGGGAAACGGCTTGCCCTTGATCGCGTCCAGCGTGATGCGGCTGCTTTGCCCGACCTTGACTGCGGCGGCATCCACTTCGTCTATCGGCGCGCTGACGAACAGGCAGCGGTCGTCAATCAGGTCTATCGCGGGCGGTGTCGGAATCCCCGGCGGAGAAGGCGTGGCATACTCGCCCAGCTCGCCGCTGATGTCCGCCACGATGCCGTCAAACGGCGCGCGCAACACCATGCGGTCAAGCCCTGCGCGCGCCACGGTAATGCGCGAGCGGCTCTGCTCGATTTCGCTGCGCGCGGTATCGCAGGACGCCTGGCGCGCCTTGGCTTCGGAGGTGGCGCGCTCCACCGCCTCCTGGGAAACGAAGTTTTTCGCGTGCAATTGCTGCGCGCGCCCGGCGTCGCGCTGCGCCGCTTCCGCGACGGTGCAGATTTCCCGCTCGCGCGCGAGGGAGGTCTTCAACTGCTCCTGCGCCAGCCGCTCCTGCGCCTGCAAGTCGCGGTTCCACAGCTCCAGCAAAACCTGCCCGGCGACAACCCGCTGCCCCTTCTTCACCCGCAGTTGCGCGATCTGTCCGCCGGCCGGAGGGGCGAGCTTGGCGCGGTGGCAGGCCTTGATGGTGCCGGCGCGGGTATTGCTGACCGTCGCCTCGACCAGGCCGCGCTCGGCTTTCACCAGGGCTACGGAGACAGGTTTCGGGCGCGTGAAAATCCATGCGGCAAGCGCCAGCAGGATGAGCGCGGAAATAGCGGCGAGGCGTCGCCAGGGAAATCCGCGTCTGCTGTTGGGTGGCAAAGCCATTCGTTCTCCTTGGCGCCGCGAATTCGGTCAGAGCTGCCGTCGGGCGGGTTGCGGCGGATTATATCAAACGGGGGTTGGCGCAAATTGGCGACAGGCAACCGCCAACTTCTATTCTGCCACGCGAGCGCGCAGGCTTTTTATTTCGCCGCGCCTGGCCTTGTTCCCCAGCCGTTTCTGCCGCGAGCTGCGTGTCGGCTGGGTAGCGCGGCGCACGGCGGGCGGCACCGCGATGCCTTGCACCAGCGACTTCAGGCGCCGCAACGCCTCATTGCGGTTCTGTTCCTGGTTGCGAAATTCCTGCGCCTTGATGATTACCACACCCTCCCGGGTGATGCGCTGATCGTTCAGTTGCAACAGCCGTTCCTTGAATTCGTCCGGCAGGGAGGAAGCCTGGATGTCGAAGCGCAGATGCACCGCGCTGGAAACCTTGTTGACGTTCTGCCCGCCCGCGCCTTGCGCGCGCACGGCGCTCAGTTCGATGTCGCGGTCGGGGATAAAAACATTGGGGGCGATGTAAAGCATCACAGCTTCACCGCGTGTTCGCGCGTCGTGTGGAACACCACTTTCGGCCATCGCTCCTGCGTCAGTTTGAGATTCACATTGTTCGGCGCGAGATAGGCCATGTTTCCGGCGGCATCGTAGGCGACGTTGTGCGACAGTGCCTTCTCGAAATCCGCGAGCGTTTTCCTGTCATCGCAAGTCACCCAGCGTGCGCTGGTGGTGCTGGTGCCATCGAACACCGCATCCACGCCGTATTCCCCTTGCAGGCGGCTGGCGACCACGTCGAACTGCAACACTCCGACCGCGCCTAAAATCAAATCGCCGCCGCTGACCGGCTTGAACACCTGCACCGCGCCCTCTTCGCCGAGCTGCTGCAAGCCCTTGTGCAGTTGCTTCACCTTGATCGGATTGCGGATGCGCACCGAGCGGAAAAAGTCCGGCGCAAAATAGGGAATGCCGGTGAACTGCAACGGCTCGCCTTCGGAGAAGCTGTCGCCGATCTGCATGTTGCCGTGGTTGGGCAGGCCGATGATGTCGCCCGCATACGCCTCTTCTACCTGCTCGCGGCTGGAGGCCATGAAAGTGACCACGTTGGATACGCGAATCTCGCGGTTGATGCGCAGGTGCCGGATCTTCATGCCGCGCTCGAAATGGCCGGAACACACGCGCAGGAAGGCGATGCGGTCGCGGTGGTTGGCGTCCATGTTGGCCTGTATCTTGAACACGAAGCCGGAGAATGCCGCCTCGGCTGGCCCGACCACGCGCACCGTGGCATCGCGCTCGCGCGGCGCGGGCGCCCACTCCAGCAGCGCGTTGAGAATTTCGCGCACGCCGAAGTTGTTGATGGCGGAGCCGAAAAATACCGGCGTCTGCTTGCCGTCGAGGAAGCGTTGAAGATCGAACGGGTGCGAAGCGCCATGCACCAGTTCCACCTCCGTTTTGAGCTGCTCGATTTCCAGCGGAAACATCTCGGCGAGGCGCGGGTTGTTGATGCCCTCGATGATCTCGAACTCCTGGTCGGCGCGCTCCCCGCCCGCCTCGAACAGCATGATCTCGTCGCGCAACAGGTGGTACACGCCGCGAAACGTCTTGCCCATGCCCAGCGGCCAGGTCACCGGCGCGCACTGGATTTGCAGCACCGATTCCACATCGTCCAGCAGTTCCAGCGGGTCGCGCACCTCGCGGTCCATCTTGTTCATGAAAGTGAGGATGGGCGTGTCGCGCATGCGGCACACGTTGAGCAGCTTGATAGTCTGCGCCTCCACGCCTTTCGCCGCATCAATCACCATCAGCGCGGAATCCACGGCAGTGAGCACGCGGTAGGTGTCCTCGGAAAAATCCTGGTGGCCGGGCGTGTCGAGCAGGTTCACCACATGGTTGCGGTACTCGAACTGCATCACCGAACTGGCCACGGAAATGCCGCGCTGCTTCTCGATGTCCATCCAGTCCGAAGTTGCATGGCGACCGCTCTTGCGCCCCTTCACCGTACCCGCCAACTGGATCGCGCCCGAGAACAGCAGCAGCTTTTCGGTGAGCGTAGTCTTGCCCGCGTCCGGGTGCGAGATGATTCCGAAGGTGCGGCGCCGCGCCACTTCGCGCGCCATCCGCTCGCGCGGCACGGCGGTATTTTCTGATGTTGTTTCCTGATTCATGGGGATTGCACTGCAAAGCCTTTTGCGAAAGGGCGCAAGTCTAAAGAGTTCGGGGGAGGATGTCTAACGGGCTGGCCGACAATTGGCGCAAGTGCCCCTCGCAAGTGCTAAACTTCGCTCACGCTTAGACTGGAAATCATGGCGCATGGACTGTCAAACCCTGCACTTCTCCCGCCACGCCTTTGAGCGCATGTTCCAGCGCGGGATAAATCCAGGGGCAGTGGCCCGGATGGTTGCAGGGGCCGAGGTCATCGTTGAGTACCCGGACGATCAGCCTTTTCCCAGTGCACTGCTTCTGGGGTTCTATGGAAAACAGCCTGTTCATGCCGTTGTCGCACGCGAACCGGCCACGGGAAATTGCCACCTGGTCACGATTTACTGGCCCGATCCCATAATCTGGGATGAGTCGTTCAAGAAAAGGAGAGCATGATGCAATGCACAATCTGCAAGACCGGACAGACCCACCCCGGCACCGCTACGGTCACGCTGCAACGCGACAACACCGTTGTGGTCATCCGCGACGTTCCTGCGGAAATCTGCGAAAACTGCGGCGAGTATTACCTGAGCGAGCCTACCGCCAGCCGCGTCTACGCCGATGCGGACGAAACCGCGCGGCGGCATGTAGAGGTCGAGATTCAGCGATATGCGGCGTGATGTATAACTGTAATCTGCGCTGACTCCGATTAGACTTTGGCGTAGCACCCGCTCTTACGCCCCTTCACCGTTTCCGCCAACAGGATCGCCCCCGAGAACAGCAGCAACTTTCCGGTGAGCGTGGTCTTGCCTGCGTCCGGGTGCGAGATGATGCCGAACGTGCGGCGGCGCGCCACTTCGCGCGGCACGGCAGCGGGTTCGGGCAGGGTTTGTTCGATGTCGGCGGACATGGTGGAAGCCGGTAAAAAAGTGCGCAAGTCTAAAGGGTGTGTGGGGGAAAGTCTAACGAGCCTTGCGTGCAAAACTGCAGGTTCAGTCCATCCAAAAACAAGCAATTGTTGCGTCTTTGGTTGACGCTTGTGGCTCCGGGTATTACCATTGTAACACCTCTTAAAGGAGTAATGCCATGGCAACTGCAACCACCCTGAAATTACCCGAACCTCTTAAGGTTCGCATTAGCGCTGCGGCGGAAGCAGCGGGCAAGACTCCGCATGCTTTCATGATTGAAGCTCTGGCTGAACAGACTGAGCGCGATGAACGCAGGCGTGATTTTCTCAATGCCGCCATCGCGGCCGAAAAAGAAACCACCGAGACCGGCATAACTTACGATGCCAACGAAGTGCATGCCTATTTACGGGCCAGGATTTCCGGCAAGTCCCGGCGACGCCCCAAGCAGACCAAACGATAGCCCATGGCGAAAATTGAATATGCCGAACGTGCATTGGCGGATGTTGAACGCCTGGTGGATTTTCTGATGGGGCAAGACCCAAGCGCTGCCGAACAGACATTAGAGCTGATTGAAAGTGCTCTTGCACCCCTGAAACATCACCCGCTCATTGGCCGCCCAAAAAATCGCGGCTTGCATGAACTCGTCATTTCGCGCGGCAGTACGGGTTACCTCGCCCTCTACCGATACGATGAAGCGTTGGATAGGATACTAATCCTCGCAGTTCGCCACCAACGCGAGGCTGGCTATTAGCAATAAGGCAGGAAGATGCCAAAGGTGCGGCGGCGCGCCACTTCGCACGGCACGGCACGGCAGCGGGTTCGGCCAGGTTTTGTTCGATGTCAGCGGACATGGTGCGCGATCTCATGTGCCATGTGGCCGAACTGAAAGTGCCGCTGGAAGTAGGGCTGGGCGAGGGCGGGAATTGGGATGAGGCGCATTGAACGAATCGTGGGCGGAAAACGAGCGTAGCGAAGTTTCGAGCTTGCGGCCAAAGCATAGCGACTTCCGCCGTATGACTTTCTTGGCATAGAGCAAGGCGATTTTGACTTTAGGCGCATGGCGAGCGAAGCAGATTTATTTGCATGAGGAAAATGAAAATGGAAAATTATCCAGTCATCGAGGAGAAAATATTTGCCAACACGGCTTTCGATTTCGACAGCCACGTTGAAGCCGCTCAATCCAGTCAAATCAAAACGGAACTGGCCTATTCTGACCGTATAAATGGCGCTTTTCTATATCACGGGAACTGTTGTTGGCGCGCGTTTAAAATTACCCGGCCCTGCGCGTTGAATTTTACCCAGGCACTTTAACCGCCGTTTTGGGTGGCGGCTGCGGATAAGTGTAGCTCAGTTTCACCGCTTTTGTGTTGACTTCCAAGATAGCCGAGAAGGAATGCACCAGTTGCACATCCCTCCCGGCTAGTTTCTTCAGATCGCCTCATCCTCAACGACGACTTTTCCCCGCTTGCTTTGCTCCCTGGCCTTGATGCGCGTCTTGGCCGTTGCGC
>JACRPU010000032.1:1567-24617 GCA_016223025.1 Nitrosomonadales bacterium | reverse complement strand
TCCAAAACCTAAAAAACTGAAGCAGGAGTTCGCTGTGCCATCTAATCTTCGTAACAAAGCGCCGTCTTCTCTCGACATTTCCGTCCCAATCCACCCGTGGCGGATGGTTCTACCGTAATTACGTGAATACCCCACAAAAATTATCGGGCAGAACAGGGCTGTCCAAGAAAATCAAAGACGCGCTGGTCGAGAAGTACGGTTGCAAGTGCTTTATCTATCTTGAAAAAGTCGATGAGCGCGATCTGCAAATTGATCATCGCGTTCCATACGAAGTGGGTGGCGACGGCGAAGGAGCCGAACTCGACCCGGAAGATTTTATGTTGCTTTCCGGTTCCGCCAACCGGGCAAAATCATGGTCTTGCGAGCATTGCGAGAATTGGAACAACACCAAGGATCGGACAATTTGCCTGACCTGTTATTGGGCGTACCCAGAAAACTACTCGCATATCGCCACGCGCCAAATCAGGCGGCTTGATCTTGTTTGGCAGGGCAAGGAAATTGACATCTACGAGAAATTGAAAGCGGAGGCGCACTCGCTCGAAAAGGAAATTCCCTCGTTCGTTAAAGAAATCCTTGAAAGAGAGATTCTCCGAAAACGCACCTAACCCCGCGCTCAAGCGGGACTGCGCAAAAGCGCGCAGCCCCTTAGCTCCACGATAGGGGCACAATGAATACGATTTCCCTCGCAAGTTTGAACGTCGTTCTGGAAAAGCTCGAAGAAGGCGTGCTGTTTCTGGACGAGCGGCGCAACGTGGTGGCGATCAACCCTGCGGCGGCGCAAATGATCGGGCGCAAGCACGACGAGATTGTCGGCAAGCTGTGCCCCAGCCTGTTTCCCGGTACGGGTTGCGCGCATGCCTGCGGGCAAAGCGGCAAGTGTTCGCTGATGTCGGCAGATATCAGGCAGGGGAAAAAACTGGTGCAGGATATTGTGGTGGCGCGCCCGGATGGCGCGCTGGTTCCCCTGCACATGTGGGCGACGGCGCTGCCGGCGGGCGGGTCGCTGGCGCATTGCGCGGTGGTGTTGCGCAACCTCACGCGCGAAGCGCAACTGGAAGAAATGGCCGGGCAGCGCATGCGCCTCGGCAATCTGGTGGGGCACAGCCGGGTGATGCAGTCGCTGTTCCGCGAAATCCTGCTGGCGGCGGCGAGCGAGGCCAACGTGCTGGTCACCGGCGAATCCGGGGTCGGCAAGGAACTGGTGGCGCAGGCGATCCACGACAATTCCGACCGCGCCAAAAAACCGTACCTGCAAGTGCATTGCGCCGCCTTGCCGGAGCACCTGCTCGAAGCCGAACTGTTCGGCCACAGCAGGGGCGCCTTTACCGGCGCGGCAACCGCGCGGGAGGGCCGCTTCGAGGCCGCCGACGGCGGCACGCTGCTGCTGGATGAGATCGGCGAGGTTCCGCTGGGCATCCAGGTAAAGCTGCTGCGCGTGCTGCAGGAGCGGGAGGTGGTGCGCCTCGGCGAAAATCATCCGCGCAAAGTGGACGTGCGCATCATCGCGGCCACCCACCGCGATTTGCCGGGCATGGTCAAGAGCGGGGAATTTCGCGCCGACCTGTATTACCGCCTGCGCGTGCTGCCGCTGCGCGTGCCGCCGTTGCGCGAGCGCCGCGAGGACGTGCCGTTGCTTGCCGCCACCATTCTTTCCGGGTTGGCGGGGCATTACAGGCGCGACGATATTTCGCTTTCCCCGCAAGCCATGGATGCGCTGCTCGGTTATGGCTGGCCGGGCAACGTGCGGGAACTGTCCAACGCGCTGGAATATGCGCTGGTACACGCCGATGGGGATATCCTCCGACCGCAGCACTTCCCCGTCGAACTGGGCAGCGCCATGCCGCACCCCGCCGGTCATGAAGGCAGGAGCATGGCGCCCGCCATTTCCTCGGTCAGGGGTGAAGTGCCGCTTATCCGCTATTATCGCGGCCCGGCAGCGGAGAACGAAAAAGAGCTTATCCTGGCCAAGCTCAGCGAAGCGGGCGGCAATAAAAGCGCGGCGGCAGAAAAACTCGGCATGTCCCGCACTACCTTGTGGAAGCGCTTGAAACGCTATGGCCTGGAAGGTTGACCGGCATCTGCATCAGCCGGGCTTGCCGGCAGCGAGCATCGCCTTTGCGACCACCTCGCGGGTGAGGTGGGGCGCGAACAGTTCGATGAAGTGGTAGGTGAAGCCGCGCAGGTACTCGTTGCGCCTGATGGCCACCCGCGTGGTGCTGGGCTCGAACAAATGCGCCGCGTCCATCATGCGCAGGTGCTTGTCGCGCTCCGGGATGAACGCCATTCTGGCGAGTATGCCGATTCCCAGCCCGATCTCGACATAGGTCTTGATCACATCCGCGTCAATGGCGGTAAGAACGATGTTGGGAGTAAGTTTGCGCGCTTCGAAAGCGGCGTTGATCTTTCCTCGCCCGCTGAAGGCAAAATCGTAGGTGATGATGGGATGCTGCGCGATTTTTTCCAGCGTCAGTTTTTTTTCCGCCAATAGCGGATGTTTTGGCGGCACGATGACGCAGTGATTCCATTCGTAGCACGGCAGAGTCACCAGTTCATCGTGCAAGGCCAGACTTTCCGTGGCGATGGCGATGTCCGCCTCGCCGCCGAGCACCTGCTGCGCGATCTGGGTGGGGTTGCCCTGGTGCAGGCCGAGCTTGACGCCGGGGTAGCGTTTGATGAACTGCTTGACCACTGCGGGCAGGGCGTAGCGCGCCTGTGTATGCGTGGTGGCGATGGTGAGGGCGCCGCTGTCCTGGCTGCGGAATTCCTGGCCTACCCGCTTCAGGTTCCCGGCATCGTGCAGCATGCGCCTGGCGATGGCCACAATGGCCTTGCCCGGCTCGGTGACTCCGGTAATTCGTTTGCCGTTGCGCACGAATATCTCGATACCGAGCTCTTCCTCCAGCAGCTTGATCTGCTTGCTGATGCCGGGCTGCGAAGTGTAGAGCGCTTCCGCGGCATCCGATATTTTCAGGCCGTGCTGCACAATCCCGTTCAGGTAGCGCAATTGCTGCAGGTTCATGGTCTTTCTCCTAAGCCGGACGAGCCGGAACCAAAAATGGGAAGCCGCCTTCTCGTAGTACTGCGCGAGTTTCACGTTAAGCCGGGCAAGCCGGAAATCTGCTCAAAAAATGTGAAGAGTTGGCTCATGAGCGACTAATAACTATTACTTATAACATACTAACATAATACCATTTCGCAGCGATATACAAATGGTCTACGATGCGCTCCAACTTGGAGATTCGTCATGGATTGGCTCTACACGTTTTCCGGTTTTCTGGTCGGTTTCATCGTCGGGGTCACCGGCGTGGGCGGCGGCTCGCTGATGACGCCGCTGCTGGTGCTGGTGTTCGGCGTTGCGCCGGCCACGGCGGTGGGCACCGATCTGCTGTACGCGGCGCTGACCAAGATGGGCGGCAGTTGGGCGCACAGCAGGCGCGGCACGGTGGACTGGGGAGTGGTGCGGCTGCTGGCGCTGGGCAGCCTGCCCGCAGCCTTGTTCAGCATGGCGCTGCTGCACCATCTGTCTCTGGACGAGAAGCACTTGAAGTCGCTGATAACCGGCGTGTTGAGCGTGGCGCTGGTGCTGACGGCGCTGGCCCTGCTGTTCAAACCCTATCTGCAAAAGATCGGGCGCAGCCGGAGCGGCGCGGTGTACGAACTGCACGCGCACCACTTGTCCGGCGCGACCATTCTGACCGGCGCAGTGCTGGGCGCGCTGGTGACCATCTCGTCGGTCGGCGCCGGGGCGCTGGGCGTGGTGGTGTTGCTGTTTCTGTACCCGCGCATCCCGGCGGCCAAGATCGTCGGCACCGACATCGCGCATGCGGTGCCGCTGACGCTGGTTGCCGGATTGGGGCACGCCGCGCTGGGCACGGTGAATTACGGGCTGCTGGGCAGCCTGCTGCTGGGGTCGCTGCCGGGAATTTATCTGGGCAGCCACCTCGGCGTGAAAATACCGGAGCGGGTGTTGCGCCCGATCCTGGCGGCGATGCTGATACTTATCGGCGGCAAGCTGATGGTGTCCTGAATATATTCTGGTAAGGAGAAGAGCGTTATGAGCACAAACACAAACAATCTGTCCGACCTCGAAGAAATTGACCGCATCGAACAGGCCATCCAGGCTTTCAACGCAGGGCATCTGGACATGGACCGCATGACGGCGGTGCGCCTGCAGCATGGCGTATACGGCCAGCGCCAGCACGGCATGCACATGTTCCGCATGAAGGTGCCGGGCGGCCGCCTCACGCCGGAGCGGCTGGAGGCGGTGGCGGATATCGTCGAGGCTTACTCGCAGAAGGGCATCGCGCACGTCACCACGCGCCATTCCATCCAGACGCATTTCGTGCCGCTCGACAGCACGCCCGCCGCGATGCGCCGCATCGCCGGGGCCGGCATGACCACGCGCGAGGCTTGCAGCAACACGGTGCGCAACCTGACGGCTTGCAGCCTGGCCGGCGTGTGCCCGCGCGAGCGCGTTGACGTGACGAAACATCTGGGCGATGCGGCGGTACACTTCCTGCGCAACCCGCTCAACCAGCAGTTGCCGCGCAAATTCAAGTTCAGCTTCTCGGCCTGCGAGGAGGACTGCGCGCAGGCCTTGCTGCATGATTGCGGGGTCATAGCGACCGAAAAGGACGGGCGGCGGGGGTTCACGATCAAGGCTGCGGGCGGCCTGGGGCACAAACCGCGCGAAGCGATCGTGGTCGAGGAATTTATTCCGGAGCGCGAGTTGCTGTTTGCGCTGGAGGCGCTGGTGGCGCTGCACAACCGGTATTCCGACCGCACCAAACGCGCCAAATCGCGCATCAAGTTTCTGGTCGAGCGTTTCGGCGAGCAGGGTTTCCTGGAGAAATACCGCGAAGAGTTCGAGCGCACCAGCCAGGCGCTTGCCGCACAATCCTACACCCAAGGCGAGTGGCGCCAGCCGACCGGCGGCGAAGGGCCGGGGCCGGGCGCGCCACGCAGGCTGTTCGCTCAGCGCCAGGCCGGGCTGTTCGTGCTGCCGGTAGCCTTGCCGGCGGGCGACATCACCCCGGCACAGTTGCGCGGCATCGCGGCACTGCTGCGCGCGCACGGGCTGAGCGAAATCCGCACCACGCAGGATCAGAACCTTTCCATTTTCAACGTGCCGCAAACCGGCCTGGCCGCGCTGCGCGGCGGGCTGGCCGAACTGGGGCTGCGCGAGCCGGTGACCGGGGATAACGTGGTGGCCTGCCCCGGGACTTCAACCTGCCGCCTCGGCATCACCGCCAGCCCGGTGATCGCGCCAAAGTTGTCCGGCGGCAAGGCCGATTTGCGCATCCGCGTGTCGGGCTGCCACAACGGCTGCGCGCAGCCGGAAACCGGCGACATCGGCATATACGGGGAGGGCAAGCGCGTACACGGCAAACTGGTCCCGCACTACCAGATGTACTTTGCCGGCAGCGGGATGCGGAACGGCGCGCTGGCCATGAAAGGCCCCGCATTGCCGGTGGCGCGTATCAAGCAGGCCATCGAGCGCGTGCAGGAAGCGCACCTGGCCAGCGGGGAAGCCAGCTTTTTCTCCTGGGCGCGCGCGCAGAGCACGGACTATTTCAAAGAACTGCTGGCCGATCTTGCCGAAGTGAAGGAGGAAGAATTGCAATCGGTCATGCGCGATTACGGCGATGCCGCCGATTTCCGCGTGCTGAATCTGGGCGGTGGCGAATGCGCGGGCGTATCGCAAGCGCTGATCGGCTCGAATTTCTTCGAGGCGGCGCACGAGCGCGAATACCGCAACGCGCTGGTGTTCCAGCGCAAATTTGACGAGGCATTGCATTGCAATGAAGCCATCCTGCGCCTGCTCGGCTCGGGTGTGGCGCAATTGCTGGGGGGCGCGCGCCAGGATGACCTGGGCCGGATCGCCGCGCAGCTCCGGCAACTGGCGCCGGGAACACTTGCCGAAGAGTTTGCGCGGATATCGGGTGGGTTGGGCATTGGCGAGGAAATCAGCAACGAGGCGCTCGCCGCAATCAGCGCGGCGGTGGATGACTGGACCATACGGGCGGCGGATTTTGCGGCGGAACAAGACGCGCAGCTCGATCTGGCGGAAGCCTTGCCGGTTGCACCAACCATCTGCGGCGGAAACGCGGTGAAGGGATCTGCTGCCAGGCACGATACGATGCGGGAATGCAAGGAGGCGGCATGAGCGGGCTGCCGGGAAAAATCGCCCTGGCGCTGGCCGCGCTGGCGGAAGCGGCGCGGGATTACGCGCCCGCCTGCTTCGCCAACAGCCTGGGGGCAGAAGACATGGTGCTGACCGACCTGATCGCCAAGTACCAGCCCGATATCGAAATATTCAGCCTCGATACCGGGCGGTTGCCGCAGGAAACCTATGACTTGATGCAGGAAGTGCGCCGGTATTACGGCGTACCGCTCAAGGTCTATTTCCCGGACAGCAAACTGGTGGAGGAGTACGTTGCACGGCAAGGCATCAATGGCTTCTACGACAGCGTGGAAAGCCGCAAGGCCTGCTGTTTTGCGCGCAAGGTCGAACCGCTGCGGCGCGCCCTGAAGGGCAAGGGCGCATGGATCACCGGCTTGCGCCGCGACCAGGCGGTGACGCGCACCGCGCTGGAAATATCTTCCTTCGACGCCGATAACGGCTTGCAAAAAATCAACCCGCTGCTGGAGTGGTCGCACAAGGACGTGTGGTCTTATATCCGCCAGCAGGATGTGCCGTATAACAAGCTGCACGACCAGTTCTACCCCAGCCTGGGCTGCGCGCCCTGCACCCGCTCCGTCACGCCCGGAGAGGACATCCGCGCCGGGAGATGGTGGTGGGAAGACCCGGCGAGCAAGGAATGCGGCTTGCACGCGAGCAACGCTGGAAAAGTGGCGCACGGAACCGGGGTTCAACCCGGAAGCCACGAGCGCATTGCCGGAGTGGCGGCCCGTGCCGAGGCAAGGCAGGAAGCGCCGGCATGAACCACGGGAGTAAAATGCCATGAAACTAGTGGAAGACCACAATATGAGCAGCCACATCTTTACCCATCTGGACGCGCTGGAAAGCGAATCCATCCATATCATGCGCGAGGTCGCGGCAGAATGTAAGAATCCGGCGCTGCTGTTCTCGGGCGGCAAGGATTCCATCGTGATGTTGCGCCTCGCGGAGAAAGCTTTCCGTCCGGCAAGATTTCCGTTCCCGCTGGTGCATATTGATACCGAGCACAATTTCCCGGAAGTGATCACCTGCCGCGATAAACTGGCCGCCGATCTCGGCGAGCGGCTGATCGTGCGCTCGCTGGAAGACTCCATCAGGCGCGGCACTATCGTCATCAAGGATCCAGACAAACCGCGTAATCCCTATCAGTCCGTAACGTTGCTGGAGACCATCGCCGAATTCGGCTTCGATGCCTGCATGGGAGGGGCGCGGCGCGACGAGGAAAAAGCGCGCGCCAAGGAACGCATCTTCTCGTTTCGCGATGAATTCGGCCAGTGGGACCCGAAGAACCAGCGCCCAGAACTGTGGGATGTCTACAACACCCGTGTCCATGCGGGCGAGAATATCCGCGTGTTCCCGATCAGCAACTGGACCGAGATGGACATCTGGGAATACATCGCGCGCGAGAATTTATATATCCCGGAAATTTACTACGCACACGAACGCGAAGTGATCCGCCGTGGCAATTCGGTTATTCCGGTTTCGCATCTGGTTCAACCCAAACCGGGCGAGAAAGCGGAAATGCTTTCGGTGCGTTTCCGCACCGTGGGCGACATGACCTGCACCGCGCCGGTGGAGTCCACCGCGCGCAACGCGCAGGAGATCATCGAAGAAACTGCCACCACGCGCATCACCGAACGCGGCGCGACGCGCATGGACGACCAGACCTCGGAGGCTTCGATGGAGTTGCGCAAAAAGGAAGGCTATTTCTGAACCGTCATTCCGGCGAAACTGGAAAAATTTGAGGTTACATCATGAGCAACGCAATTCAACTACTCCGCTTCATCACCGCCGGTAGCGTGGATGACGGCAAGAGCACGCTGATCGGGCGCCTGCTGCACTACTCCAAGTCCATCTTCGAGGACCAGCTTTCCGCCATTTCCAAAACCAGCGCGAAACGCGGCATGGCCGCCGTTGACCTGTCGCTGCTCACCGACGGCCTGCTGGCCGAGCGCGAGCAGGGCATCACCATTGATGTCGCTTACCGCTACTTCGCCACGCCCAAACGCAAGTTCATCATCGGCGATACGCCGGGGCACGAGCAATACACGCGCAACATGGTCACCGCCGCGAGCACGGCCAACCTGGTGGTCATTCTGATTGATGCGCGCAAGGGCGTGCTGACGCAGACGCGCCGCCACACTTATCTTGCCAGCCTGGTCGGCGTGCCGCATATCGTGCTGGCCGTGAACAAGATGGACATGGTGGAATACTCCGAAGAAACCTTCAACGCGATCTGCGCGGAATATCGCGCCTTTGCCGCTCAGCTCGGCATCCATGACGTGACCTGCATCCCCATGTCCGCCCTGAATGGCGACATGGTGGTGGAGCACGGCGACAACCTGAGCTGGTACAAGGGCGCGCCACTGCTGGAGCTGCTGGAAAATATCGTGATTGATTACGACGTGAACACCACCGATTTCCGCTATCCGGTGCAGTGGGTCTGCCGCCCGCAAACGCAGGAACATCACGACTTCAGGGGATTTGCCGGGCGCATCGAATCCGGCGAGATCGCCGTCGGCGACGAGATCACCGTGCTGCCGTCCGGCCGCTCCAGCAGGGTGAAGGAGATCGTCACCTACGACGGCAACCTGCAACGCGCCTACGCGCCGCAATCCGTCACCCTTACGCTGGAAGATGAAATTGACGTTTCGCGCGGCGACATGTTCGTCAAGGCGAACGCGACGCCGCAAATCGCCAGGGAATTCGGGGCCATGCTGTGCTGGCTGGCCGAATCGCCGTTGGACTTGAACCGCAAATACATCATCAAGCACACCACGCGCATGGTGAAATGCGTGTTCTCGCGCCTGGAATTCCGCGTGGACGTGAACACCCTTGCGCACCACGAAACCGGCAAGCTCAACATGAACGATATCGCCCGCGTGGCGATGAAAGTGCAGCAGCCGCTGGCGCTGGATCACTACAGCAGGAACCGCTCCACCGGGAGCTTTATCGTGATTGATGAAGCGACGAACAATACCGTGGCGGCCGGGATGATCGCCTGACAGGGGAGTATCTCGTCAAGTGCATGGGCGGGAGTTCACATCCCTTCCCACGTTTTCTGCAACCGCTTCACCGACACGATCACCGGCGTTTTCAGTTCCTGCGCGAACAGCGACACGCGCAATTCCTGCAACAGCCAGCCGAAATCTTCCAGCCCCGGGTCACGTTCGCCCTGCTGCCCTTGCAGCCTGCGCTGCCACTGTTGCTGCAAGGGCAACAGTTGCGCCAGTTGCCGCGCATCGCGCGCGGGATCGGCGCGCAGTTTTTCCAGCCGCGCGGCGATTGCCTCGAGATAGCGCGGCACTTGCTGCAATCGCTCGTAGGGAGTTTGCGCGAGAAATTCCCCGCGCAGCAGCCACTCGCACTGCGCGCGGATGTCCTGAACCGCCTGGCTGTGTATCTTGGCGGCTTGCAGGTTTTTCTGCACTATCTGGTATTCGGCGAGTATGGCTCCAGCCAGCCGCGCAATTTCCTGCGCCACCAGGCTCAAGCGGCCTTTTGCTTCCTTGCAGCGCGCGGCAAATTCCTTCTCGTTGGCCGGCCACGGCTCCATCAGACAGCAGCGGTCAAAGGTCACGGACAGTATCTGCCGCTGCAATTCCTGCGGGCTGCCGAACGGCCCCGCAGGCAATGTCAAAGCCTGCATCGCCATCGCCTGCATGCCCGGCAGGCTCTTTTCCATAAACTTGACCTGTTGGTTCAATGCCAGCATGAACAGGCGCGCGAGCCCCTTGCGGTGCGCGGCCCGCGCTTCTTCGCGCGTGTCGAAGGCGCGCGGCGAGACGGCGTTTCCTTCATCCGTCAGCGCGTTGAACACCGTAATCATCTGGCCTGCGCGCCGCACTTCCGAGGTTTCCTTGAATTCACCAAAACTCCAATCAGTGAAACTAGCCCCCGATTGCCGTGCCCCAACCTTTGGCGGCGACGGTTCCGCTTCTGGAGCCAGCCCGGCACGCAACTGAATGAAATTGCGCGATACACCCAACTGCCTGCCGTGCTCGTCCACCACGCGGAAATTCATCGAAAGATGCGCGGGCAGTTGCTCCGACCGGAAAGCGTCCGGCGGCGTTTCAAGCTGTTTTTGCTCGCGGATATAGCGGGCCATGGCGAGAAGCAACGGCGTGTCGGAAGGCGGGACATCGCGGCAGAACGCGGCGGAAAATTCCGGTACCGGCACCAGGTGGCGGCGCAGTTTCTGCGGCAGAGTCCTCAGCAGTTGCGCCACTTTTTCCGCCAGCAGGCCGGGCACCAGATACTCGCAACGCGTTGCGGACACCTGGTTTATCAGGCTCTGCGGCGCGGTCAGCGTCACGCCGTCGTTGCTTTTTCCCGGCGCGAAATGGTAAGCCAGCGCATAACTGGCGCTGTTCATTACCAGTTGCGGCGGAAACTGGTCGGTGGTGATGCCCGCCGCCTCGTGGCGCATCAGGTCGTCGCGTTGCAGATACAGCAGGCGCGGTTCGCCACGCTCCGCCTCCTTGCGCCACGCTTCGAACGCTGCCCCATTGTGAATGTGCGGCGGGATACGGCTGTCGTAAAAGGCGAAGATCAGCTCCTCGTCCACCAGCACGTCCGGGCGGCGCGCCTTGTGCTCCAGCGCCTCGATGTCGCGGATCAGCTTCCGATTGTGCGCAAGGAATGCCGCCTGCGTATCGAACTCTCCCGCCACCAGCGCCTGGCGGATGAATATCGCGCGCGATTCCGCCGGGTTCATCGGCCCGTAATGCACGCGCTTTTTCGGGACGATGATCAGGCCGTACAGCGTGCTGCGCTCCCAGGCCGCCACCTGCGCCGCTTTCTTTTCCCAGTGCGGATCGTAGCAGTGGCGCTTGATGAGGTGCGCGCCCACCTCTTCCAGCCATTCCGGCTCGATGCGCGCCATGCAGCGCGCGTACAGGCGGGTGGTTTCCACGATCTCGGCAGCCACCACCCATTTTGTGCCCTTTTTCGCCAGCACCGAATTGGGCGCGATAAAGAATTTGATTTCGCGCGCGCCGAGGTAATGCGCGTCTTCCGCGCTGCGGCACCCGATATTGCCGAGCAGGCCGGTGAGCAATGCCTTGTGGGTTTGCTCGTAAGAGGCGGGCTGCTCGTTTGGACGCATGCCCATCTCGGCCACCTGTGCGTGCAATTGCTGGTGCAGTTCGTGCCATTCGCGCAGCCGGAGCGGTGACAGGAAATTTTCATGGCACAAGCCGGCCAATTGGCGATTGGATTTCTTGTGCCTTACCGCCTCCTGGAACCACGCCCACAATTTAAGGTAGGCCAGAAAATCCGAGCGCTCGTCGCTGAAGCGCCGGTGCGCGGCTTCCGCCGTCTCGCGCCGCTCTGCGGGGCGTTCGCGCGGGTCTTGCAGCGCCAGCGCGCAGGCGATGACGAGGATTTCCGTCAGACAGTGGTACTGCCGCCCGGCCAGCAGCAGGCGGGCGATTTTCGGGTCGAGCGGCAGCTTGGCCAACTCGCGGCCCAGCGGGGTCAATTGCCGCTTCTCGTCAATCGCATGAAGTTCGGCGAGCAAGTGATAACCGTCCGCCACCGAGCGCGAACCCGGCGGCTCGATGAACGGAAACTGTTCCACTTCTCCGATGTCGAGCGCGGCCATGCGCAGGATCACCGTCGCCAGCGACACCCGGAAAATTTCCGCGTCGGGATATTCTGCGCGCGCCGTGAAATCTTCTTCGTCGTAGAGGCGCACGCAGATGCCGCTCATCACGCGCCCGCAACGTCCGGCGCGCTGGTTGGCGGAGGCGCGCGAAATCTTTTCCACGCGTAGTTGCTCCACCTTCTGCCGGGTGCTGTAGCGGTTGATGCGCGCCAGCCCGCTGTCAATCACATAGCCGATGTTGGGCACGGTGAGTGAGGTCTCCGCGACATTGGTGGCCAGCACCACGCGGCGCATCCCGGAGGCCGGTTTGAACACGCGATCCTGTTCGGCCACCGACAGGCGCGAGAACAGCGGCAGGATTTCCACGCCCTTCGGGTGATGTTTGCGCAAGGCTTCCGCCGTATCGCGGATCTCGCGCTCGCCGGGCAAAAACACCAGCACGTCGCCGCGCAGGCCGCCGAGGGAGAGTTCATCCAGAGCCGCGCATACCGCCTGCGGCAAGTCTTCCGCTCCACCATCTTCGTCTTTCTGCGGCGACCGGTAACGGATTTCCACCGGATAACTGCGACCGGATACCTGGATGATGGGGGCGCCATTCCCTCCCCGCTCGCAGGGGAGGGACAAGGAGGGGGGGTGCGCAAAATGTCGCGCGAACCGCTCCGCATCCAGCGTGGCCGAGGCGATGATGAGTTTCAGATCGGGGCGGCGCGGCAGCAACTGTTTGAAATAACCCAGCAGAAAATCAACATTGAGCGAACGCTCATGCGCCTCGTCGAGGATGACGGTATCATATTTTTTCAGTTCCGGATCGCTCTGGATTTCCGCCAGCAGAATGCCGTCGGTCATCAGCTTGATGCAGGTATCGGGCGAAACGCGGTCGGTAAAGCGCACCTTGTATCCCACCGCGCCGCCGAGTTCGGTTTTCAGTTCCTGCGCGAGACGGCTGGCCACCGAGCGCGCTGCCACGCGGCGCGGCTGGGTATGCGCGATCACGCCTTGCACCCCGCGCCCTATGCCCAGGCAGATTTTCGGCAACTGCGTGGTTTTGCCCGAACCGGTTTCGCCGCACACGATCACCACCTGGTGTTCGCGGATAGCCTGCGCCAACTCGTCGCGGCGCAATACCACCGGCAGGGCGGCGGGGTATTCGATCGGAAACAGGCTTTCGATGCGCGCCGCGCGGCGCGCCTGGGTGGAATGGGCGGGAACAGTCATGGCGCGCGATTGTACCGCAGGCACAAAAGCAGAGGGGAGGCCGAGGTCATCACCTGATGGAACTACTATACGGCTAGTCTTGCTGTGTCATTAAACATGCCTACCCCCACCGCAGCAAGGGCATCGCTGAAGCGCTCCGGCGATTGCTTGCGCGATGAGATTCCCCGAAACTTCGCACAAGTGCTCAAGATAATGCTCGAATTCCGCCAGGTTTCCCATTGCATCTCCCCCTTTGATAGGGAAGTGCCCATTATCGCAGGGTTTGGTTAAATTTGACACAGTAAGACTAGCAGGAGCCCGTTGCGCGCGCGTGAGCGCGACGATCATCGTGGGTGACCCGGATTATAATTGCCAATGAGTCAGACTTTTTCGTCAGGACAGACATGGTGTCGAAGTGAATTTTTTAGAGGTACTCTATAATGCAGAGCATGAGCCTACATCCGACCGCCCCCTCCTCAAGCTGGCGCACGCCTCCCGAAACCAGACCCGATCTTAACTTCGCAGTGCGGGATTTGCGGCGCACTTTCCTGCGCGTGGCGGACAACCTGCGCTGGTACGAGCAGACCTGGCTCGGCGTCCCGATCTGGCAGCTTCCCGAAGATCTGGTGGCGTTGCAGCGTATCGTTTTTGACGCCGATCCAAAGTGGATAGTCGAGACGGGAACCAAGTTCGGCGGCTCGGCCATTTTTTTTGCGTCTCTGCTGGCGATGATGGGGCGCACCTCCGAACAGGGAGGCGGCGTGATTACGGTGGACATCCACGAAACGGATGAGGCGCGGGAACTGCTGGCGGAAAGGCCGCACCGATTCGCCCCTCTGGTGCGGCAGCGGCTTATCGGCGATGCCAAAGCGCCCGAAATACTTGCCGACATACGCGCCACACTCGCCGCCGACCCCGGCCCGGTGATGGTGTTTCTGGATGACTGGCACGACGGCGACCACGTTTACGCCGAATTGCTGGGTTATTCCGGCATGGTGACGCCGGGAGGGATACTGATCGTTGCCGATACCACATTCGAGGATCTGGCGGACACGCCGGTGGCCGCGCCCAGCGAAAAATATCCGGACGCAAAGCGCTCGAACCCGCGCGTGGCGCTGCGGCGGTTCCTGTCCGAATGCGGCGATTTTGCGGTCGTTCCGGATTACACCGCTACCGGAATCAGCAACTTTCCCGACAGCGTGTTGCGCCGGAAAGTCCAGGACAATCAAGAGCCGGCAACGGCAAAAATGACCGGGGAATAGGAAAAGCCAATGAGCCAGCAAACAGATCGCGTCCGGGATGCCAGCCAGCCCCAAACATTTCGGGAGCCCCGGCAAATACTGTCCCGCGAGGCGGCAAGTGATATTGTCGCCCATGCGCTTGCTAAATGGGAAGCGGCCACGCCGGAAGAAGCGCGCCGGATCGCCTTTATCCTGGAGCGGGAGTTTCCTGACCAGGCTCAGCCGGACGACTTCTGGCATTCCCAATCATCCATAGCCTTCCGGGATTTTTTTGTCTGGGGGCACAACCATGATTTTGGGGGCGGCGTCAGCCGGGCCGGAGCAATGGGTCCGAGGCACGTCGAAATTACCACCGAAGCAATTCGCCTCGGAATGCTGCCCATCAACCTGCAAGGAAAGCAGGTTCTGGATGTGGGATGCTGGTCCGGCGGTGATTTGCTGGTGCTGGCAGGCCTGGGCGGGCAGGTAACCGCCATGGAAGAACACCCCATTGCGGCAAAAGCCGCCCGGCGGCTGATTGATTTGCTGGGGCTGAAAGCGCCGGTGATCGAGACGAGTTTGTTTGCCGACAAGAGGGAATGGGCCGGGCAGTTTGACTACGCTTATTGCTCCGGGGTGATTTATCACGTCACGGATCCGATGCTGTTGTTGCGCATTCTCTTTGCTTATCTGAAACCCGGCGGCGACGTTTTTATAGAAACCAAAGGTGCCGGAGGCGAGGGCAGTATATGCAGCTATTCGGGCACGCTCGAAAAAGGCTGGAACTGGTATGCCCCCAATGAAACGGCTCTGGGCCGCTGGCTGGTGGATGCGGGATTTGATGCTCAGACCGTGCAGGTTCATCGCCGCGACAACGGGCGATTGCTGGCCTGCGGCCGCAAAAATGAAGTTCGGGCGCTGCGCGAAACTGCGGGTTTTTCCCGGCCCGGTAGCTGGCTGGAAGGACCAGTCTGAGATCATGAAACTTCATCTGGGCTGCGGCCGCCGCCACATCCCCGGCTTTGTTCACGTGGACGCATTGCCCGCCCCCCACGTGGACATTGTCGGGCCGGTCGAGCGCTTGCCGATGGAGAACAATAGCGTCTCCCTGATCTACGCCAGCCATATTCTGGAGCATTTCGGGCGATACCAATACAAGGCGGCGCTCCAGGAGTGGTTCCGCGTGCTGAAACCGGACGGAATACTGCGGTTATCGGTTCCGGACTTCGCCGCCTGCGCGGCGATTTATTACGAGAGCGGGCTGGCGGACGGCTTGACCGGCCTGGTCGGCCTGATCGTCGGAGGGCAGCGCGACGAATACGATTACCACCAGATGATATTTGACGAGGAGCTGCTGCGCCGGGATCTCCTCGACACAGGCTTCCGCGAAGTGCGGCGCTGGGATTGGCGGCTGACCGAACACGCCGCCATTGACGATTATTCGCAGGCGCACATACCGCACCTCGACAAAGAAACCGGCAGGCTGATGAGCCTGAACCTCGAAGCGGTGAAGTAGTTTTATCAGATAGCGCCCATCTTCTCGCCTCGCGCCAACATCGCCGAACCATCATGAGCTCGCCAAGCCGTAACGATCCATGCCCCTGCGGCAGCGGAAAGAAATACAAGAAGTGCTGCCTCGCAGCCGCAGGGGATTCGCCCGCAGAAACTGCAAAAACCGCCAGCCCCGCTCTCAACACGAAAAATGCGCCCCCCCCATCGGAGCAATTGCTGCACGCGGTGGCCCTGCATCAGGCGGGTAGGCTGGACGAGGCCGAGGCGGCTTACCGCTCCCTGCTGCGGGAAAATCCCGGCGACCGCGATGCCTTGCACTACCTCGGGCTGATTTCGTTCCGGCGCGGCGAATTTGCTGAAGCCGCACGCCTGATCGAACAAGCCATCCGGCTCGGCGGCAATATCCCGGCATTTCACTTCAATCTCGGCAATGCGTACGCGCAACTCGGCCAATATGATTCCGCCGTTGGCGCCTACCGCAAGGCAACGCAACTGGATCCCGAATTTTTCCGGGCGCATTTCAGTCTGGGCGGAACACTCAAGGCCCAAGGCAAGCTCGATGCGGCGATCGGAAGCTACCGCAAAGCAATCGTGCTCCAGCCGGATCACTCCGACGCGCACAACAATCTGGGGATCGCCCTGCAGGCGCAGGGCAAGCTCGATGCGGCAGCCGGAGAATACCGCAAAGCGCTATTGATCGAACCGGGTTTTGCCGAGGCGCACGGCAATCTGGGCAACGTGCTCAAGGAGCAGGGCAATACGGATGAGGCGATCGGGAGCTACCGCGAAGCGCTCGCGCGCAAACCCGATTTTGCCGAGGCGCACATCAACCTGGGGGACGCGCTCCGCGAGAACGGCCAACTGGACGAGGCGGCAGATCATTACCGCAGGGCGCTCGCGCTTCGGTCGGACAGCGCCGAGGCGCGCGTCGGCCTGGCCTACCTTCATCTCGATTTCGGAAAATTCGATGCCGCCCGCGCCGAGTTGGGCCAGGCGCTGGAATGCAGGCCGCAACACCCCATCGCCTGGGCGATGCTGGCCTCGTTGCGGAAAATGACCCCGGCGGACGAAAGCTGGCTGAATACCGCGCTCGGCCTGGTTTCCCCAGACAATCCCGCGCTGTCAGACAGGGAAGCCTGCAACCTGTGGTTTGCGATCGGCAAATACTATGACGACACCGGGCAGTACGATTTGGCCTTTCCGGCATTCAGCCAGGCCAACAAACTGAAACGGCAAACGGAAGGGGGCTTTGACCGCACCGGGTTTACGCTGCTGATTGACGGCCTGATCGCCACCTTCACCGCCGAATTCGTCGGGCGGGAGCGGGAAGGAGCCAGCCAGTCCCGGCGCCCGGTTCTGATTGTCGGCATGCCGCGTTCCGGCACGTCGCTCATCGAGCAGATCATCGCCTCGCACCCCGATGCGTTCGGCGCGGGCGAGCTCCTCTTCTGGGGGCGGCAAACCGGAGCGAACGAGGAGGCCATACTATCCGGCAACTATGGGGCGCCCCTGATCGCCCGCATCGCCGGCGAGTGCGAACAGCAACTGCAAAGCCTTTCGGCTGCGGCAACCCGCGTCGTGGACAAAATGCCGGATAACTTTCTCCGGCTGGGCTTTATCGCCACGGTATTTCCGCAAGCCAGCATCATTCACTCGCTGCGCAACCCTCCGGATACCTGCCTGTCCATCTATTTCCAGAATTTTGCATCGGGACACTCCTACGGAACCGACCTGGAAGACCTCGCCTTTTACTATCGAGAATATGTCCGGCTCATGCGCCACTGGCGCAGCGTATTACCCGCCGACCGGTTTCTCGAAGTGCCTTACGAGGCGCTGGTGGACGACCAGACAGGATGGAGCCGGCGCATCATCGAGTTTATCGGCCTGGATTGGGATGAGCGCTGCCTCGACTTTCATGAAACGGAGCGCACCGTGGGCACTGCCAGCAACTGGCAGGTGCGGCAGAAAATTTACCGCACCTCCAGAGAACGCTGGCGGCATTACGAAAAACATATCGGCCCGCTGCTCGGCCTGCTGGAACCGGATGTCGCCGCTTCAGGGTAAATTTGTTTCTCGGAAAAATAATGACCGGCACTCGAACCTGGTGTTACGAAACCTGCGTTGTGGGCGGTTGGGTTTGCGGTTATTGCGCCGCAACCCAACATCAGGCTTAACCGCTCAGGGTGAACCCGGATGAAACGAGGTGGAATCCGGGGCATAGCGCGGCTCAAACAAGAATTATTATTTATGACACGGCAAGGGTAGTCACCACATGGCACAATCTGCAATTCCCCTGTTCAAGGTCTTCATGCCGGAAAGCGCCCATGCGGCGCTCAAACCCGTGCTGGAGAGCGGGCGGCTGGCCGCAGGGCCGCAGGTAAGCGCGTTTGAATCCCGGCTTTCAGCCTGGCTCGGCCATCCGGAGGTTGCCGCGCTCGGCGATGCATCCGGCGCGCTCACGCTGGCGCTCTACCAGGCAGGAGTACGCCCCGGCGACGAGGTGATCGCTTCTCCCCTGGCTTGTTCCGCCACTCTCATGCCCATCGCCAACCTGTTCGCGCGTCCGGTGTGGTGCGATATCGATCCGCTGACCGGGATGATGGATGCCGGCAAGATTGATGGGCTCGTCTCCGAAAAAACCCGTGCCATCCTCGTCTATCACTGGTCGGGAGATGTGGCGGACATTGCCGCCATCGCGGCAGCAGCAAAAAAACACAATCTCAAACTGGTCGAGGATGCCAGCGAAGCCTTTGGTGCGGAATATAAAAGCAGGCGTCTCGGCGGCGAGTCCGATTTCACCGTCTACTCGTTTTACGCCACCAAGCACATCAGTTGCGGCGAGGGTGCGGCGCTGCTGGCGAAAAATGCGGATGACGTGAAAGTATCGCGCCGCTTGCGCCGCTTTGGCATAGACGGCGCCTTGTTGCGCCTGCCCGGTGGCGATCTCAACCCGCATTTCGATATTCCCGTGGCGGGTTTCAACTTTCCCATGAACGAAATCGCCGCCACCCTGGGTATCGAAGGGCTGCGCCATGCAGACCGGATCGTGGCGCTACATCGCGCCAATGGCAGTTATTACGAGGCTGCTCTGGCCGGTATATCCGGTGTGCGCCTGCTCAAGAGGCGCAAAGATAGCGTTTCCGGTTACTGGACTTATGCGCTGCTTGCCGAGCGGCGCGATGACCTGATGCGCAAGCTGGTTTCCCACGGCATCGGTGTGCAGCGGTTGCACTTGCGCAATGATGCTTACTCATGTTTCGGCGGGGTGCGGCAAAACCTGCCGGGCGTGGGCGAGTTCGATGCGCTGAACATCGGCATTCCCTGCGGCTGGTGGGTTGGGACGGAAGACCGGGCGCACATAGTAAAAATTATCCGTTCGGGATGGTGAAGTGGGCGCCACTATCCGTGCTGCAACTTCCGGCGATCTGGAAAAACTGATTCCTCTGCTGGACGAGGAATTTATATTCGGCAAAGGCCGCCGGGTTTCTTTGGCGCAACGTTTTCCGGCAGTGTATTGCCGGGAGAATCTTGATAATATTTTTGTCGCCGAGGAGAATGGCGCAGTGGTTTCTGCGCTTGTCGCCAAGCGCTTTAACTGGCTGGAGAATGGGGAGCCGTTCCGGGGGATTATGTTCGGCGCGGTCTACACCCACCCGCTGCGGCGCAAGGAAGGGCAGGCCAGCCGCCTGCTGGCCTGGGCCGCAGAAAAATCGGGGCGGGACGGAACCGATTTCGCGGTTCTGTGGGCCGCAAAGTCGGCGTTTTATGCGCGGCTTGGCTGGGTTGCCGGCGACTGCGGGGTGTTGGGTGAGGCGGCAAGCCATGCGATTGCCGTCGAGCCATCCAATGAGGATGAAGTGGAAGTCATGCCTGCAAATCTGGCAAACCTCCGGCCAATCGAATTCATCAGGCAGCGGTGGCTCGACCCGTTAATCTTGCGCAATGCTGGCAATTACCGCCAATTGCCGCCCCCGGCGGAAACGGTTGCTTTGCTGCGTTGCGGAGAAAACCCCGATAGAGCCGGTTACGCTCTGGCCGGATACTGCGGCGGCACAACTATCGTTTATGAAATGAACGGGCACCCCGATAGTTTTCGGGCGTTGTGGCACAAGATTTGCGGCCAGCCCGAACGAATTATTATTAACGACCAGCCCGGCAGCGCGTCCTATCGCTGGCTTGCCGGAAACACATCAGTTACCTGGCAGGCCAAGCCGCTGGCAATGTGGCTGCCGCTCTCCGCGAAGGCAGATATGGCGCGCATTTCAGGGTGGTATCTTCCCTATTTCGACAGGATCTGAACGGAGTTTCCGTATGACTGAATTCGTTTTGCGTGACATGACTCCGGAAAGGCTGTCCGCTTATGTGTCCAAACAATTGACAGTATTCTTTCCCGATGGGTGCCCGATCCCGGCAGAGACGCTCCATCCCTGCGCGAGCGAAGCGCTGGAGCGCACCCGCCTGTGTTTCACCGGTATCGAAAAAAACAAATTCCGCGACGGCGGACGAGTGATGTTCAATTACCTGCATCCGGATCACTATGCCATGTTTCTTTACCTGTTGGCCAATACGGTATCGCGCCGTGATCGCGGGAATCCCCTGGCTTTCCGCCTGTATTATCTGAACAAGGTATTGCACGGCCTGGATGCCTATCCCGACATCGAGTTACCGGAGGTGTTCCAATTCATGCACCCGGTCGGCACGGTTCTCGGCCATGCCAAATACGGAAGTCATTTCTGCGTTTATCAGGGATGCTCCGTAGGCAGTGGCGAAGATGGCGTCTATCCCGAAATTGGCGACTGCGTCGTGATGTATGCCGGTGCATCGGTGATCGGACGCTCCAGGATTGGCGACAATGTCGTGATCGGTGCCGGCGCCATGGTTCTCGATACAGACATTCCCGGCGACAAGGTGGTGCTGGGCGCTGCCGAAAACCTCAATATCCGCAGCAACGCAAGGCATGTGCTGGAGCGGCGATTCAGGTAGCGGCATTGCACCACTTCGCCCACATTTCTCGATAGGCATTTTCCAGGTTGCGCGTAAATGCGGCTTCTCCGCAGAGCGGCGAGGCGGCCATCCGCGCGCGCAACCCGTCGTGGATTTCCGCCAGCAGGGGGATGTTGCCGCCCATACGGGTTGCGACCTTGATGTAATCTTCATGCGTATGGGCGGCAAAATCGCGCAGGCCCGCCGCGCTCAGGAAACTATAGCCGACGCGGGAGATATAGCGCTGCCCGACCAGCACGATCACCGGCACCCCCATCCAGAGAGTCTCGCAGGTGGTGGTGCCGCCGGTGACGGGAAAGGGATCAAGCGCTATATCCACGCGCCTGAACATCTGATGGAACTCCCTTGAAGGAAATTTTCCATGAAGCTCCAGCCTCTCGGCAGAAATGCCCAGCCCGGCAAATTTTCCAATCAGTTGTTCCCGCGCAGTTCCCTCCGGCACAGTCAGCATGAGCAGGCGCGAGGTTGGCACGGCCCTTAATAGCGCAGACCATAATTCGATGCATTGGTCGCTTACCTTGTTGAAGTTATTCAATGAGCCAAAGGTGATATAGCCATTCTGCAGGGCAGGTAACGGTGCGACCTCGGGCATGTCGCCGGTGGGGCGGTAACAACAGAGGCTGTCGGGCAACCGTATCAACTTCTCGGAATAATACGCTTCGTTTTCTTCCGGGTCGGCGTAGCGGTCGGTGATGCGGTAGTCCATGGCCGACAGGCCGCTGGTGCCGGGGTAGCCGAGGTAGGTAACCTGGAGCGGCGCCGGTTTGCGGGCGAACATCAGCATGCGGTTGCCTGCCGTATGTCCGGAAAGATCCACCAGAATATCTATCCCGTCGGAACGGATGCGTTCGGCAAGCTGGTCATCGGACAGCCCCCTGCACGGCACCCAGTGATCCGCATACCCGGCGATACGTTCGGTTAACTCATCTCGCCGTGTGTTGTTGTAATAACAATAAACTTCAACCCTGGATTTGTCATGGTTGGCAAGAACCGGCTCGATGAAAAAGGCGGCGGCATGGCGATAAAAATCTGCGGAGACGTAGCCCACCTTCAGCCGCCGTTGCGGGTCTGGGGAGTTCCGGTGCGCCTTCCGGAGTGGTTTCAGTGGCGCTTCATACTGCGCGGCGAAGCGTAAATGCTCGGCAAACAGTTCCGCCAGGGAGTAGTTTGAGCTGAATTGCATGGAAAAGAGCAGGTTGCTGTATGCGTCCACAAAATCCGGCTTGAGCGCGAGCGCCCGGCGGTAGTATTCAATCGCTTCATCGAGGTGGCCCTGGTTTTTGAGCGCGCTTCCCAGATTGCTGAACGCCTCGGCATAATCCGGTTTGAGCGCGAGCGCCTTGTGGTACTGCTCTATCGCCTCGTCCGGCTTGCCTTGTACGCGAAGCGCAATCCCCAGATTGTTGTATGCCTCGGCATAATCCGGCTTGAGCGCAAGCGCCTTGCGGTAGCAGGCAACCGCTTCATCCAGGTTGTCCAGCGCCCTGGATACCAGCCCCAGATGGAAATGCGTCTCGGCGTGATCCGGCCTGAGCGCGAGCGCGCGGCGGTAGCTCTCCGCCGCCTCTTCCAGCCTGTCCTGCGCCCGCAACGCATTGCCCAGGTTGACGTGCGCGTCGGCCAGATCCGGTCGGGACAGCAGCGCGCTGCGGTAATGGCCGATCGCTTCCTCCAGCTTGCCCTGCGCCTGCAACGTGTTGCCCAGGTTGACGTGCGCCTCGGCATAATCCGGCTTGAGCGCGAGCGCCTCGCGGTAACTCTCGGCGGCGCCGTCCAACTCGCCCAGCGCCTTGAGCGCGTTGCCGAGGTTGTAGTGCATGGCGCGCGAGGGCCGGATGCGGACCGCCTTGCCGATGAGGTCGGCGGCGTCGCGGTGTCTGCCCTCGCCGCTGGCGATGGCGCCCAGATAATGCAGCGCGTCCGGGTGGTCGGGTTCGGCCTGGAGGATTTGTTGATAAATGGCCTGCGCCTGCGGCAGGCGCCCGGCCCGGTGATGCTCCAGCGCGGCCTGGAGGGCGGCGGCATCGGGGCCGCCACTTGTGGCGGGGGCTTTGCGCTGCTGGCAGCACTGCTTGTATTTTTTGCCGCTGCCGCACGGGCAGAGGTCATTGCGACCGGGTTTACTCATGAGAATGTCGGGAAACTTTGTGACGCAGTTGAATTATGAAGCGCCCCCATTATCAGGAGCGGCACCTGCCGCCATGCCAGTTAGAGTTTCTCGACTTCTTCTGCGGTGAGCTTGCGCGCCTCGTCCGCCAGCATCACGGGGATGTCATCCCGAATCGGAAAGGCCAGGCGATCCGCCTTGCAGATCAGTTCCTGCTGCGCCTT
>JACRPU010000032.1:0-1518 GCA_016223025.1 Nitrosomonadales bacterium | reverse complement strand
GCGCCGGGTCGGGCCGCGCATCCACGCGCAGCACCCAGCATTTCTTGCCGGCGAATGCGGCGCATTTTACCGCATCTTTTTCCGTCATGAATATCGCACCGGCGCCCGCGAAACCGATATCGTTTGGCGCATGGACGGCTTGGCTTATTCACGGACAAGCCTCGGCGGTGCCCGAAAATGGAATGGCCCGATGCGGGGCTATTTCCTTCTGGTGGCAGAAGAAGCCAGCGCCTCGGCCTCGGTCAGCAGGAATTTCCTGAATGCCTGCGAAGCGGTGGAAAGGCGCTTGCCCTTGCGGTGTACGATGTGCCAGTGTCGCATGATGGGAAAGCGCTCCACATCGAGCACTGCCAGGCGTTTTGTCTCCAGTTCCAGCTCGATGGCGTGGCGCGAAATAATGCCCACCCCCATGCCGGCCTGCACCGATTGCTTGATGGCTTCGTTGGTGTCCATTTCCATGTACGCCGGCAGCGACATGCGATGGCCGGAGAAGAAACGCTCGGCCACGCCGCGCGTGCCGGAACCCTGTTCGCGCAGCAGGAAAGTTTCCTGCGCCAGTTGCGCCGGCTTGATGCGCCGTTTTCTGGCAAGTGCATGGCCCGGGGCGGCGATCACCACCAGCGGGTTTGGCATAAAGGATTCGGATTGCATGTCCGCGCCTTCCGGCGGCTGGCCCATGATGGCGAAATCGGCGGCGTTATCGGCAAGCTGCTTGAGCACCGTATCGCGGTTGGCCACTTGCAGGTGTACCCGGATCTTCGGGTAGAGATGGATGAATTTCGCCAGCAGTTGCGGCATGAAGTAGTTGGCCGTGCTGACCGCCGCAATGTTCAGGCGCCCCCGCTCCAGGCCCTTCATTTCGCCGAACACCGCCTCCATTTCCTCCAGTTGCTGCGAGATGTTGCGGCTGTATTGCAGCATTTCCCGGCCCGCCTCGGTCAGGTGGATCTGCTTGCCCGTTTGCTCGAACAGCGGCAGGCCGATGCTCTGCTCCAGTTGCTTGATCTGCATGGAAACGGCAGGTTGGGTGAGATACAATTCCTCGGACGCGCGCGAATGGCTCAAATGCCTGGCGACAGCCGCGAATACCTGGAGTTGGCGCAGTGTGATGGGCAGCATGGTCTTTAACGTGAAACTCGCGCAGCGATTCGTTGCCCCCTCTCCCGCCGGGATAACCAGCCGCTTGGCCGCCGTTTTTTGGCGGCTTAGCGGAATGGCTAGTAGTTTCATCAGACGGGTGAAGGAAACGGGCATGGCGAGCTTCATTTTCATGAGCGGCATATTTGCCATGCCCGTCCGTACATCCGTACATTGTAGCGGGTAATAATAAGTTTTGCTTATGATTACAATAAAAAACTTTGAATGTTACTTATGATCGGATGGCCGTATAGTTCGCACCGTCGCAAATCAAGGGCACCTCTAAAAATTCAAAGTTCTGATGGAACTACTGGTGAAACAACTAGTGTAGTGCGCCGTTCTATGAACCCACGGATTACCGCAGTCACTGCGCACGACGAT
>JACRPU010000023.1:25759-30502 GCA_016223025.1 Nitrosomonadales bacterium | reverse complement strand
TCCAAAACCTAAAAAACTGAAGCAGGAGTTCGCTGTGCCATCTAATCTTCGTAACAAAGCGCCGTCTTCTCTCGACATTTCCGTCCCAATCCACCCGTGGCGGATGGTTCTACCGTAATTACGTGAATACCCCACTTTTTTTATCCGCCCGCCATCCCGCGCCGCCTGGCCACGCGCGACGGGCGGCACATAGACACCGCCGAGGCCGCGATCACGCTCGCCGAAATTCCGGTTGTCCGGCTGCGCCACGGCCTGCCGCACGCCTTGCAGGAAGGGCGCAGCCGCTACAACGAGACCGTGGCAGCGCTTCAGGAAGCGCTCGACCCGCCGCATCTTGAAATCAACCTCGCTGCCCGCGCCGTGCGATGCGGCAGCCGTGCCGTAACCCTCAAACCCGCAGTATTCGCCTGGCTGGTCTGGTGGGTGCGACAAGCGATTGCCGGCCAGCCGCTGAAGGAATGGCGCGAGGCCGATGCGGGCGAATATCTCGCCATCTATGAGCGCATCGTCGGCATGGATTCCGCCGCCCTTGAACATGCGCAAAAGCGTCTCGCGCATGGCATGGAAGAAGACTTCTTCCAGCAGAACAATTCCAGGCTCGAAGCTGCAATCAAAACCGCCCTCGGCCCTGCCGCCGCCCCCTATCTGCTTGCGCGCCAGGGCAAAAAACCCCATACCCGGCGCGGGCTGTCGCTGCCAAAGGAAGCCATCCGCGTCATTGGCTGACGGCAAGCTTGCCGCGCTGCCACTTGCGCGCCCGATGCGCACAATGGCGGCATGACAAATCGGACCCTCTACCTCATCGCCTACGATGTCTGCAATCCGGGCAGGCTGCACAAGGTATGCCGCCACCTCACCGGCTTCAAGGTGGGAGGGCAAAAGTCGGTGTTTGAAATCTGGGCGACGCCCGCCGAGCTCAAGCACATTCGCACCGATCTCGAAACGCTGACGGAAGCATCGGAAGACCGGCTGCACATCCTGGCGCTCGACCCGAGAATGAAGCCCCGCTGCCTGGGGCGCGCCAGCACCTTCACCAGCCGTCACTTTGCCATCGTCTGATCATGTCCAGCCTGTTCGTTGACCGCCGCGGTGTGGAACTGGAACTCGAATCCGATGCCATCGTGTTCCGCGAAAACGGCGACCGCATCGGCACCGTGCCCATCATGCCGCTAACCCGCATCTTTCTGCGCGGCGACATCGGCCTTTCCGCCGCCCTGCTCGGCAAGCTGGGCGAACGCGGTGTCGGCGTAGTCATCCTCTCCGGCCGGCAGGGCAAGCCCAGCCTTCTGCTCGCCCGCCCGCACAATGATGCCAGCCGCCGCGTCGAGCAGATACGCAAAAGCCTGGATGCCGGCTTCTGTCTCGACCTTGCGCGCAAATTCATTGACCGGAAACTCGCGCGCCAGATCGAATGGTTCGACGAGTTGCGGGAAAGCGACATGCAGGCGCGCTACGAGATCAGCCACGCAATGCAACTGCTCCGCGAACACCGCGCGCGGCTCCCGCAAGCCGACAGCCTGGGAAAACTGCGCGGCATGGAAGGCTCGGCTGCCGCGCGCTATTTCGACGGCCTGAAGGCCGTGGTGCCCGAAAGCCTGCATTTCGGCAGCCGCAACCGCCGCCCGCCCAGGGACCCGTTCAACGCCCTGCTCTCGCTCACCTACACGCTCGCCCATTCCGAGCTTGCCATCGCCCTTTATGGCGCGGGGCTGGACCCCTATGTCGGCTTCTACCACCAGCTCGACTTTGGGCGCGAATCTCTGGCAAGCGACGTGCTCGAACCCGTGCGCCCGCTGGCCGACCGTTTCTGCCTGCGGCTGATCCGCAAACAGACCATCACCAAGGAGGACTTTTCCACCACCGAATCCGGCTGCCTGCTCGGCAAGGCCGGGCGAGCACGCTACTACACGGCCTATGAGGAATACAGCGAAGTGCTGCGCTCCGGCATCCAGGCTGAAGTCGAATCGCTGGCCGGACAGATCGGTCGCGCCATCGAAGCCCCCTCCTTCGATGCCTGCGACGAAGGCCAGCCATGACCGACTACATCATCTGCTACGACATTTCGCATCCGAAGCGGCTGGGGCGCGTCTTCCGTTTTCTGAAAACCTGTGCCGTGCCGTTGCAATACTCGGTTTTTCTTTTCGCGGGCGACGACCGCCAGCTCGACCGGTGCCTGGCCAAGGCCGAGCAGTTCATTGACGCAAAACAGGACGATTTGCGCGCCTACCCCCTGCCCGCACGCGGCTTGAAGGCCAGGATAGGAAAGCCGGCATTGCCCGAAGGCATTCAGTGGAGCGGGCTGCCGGTGGCGTGGTAGACTGCACGCAACAGGTCTCGCTGCGGCATATAGCACTAACGTGAATCCCCGGAACCAATATCATCGCTTCCAACAAACTGTATCAACGAATTTTTTTACCTGCTGGCGGTCAGCAGAATGCCCTGAACACAAAGGGATTGAGACTTTTCAATTACGTGTTAGGTATACTCTTTCGTCAGCAGAATGCCCTGAACACAAAGGGATTGAGACACCCGAACGGTAACGGCAACGCATCCTAGTTTTGTCAGCAGAATGCCCTGAACACAAAGGGATTGAGACAGTCGCGTTCCGGGGCTTGCAAACCTTCGCTTGGTCAGCAGAATGCCCTGAACACAAAGGGATTGAGACCATATAACTCACCTTAATGTTAGTCAAATATCCGTCAGCAGAATGCCCTGAACACAAAGGGATTGAGACTTCGCTTGAGTGCATTTTCACGTTGTAGACACGGTCAGCAGAATGCCCTGAACACAAAGGGATTGAGACGCCTTTGCCGGAGACAGTTTTTGCAGAAGTTGTCAGCAGAATGCCCTGAACACAAAGGGATTGAGACTGGATGCCATACATACCTCCTATAAATTTAATGTCAGCAGAATGCCCTGAACACAAAGGGATTGAGACACCGGCTAGTGTTTCTGTCATACCCGTAATGTCAGCAGAATGCCCTGAACACAAAGGGATTGAGACTTACCTATCTCACCTCGCTTATCTTCCCATTCGGTCAGCAGAATGCCCTGAACACAAAGGGATTGAGACCTTCTTAACTGCTTCTGCTCTGTGTTTGCGGCGTCAGCAGAATGCCCTGAACACAAAGGGATTGAGACAAACTTTATAGGCGGAAGCACAAGTTGCCACAGTCAGCAGAATGCCCTGAACACAAAGGGATTGAGACCAACATTCTCTTCCGTAACAGTCAGCCCCTCTTGTCAGCAGAATGCCCTGAACACAAAGGGATTGAGACCTTGTAAACTGAATCTCCTCTTTGCTTTTTGCGTCAGCAGAATGCCCTGAACACAAAGGGATTGAGACGCCCATGCTGGTGCGGATGCGTATAACGGCCCGTCAGCAGAATGCCCTGAACACAAAGGGATTGAGACTTGTCGAACACGGGCGGCTTGAACTTTTCGCTGGGTCAGCAGAATGCCCTGAACACAAAGGGATTGAGACACCTGCAGGTTTCGCCCCTGATGCGCCAGGCATTGTCAGCAGAATGCCCTGAACACAAAGGGATTGAGACTCACCGTGCGCTTCCTGCCGAGCTTCGACCCAGGGTCAGCAGAATGCCCTGAACACAAAGGGATTGAGACATACCCCCCAGAATTGTTCTGACTTGCGAATATCGGTCAGCAGAATGCCCTGAACACAAAGGGATTGAGACACAGCATACTGTGCTTTTATAAATTCTATTCGGTGTCAGCAGAATGCCCTGAACACAAAGGGATTGAGACTGCATACCGCTCAAGGGCATAGTCGCGTTGTTTTGTCAGCAGAATGCCCTGAACACTTTGCTTTTTGCGTCAGCAGAATGCCCTGAACACAAAGGGATTGAGACATGTGTGTCGCCGGAATATTCGGAAACGTGATAAGTCAGCAGAATGCCCTGAACACAAAGGGATTGAGACGATGCAATGTGCGTTTAACTACTTCACGCTGATATGTCAGCAGAATGCCCTGAACACAAAGGGATTGAGACACATCGCTTGACGGTATGTGCGGTCGTATAGGTCAGCAGAATGCCCTGAACACAAAGGGATTGAGACATAGACTGAGTCTTCTGCCCGCAAAGCAATCGTCAGCAGAATGCCCTGAACACAAAGGGATTGAGACCTGAGTATTAGAGCAGCTATCTGGATTGCGCGTCAGCAGAATGCCCTGAACACAAAGGGATTGAGACCGCACTTCATCGCCGACCACCGCGTCACCAGTGTCAGCAGAATGCCCTGAACACAAAGGGATTGAGACGCGTCCGGCAGTTCATCGAACGTCAGAAGGCGTGTCAGCAGAATGCCCTGAACACAAAGGGATTGAGACGCGATGCCTGAATATGGCTACTTTGCGGACACTGCGTCAGCAGAATGCCCTGAACACAAAGGGATTGAGACAATGTGCATCTCCTGAATATTCTGATATTTGGTGTCAGCAGAATGCCCTGAACACAAAGGGATTGAGACGCTGCCTTTGCCGCAGCTTTCGCATCTGGTTTGTCAGCAGAATGCCCTGAACACCAAGGGATTGAGACCGCAGTACATTTCCACGCGCCGACCTGTGCAGTCAGCAGAATGCCCTGAACACAAAGGGATTGAGACTCGGCAGTTGCGGGATGTTGCGTGAGGTTCGGTCAGCAGAATGCCCTGAACACAAAGGGATTGAGACGCGTCCGGCAGTTCATCGAACGCCAGAAGGCGTGTCAGCAGAATGCCCTGAAC
>JACRPU010000023.1:0-25750 GCA_016223025.1 Nitrosomonadales bacterium | reverse complement strand
CGGCAGTTCATCGAACGTCAGAAGGCGTGTCAGCAGAATGCCCTGAACACAAAGGGATTGAGACACAGCCGCCGCTTGGCCTGGCGTGAGGTGCCGTCAGCAGAATGCCCTGAACACAAAGGGATTGAGACCTTGCCCTTCGATAGCGTAAGACTCGCTATGCGTCAGCAGAATGCCCTGAACACAAAGGGATTGAGACCGATTAAAGAGCGCGGTTGCTGCGGCTTCCTGCGTCAGCAGAATGCCCTGAACACAAAGGGATTGAGACCGACGTTCGGCGCAAGCTAAAGCGGTGTGAAAGGTCAGCAGAATGCCCTGAACACAAAGGGATTGAGACGTGTCCCGTGGTGGCCATTAGAATCATACGGTCAGCAGAATGCCCTGAACACAAAGGGATTGAGACCACGGCGGGCCGTGTTTCAACCGTGCCGTCGCGTCAGCAGAATGCCCTGAACACAAAGGGATTGAGACATTTGAGCGCGCTTGGCATGTTAATCAATGCCGGTCAGCAGAATGCCCTGAACACAAAGGGATTGAGACCCACGAACTCGTGGTTTTCCCAAGCTGAGATGGTCAGCAGAATGCCCTGAACACAAAGGGATTGAGACGTTGGCGTCCACCCCCCACTTGTAACCGCGCCCGGGTCAGCAGAATGCCCTGAACACAATGGGATTGAGACGCAGCTGCTGCTCCCCTGTGTAGGGGATATATCCCCAAGGTAGCGCACTTCGCCGCCGTTGGCTTCCGCCACCGAAACCGCGATTGTTTCTTTATGCACATCCAACCCAACGAATTTGCTAAACTCTTTCATGACCTATCCCCTCAATTTCGGCTCTGAGCCTGTGGTTTTACGGAGCCTCAAGTTTAATCCGCGTCGCTTGAGGTGCGGTAGGTCAATACATGATGTCTAGTAGTTCCACCAGAGAGTAGAGTGAGGGAAAGAAAACCCATGATGTTTGTCCGTGAAACGGCATGTACCCGCTGCTCCGCCCGCTGATTTTCTCGCTCGACGCGGAAACCGCGCATCACGCCGCGCTGGATGCGCTGCAAGCTTCCCATCTGCTCGGCCTTTCCTCGTGGTGCGGCAAACGCCCCGCCGCCAACCCGCGCACGGTGATGGGGTTGACCTTCCCCAATCCGGTCGGCCTGGCCGCCGGGCTGGACAAGGATGGCGCTTGCATTGATGCGCTTGCCGCGCTGGGTTTCGGCTTCATCGAAGTCGGCACCGTCACGCCGCGCCCGCAGCCGGGCAACCCCAGGCCGCGCCTGTTCCGCCTGCCCGAGGCGCAGGCCATCATCAACCGCATGGGCTTCAACAACTGCGGCGTGGACGCGCTCATCGCCAACGTGCAGCGCTCGAAATATTGCGGCAACTCCATCCGCACGGGAATTCCCGGCCAACCGGGAATCCCTGATCAGCCGGGAATTCTGGGAATCAACATCGGCAAGAATGCCGATACGCCGATGGAGCGTGCCGCAGACGATTACCTGATCTGCCTGCGCAAGGTCTATCCTCACGCCGGCTATGTCGCCGTCAACATTTCCTCGCCCAACACCAGGAATCTGCGCCAGTTGCAGGGCGCAAGCGAACTGGATGCGCTGCTCTCGCAACTGAAGGCGGAACAGGAAAGCCTGGCCGGGCTGCACGGAAAATATGTGCCGCTGGCGCTGAAAATCGCCCCCGATCTGGACGGGGAGCAGATACGGCAAATTGCCGCGCTGCTGGTGCGGCACCGCATGGACGGCGTGATCGCCACCAACACCACGCTGTCGCGCGAGGGCGTGGAACACCTGCCGCAGCACGCCGAGGCGGGCGGCTTGAGCGGTGCGCCGGTGCGCGGCAAATCCACGGCCGTCATCCGCGAACTCGCCGCCGCGCTCGATGGCGCGCTGCCCATCATCGGCGTGGGCGGCATCCTGAGCGGCGCGGACGCGGTGGAAAAAATTCGCGCCGGCGCATCGCTGGTGCAGATATACAGCGGCATGATTTATCGCGGGCCGGAACTGGTGAAAGAATGCGCGGAAGCGATCCGGGCAGCCGGTTGACGGCGCGCTTGAGCGGCTCCCGACCGGAATCCCGCGCAGAACCGGCGCCGCAACTTTGTTATACTTCCGGCCCTGTGCCCGTGCCCGCAAATTTCTTGCCATACCGCCACCATGCCCGAAAAGTTTACCGTCCTGGCAGATCGCTTCTCCTGCCATGCTGTCCCGATAATCCCCGCCGCGGCCGGAGCGTCGGCGGGCGCCGTCTCCGACACGCTCGCGCGCCCGCTGCAGGATCTGCGCATCTCTCTTACCGACCGCTGCAATTTCCGCTGCGTGTATTGCATGCCCAAGGAGTTGTTCCACCAGGATTACGCCTTTCTGCCGCGCGGCGCATTGTTGAACTTCGAGGAGATCACCCGCATTGCGCGGATTTTCGTCGCCTGCGGCGTCCGCAAAATCCGCCTGACCGGCGGCGAACCCCTGCTGCGCAAGCACCTGGAAAACCTGATCGAGATGCTCGCGCAACTGAAAACGCCGGACGGGAGCGATCTCGATCTGGCGCTGACCACCAACGGGTCGCTGCTCGCCAGGAAAGCGCAATCCCTGCGGGACGCGGGCCTGAAACGCATCACCGTTTCGCTCGATTCGCTGGATGACGCCACCTTCCGGCGCGTGAACGGGGCGGATTTCCCGGTGGCGCAGGTGCTGCACGGGCTGGATGTCGCGCACGCGGCCGGCTTCGGCCCGATCAAGTTGAACATGGTGGTCAAGCGGGGCATGAACGACCAGGAAATCGTGCCGATGGCGCGCCATTTCAAGGGCACTCCCTTCATCCTGCGGTTTATCGAATACATGGATGCGGGAAGCTCCAACGACTGGAAAATGGAGGATGTCATCCCTTCTTCCGAAGTGGTGCGGCGCGTTGCCGCGCACATGCCGCTCGAAGCAATCGAACCGAACCATCCCGGCGAAACGGCGGAACGCTGGCGCTATCTGGATGGCGGCGGCGAAATCGGGGTGGTGTCGAGCGTTACCCAAAGCTTTTGCCGCGACTGCATCCGCGCCAGATTGTCTACCGAGGGCGTGCTCTATACCTGCCTGTTCGCGACCAGCGGCCACGACTTGCGGGCGCTGATGCGTAGCGGTAAAACAGACGGGGAAATCTCCGCCGCAGTCGCGCACGTGTGGCGCGAGCGGGCAGACCGCTATTCGGAATTGCGGAGCACGAAAACCGCCCCAGCCGCAACGGACCGAAAAATTGAAATGTCTTACATCGGCGGATAGCCTGCATGGAAACCAAAGGCCCTCTCTTGGCTGCTCTCGCGTCGCTTAGCGAATACGACCCAAATTCCATGCCGGTGGAGCAAGCGCGTCAGCTCATCCGGAAATTCCTGGCCGCACCTCTTGAGCAGGAATCCATCGCCCTGAGCGATGCGCTGCGGCGCACGCTGGCGGAAGACATCTTGTCCCCCATGAATGTGCCGCCGCACGATTACTCGGCAATGGACGGTTATGCGGTGCGCCACGCCGATCTGGAAAACGCCCCGCGCAAACTCAAAATCGGGGGCAGCGCCTTTGCCGGGCATGCCTATACCGGGAAGATTGCGGCGGGAGAATGCGTGCGCATCATGACCGGTGCGCTCATTCCGGACGGATGCGACTGCGTGGTAATGCAGGAGAACGTCAAGGTTGAGGGCACCACGGTTGAAGTGGCGGATGGCCACCGCCCCGGCGAAAACATTCGCCTGACTGGAGAAGATATTGCGCGCGGCGCAACCGTGCTCGCGCGCGGGCAGGCAATCCGCCCCGCCGAGATGGGTTTGCTGGCCTCGCTGGGTTTCGGCAAAGTCGCGGTGTACCGCAAATTGAGAATCGCGCTGCTTTCGACCGGCGACGAGTTGCAGCAACCGGGGACACCGCTGGTTGCGGGCAGGATTTATGACAGCAACCGTTACACGCTGATGGGTATGCTGGGCGATCTGGGCGTGGATACTATTGACATGGGTGCCGTGCGCGACGACCGGGCCAGCCTCAAGGCGGCGCTGCTGGATGCGGCCGGTCGGGCCGATGCCATCATCAGCAGCGGCGGGGTTTCCGTGGGCGAGGCCGATTACGTCAAACAGTTGCTCGATGAAATCGGTGAGGTCGTATTCTGGAAAATTGCGATGAAACCGGGCAAACCGCTCGCCTACGGCAAAATCGGAACCAGCCATTTCTTCGGCCTGCCCGGCAACCCCGTCGCGGTCATGGTCACTTTCCAGCAGTTCGTGCGCGATGCCTTGCGCGTGCTGATGGGGCAACAGCCCGGACCGCCCCTGGAATTGCAGGCCATCTGCGCCGGCTCTATCCGGAAGGTTCCGGGGCGCACGGAATTCCAGCGCGGCATTCTCGGCCATGATGATAACGGCGGGCTGATAGTGCGCACCACGGGCGAACAAGGCTCCGGCATCCTCAGCTCCATGAGCAAGGCCAACTGCTTTATCGTGCTGCCGGCAACGCAGGGAAATGTCGGGGCGGGCAGCACGGTGCAGGTGCAGCCGTTCAGCCAATAATGCGCGCGATCACCACCGTAATCCTGGCGGGAGGGATGGGCAAACGTATCGGTGGCGCCAAGGGGCTGCAACTCCTGCAAGGCCGGGCGCTGATCGGGTGGGTGCTGGACAGCGTCGGCGGGCAAAGCGGCGAGGTGTTGCTCAACGTGAATGGCGCGCCCGACGAATATGTCAGCTTCGGTTGCCGCATCATTGCCGACCGTATTGCGGGCTGGGCCGGCCCGCTGGCCGGGTTGCATTCCGCCATGTACTGCGCGCGGCATGACCGGGTCGCCTGCGTTCCGTGCGACACGCCATTTCTGCCCGACGATTTGCTGCCCCGGCTGCTTGCGGCTACCGGCGAGGGCGCCGCAGAAGCCGCCGTGGCTGTCGCGGGCGGAAAGCGGCAGCCCGTCATCGGGTTGTACCGCAAAAGCGTGTTGCCCGGCCTGGACGCCTACCTGCATTCGGGCGGGCGCAGGGTGGCCGACTGGCAGGACACATTGCGTTTGCGCGAAGTAGTGTTCGATAATGCCGGTGCGTTCGCCAATATCAATTCGCGGGATGAGCTGGCTCAGGCCAACCGGGCGGCGGCGCGCGGTTGATGCGGCAGTAACGGTAACAAGGAAAATGATGGAAGCCAATCTGCTCCTGCTGGAAGCGGCATTTTTTGCGATTGCCCTGCTGTACTCGATGACCGGGCACGGCGGCGGGTCGGGCTATATCGCGATCATGGCGCTGCTCGGCATGGCGCCGCAGGAGATCAAGCCGCTGGCGCTGGGGATGAACATCATCGTGGCAACGGTGGCGACGATTCAGTTTTACCGTGCCGGGCATTTCCGGCGGGCGCTGTTCCTGCCGTTCATACTCGGCTCGGTGCCGCTCGCCATGCTCGGCGGTTACTTGCAACTCCCCACGCGCTGGTTCAATTTGCTGATGGGGCTGGCGCTGATTTTTGCCGCCTTGCGCATTGCGGTCAGGCGGTCTGCCGACCTGCCCGCCGCCGCCCCGAATTTCAACGTGGCGATATTGGCGGGCGCCGCCATCGGCCTGCTCTCCGGGCTGGTCGGCGTCGGCGGTGGAATTTTTCTCACCCCGCTGATATTGCTGCTGGGGTGGGCCAACCCCAAACAGGCGGCGGCGGTTTCCGCCCCCTTCATCCTGCTGAACTCGTTGTCCGGCCTGGCCGGTTTCAGCATGCACGCGGCGCAGGCGGTGCCTCCGGGCATTATCTGGCTTGCCGTGGCGGTTCTGGCCGGCGGGCTGCTCGGCGCCCATCTCGGCAGCCGCTCGTTGCCCATGAAAGCGGTTTCGCGGGTTCTCAGTGTCGTGCTGTTGATCGGCGGATTCAAGCTGCTGTATGTCTGAGCGGAAAATCATCGGCTTCGCGGGTTACTCCGGCAGCGGAAAAACCACGCTGCTGGAAAAAGTCATCCCCATGCTGACCGCGCAGGGCCTGCGCATTGCCGTCATCAAGCACGCCCACCACGATTTCGATATAGACAAACCGGGCAAGGATACCTTCCGCCACCGCCAGGCCGGTGCGGGCGAGGTGATGATCATATCGGGGCACCGCTGGGCGCTGATGCACGAGTTGCGCGAGGAGAAAGAGCCTGGCATGGAAGATCTCTGCGCGCGTTTCTCGACCTGCGACCTGATTCTGGCGGAGGGCTACAAATGTGCCACCATTCCCAAGCTGGAAGTGTTCCGCGAAGAGAACCGCGCCAGGCCGGACTGGAAAAACATTTATCCGTCCGACCCTCAAATCGTCGCGGTCATTACCGACAGCAACGGCCCGCTCCCGCTGCCGGTGCTCGACATCAATAAGCCGGAAGATGTGGCCGCCTTCATCATGAGTTATTTTTCCTTTCCCCGCAAAACTGGCGAAGCAGGCAAATCATGAAAATCAAACTGGTATATTTTGGCCGCCCGCGAGAGCAACTGAAGATAGCGAACGAGACGGCGGACGTTCCGGAAAGCTTATCCACCCTCGCCGAGTTGCTGGTGTGGCTGCGCGCGCGCGGGGAAGAGTGGGCACGCGAACTGGCGGAGAACCGCGTGCGCTGCGCGATAAACCAGGAGTTTTCCGGGTTGGCCGCCCGCATCGGCGACCAGGACGAGGTTGCCATCTTCTCGCCCATCTCCGGCGGATAAAATGAGCATTTCGATACAGGAACACGATTTCGACGTTGCCGCTGAAATGGCGGCCCTGCGCCACGGCAGCTCCAAGACCGGCGCGCTGGTCAGCTTCGTCGGCCTGGTGCGCGACTTTAGCAAGGACGACCGGATAGAAAACATCTTCCTCGAACACTATCCCGGCATGACCGAAAATGCATTGGATAAAATCATCCGCGAGGCGACGCTGCGCTGGAACCTGCTCGGCACGCGCGTCATCCACCGCATCGGGTTGCTCCTGCCCAATGACCAGATCGTGCTGGTCGCCACGGCAGCGCAGCACCGCGGCGAAGCCTTCGCGTCCTGCGAGTTCATCATTGACTACCTGAAAACCGCCGCGCCGTTCTGGAAAAAGGAGCAAACCGATCACGGCGGACAGTGGCTGGAAACGCGCGACTCGGACATTCAGCGCATGGAACACTGGATCAAGACGGAGAAACCGGCATGACGGACACCCTGACCCACTTCGACCAGAACGGGCAAGCCCATATGGTCAATGTCGGCTGCAAGAGCGAGACCTTGCGGATCGCGAAAGCATCGGGCAGCATCAGGATGAACGCGGGCACTCTGGCGATGATCGTTTCCGGCACCGCCAAAAAAGGCGACGTGCTGGGCGTGGCGCGCATCGCCGCGATCCAGGCGAGCAAGCGCACCGCCGAGCTGATTCCTCTGTGCCACCCGCTGTATCTCACCCGCGTCGCGGTGGAATTCCAGACCGACCAGGCAAACTCCGCCGTCGCGTGTACCGTCACGACCGAAACCTTTGGCCGCACCGGGGTCGAAATGGAAGCCCTGACTGCGGTCAGCGCCGCCCTGTTGACCATCTATGACATGTGCAAGGCGGTTGACCGTGGCATGGAAATCTCCGGCATACGCCTGCTGGAGAAACAGGGCGGGAAATCGGGGCGCTGGCAAGCCGCATGATCCTGAGCCGGACGAGCGCGACCTGCGGAAATCTGTTCAAAAAACGTGAAGAGTTGGCTTATCTGGACTCGGAACTTCGCCCCGCTCGTTATTGTGTGAATGGCATATAGTTAACGTGAAACTCGCGCAGCGAGGGCTTCGCCCTCTCTCCCTCTGGGAGAGAGTAGAGTGAGGGAACGGGCATGGCGAGTTTCATAATCAGGGGTGGCTACTCGCCATGCCCGTTAGGGGGCGCGAACATGCTTGTACGGTGTCTACAGGAAACCCGAGGCAGTCACAAACAATCATGCTAATCGCGAACACGAAGACTGATTCAGTTTTATCCCTTTTCTCCGGAGCCGGTGGCTTCTCTTATGGTTTTGCCAACGCGGGGTTGCTGCCAATTTGCGGTGCAGAAATCAATAAGGATGCTTGCGCCACATACGAAGAAAATATCGGAAGCACTTGCCACAATGTTGATCTTTCGGCTGTTGAGCCAAATTTCTTCCGGGAACTCCTGGATGCAAAAGAACCTTTTGCGGTGATTGGAGGCCCCCCATGCCAAGGATTTAGCACTGCTGGAGCGCGTGACGCACAAGACCCACACAATCGATTGATCTTCAATTATCTTCGAATAGTCGGAGAAGTCCGCCCAAGGTGGTTCATTTTTGAGAATGTTGAGGGCCTGCTCACTTCAGGTTATGGCGCGGATGTTTTTTCCTTAGTGCGTGAATTCTTGGCGCTTGGTTACTCGGTGCGAGTTCATAAGGCCAACCTTGCCGCCTATGGTGTGCCGCAGACACGAAAGCGCGTGCTAATCATCGGCAATCGCTTAGGCGTGGATTTTAGCCTGCCCGACGAGACTTGCTCATACGACTCGGGCAAGTCTAAGAAACCGAGTTCTAAGCCGTTCGCGCCCACGCTTGACCAAGCGCTTGCAGGGCTTGGAGTCGCCGCACGATCACGACCGGCGACAGTACACTACTTGACGGCAGAGGCGGCCAATTCCTTCGACAAGCTAATGCGTGCTGAAAACGCCATCGGAAGCGTCACAGAACATTTTCATTCAACAGTCACCAAGGAAGAAGAACTGTATTCATTGCTTAAACCAGGGCAGACCATGAAAGACTTGCCTGAGGAGTATCAACATGACAGCTTTAGGCGGCGTGCGTTTCGTCGTGTAATGGATGGCACCCCTTCCGAAAAACGAGGTGGCGCACCTTCAGGCATTAAGAGACTGCATGGTGACCTACAGAGCCTCACTATCACTGGAGCGGCGCCACGGGAATTTATTCACCCGCACGAAAACAGACCTCTAACCATTCGTGAATGTGCGCGAATACAAACTTTTCCAGACCGCTACCGGTTCCATGGTAATGCTGCAAGTGTTACGCAACAAATTGGAAATGCCGTACCTCCGTTAGCGGCAACTGCAATTGCCAGGCATCTACAAGCAATTGATGGCGCATTTGGCTCTGGCATACAGCCACCATCTTGCAAATCAGAACCTCGTCTACTTGGTTTTGTGCTGGCCGAATCCACCGGCATGAGCGAAGCGCTTCAGAAAACCGAACGCATGCTCAGCAGCCTCCTGCAACAAGAACTGGATCTTGCATGAAAAATCCCCCTCCCAAACTCGATGCCGAGGAATCCAAACTTCTCACGAAGGTGATGACACTGGGAACTGCTACAAATCTTCCAGTGCTCATGACGCCAGGTGAATTGGTGAAATTAATTGGCGTTGTTTATCGCGACACGCGAAACCGAAGTGGGCGGAGACACAGATCGAAAGCGGCTACGGTTGTTAGACCTTGAAGCACGCATGATTGAAGGTGATCTCGTTTTCAAAATCGGGGGGCGCGAACGATTGATAGAGCGGGTTGAGGACGCAACTCTTTCGGATGATGGATCAACGCCGAATGATGAATAGCAGAGAATCGCCTGCTTATTGCACGGGCGGGCACACCCCAACTCAAACGGGCCTGCTCACGGAGGGGTATTGATGAACAAGCAAGTCCAGGAAGCCTACATCGTTGCCGCCACGCGCACTCCGGTGGGCAAGGCGCCGCGCGGGATGTTCCGCGACACGCGCCCGGACGATCTGCTGGCCCATGTGCTGAAGGCCCTGCTGGCGCAGGCCCCAACGCTTGACCCGGCGGCAATCGGCGATGTGATCGCCGGTTGCGCGATGCCGGAAGCGGAACAGGGAATGAATGTGGCGCGCATCGCGCTCCTGCTGGCGGGGTTGCCGGACAGCGTGCCGGGCATGACGGTGAACCGCTTCTGTTCTTCCGGCTTGCAGGCGGTGGCGCTGGCGGCGGACCGCATCCGGCTGGGCGAGGCGGAGGTGATGATCGCGGCGGGCACGGAGAGCATGAGCATGGTGCCGATGATGGGCAACAAGATCGCGTTCAATCCGGCCATTTTCGCGCGCGACGAGCGCTACGGCATCGCCTACGGCATGGGGCTGACGGCGGAGAGGGTGGCGGAGCGCTGGAAGGTGTCGCGCGAGGCGCAGGATGCTTTTGCGCTGCAAAGCCACCGGCGCGCCATCGCGGCGATCAGCGGCGGCGAGTTCCGGGACGAGATCGCGCCGTACCGCATCGAAGAGCATGTGCCGGATTGGAATGCGCGGAACGTGGCGGTGAAGGCGCGCGAAGCGGCGCAGGACGAGGGGCCGCGCGCCGACACTTCGCCGGAGGCGCTGGCCAGGCTCAAACCGGTGTTCGCGCAAAAGGGCTCGGTGACGGCGGGCAACAGCTCGCAGATGTCGGATGGCGCGGGCGCGGTGCTGCTGTGTTCCGGATCCGCATTGAAGCAATACAACCTTGCGCCAATCGGCAAGTTTCTCGGTTACAGCGTGGCGGGCGTGCCGCCGGAAATCATGGGCATAGGCCCGAAGGAGGCTATCCCGCGCGTGCTGCGGCAGACCGGCCTCACGCTTTCCGATATGGGCTGGATCGAGCTCAACGAGGCGTTCGCCGCGCAATCACTGGCGGTTATCGGCGATGTCGGCCTCGATCCGGAAAAGGTCAACCCGCTCGGCGGCGCGATTGCGCTGGGCCACCCGCTCGGCGCGACCGGCGCGATCCGCACCGCGACCCTGCTGCACGGCCTGCGCCGCCGCAAGCAGAAATACGGCATGGTGACGATGTGCATCGGAACGGGCATGGGCGCGGCGGGCATTTTCGAGGCGCTGTGACCGGCGCGCTTGCCGCAAGGCTGAACGGCGATTGCCATTCGGCAGCGATGGATCGCGTTGCGCTGGAGCGGGAGTTGCGCGGCCAGGGCGAAATTTTCTTCCGGCACATAACGGAGCATTGCCCGCATCTGTTTGCCGCAGTTCCGTTTTTTGTGTCCGCGGCACACCTGGAGCAGATGCGCGCCGTGATTGCCGCCGTGGAGGGAGTAGCCGGGCTGCCGGGGTGGCAATCCGCGCACGCGCTCCCACGCTGCCAACCCTTCCCCCGGAGGGAGGGGGAAGGAGCCGGGGGGGTGTTCATGGGTTACGACTTCCATGTGAACGCCGGCGGCGTACACCTCATCGAGATCAACACCAATGCCGGCGGCGCTTTCCTGAATGTCCTGCTGCTGCGCAGCCAGCGCGAAGCGGCGTTGCCGGGCGCGCCTGCCGCCCCGGACAATCCCGAGCGGATGTTTCTGGATATGTTCCGGAACGAATGGCGTCTGGAGCACGGCGAAGTGCCGCTACGAACCGTCGCCATTGTGGACGAGCACCCGCAAGCGCAATACCTGTATCCGGAATTCCTGCTGGCGCAGCGGATGTTCGAGCGCGCCGGTATCGCGGCGCCGATTGCCGATGCGGCGGAATTGGAAGAACGCCCGGATGGCCTGTATTGCCGCGAACTGAAAGTGGATATGGTCTATAACCGCCTCACCGATTTTGCGCTGGAACAGCACCCCGCGTTGCGGCAGGCTTACCTGAATGGCGCAGCGGTCGTGACACCCAATTCCGGGCACTATGCCTGCCATGCAGACAAGCGCAACCTTGCGATGCTGACGGATGCCGGTTTTTTGCGCGGGCTTGGCGTAGCGGAAGACAGGATAACCGTGCTGCAAACCGGCATTCCGGAAACGCGGCGCGTGCAGGCACAGGATGCCGGCCAATGGTGGGCGCAACGCAGGCAATGGTTTTTCAAGCCCGCCTCCGGATATGGCAGCAAGGGTGCGTATCGCGGCGACAAGCTTACCCGGCGCGTATTTGAGGAAATCCTGCAAGGCGGGTATGTGGCGCAGAAACTCGCCGCGCCCGGCGAGCGCATGATGTGTCCGGAGGGAGGGGCGCCCGCCCCCCTCAAGTCCGATGTGCGCTGCTATGTTTATAACGGGCAAGTGCAGATTGTTGCAGCGCGGCTGTATAGCGGGCAGACCACCAATTTTCGCACTTTGGGCGGCGGCTTCGCGCAGGTGCGCATCCTATAGCTTGACTGCTTGCCGGAATCCTTTGTGGCGGCTGCCGATTCCATGCGTCCGGCCACACCCGCAACATTTTTCAACAAACTGCTAGAATGTTCCCTGCAGCTATGGCCTGTCCTTTGCGGGTGAGCGGGCAAGGGGCAGAATCTGATGGAACTACTGGTGAAACAATCGGCCATCCGACTAACGGGCATGGCGAGTAGCCACCCATGACTATGAAACTCGCCATGCCCGTTTCCCTCACCCGTGCGTGGCTGTTGCCGCTTCAGCGGCTTTACAGCCACGGCCTGCCCCTTGCGGGTGCAACCCTCCCGCCTGCGTGTGTTGTTGGGGCTTCAGCCCCTTACAACCACGGCGTACCCCTTGCGGGTGCAGCGGGCGAGGGGGCGACGAATCGCTGCGCGAGATTCACGTTAAGTGTAGTGATGGAAGAATTGCAGGGATGTCCAGGATGGGAATTTTGAAAACTTCAATAAACTTCTTGCGTAAGCCAACCTGGCTTGTGTGCTTTCTATTAACTTGCACAGGCGCATACGCCGCTGAACCGGCCAAACCGGAATCTGGAGTGCAGGAAACGGAAACAGCAATACCGGTGGCGGGAGCCCAACTGGCAGCCGAGGTCAGGGCGGCTGAAGCCAGGGCGGCGGCGGAAGTCAAGGCGGCAGCGGAAGCCAAGTCAGCAGCAGAGGCCAAGGCGGTAGTGGAAGCCAAGGCAGCAGCAGAAGCCAAGGCGGCAGCAGAAGTAAAGGCGGCAGCGGAAGCCAAAGCGGCAGCGGAAGCCAAAGCGGCAGCGGAAGCCAAGGCGGCAGCGGAAGCCAAAGCGGCAGCGGAAGCCAAAGCGGCAGCGGAGGCCAAGGCGGTGGCGGAGGCCAAGGTGGCGGCGGAAGCCAAGGCGGCGGCTGAACAAGCCAGATTGCGGAAAGCGCTGGATGCCTATCACGGCGGGAATCACGGCGCCGCATTACTGGAGCTTGCGCCGCTTGCGGATACGGGCAATGCGACCGCGCAGTTCAGCCTGGGGGTGATGAGCGACCTGGGGCAGGGAACGCCGCAAAACTATAAAAAGGCGCTGGCATGGTACCGCAAGGCGGCCGAGCAGGGGCATGCGGAAGCGCAGCACAACATCGGGGTGATGCACGATCTGGGCAAGGGCGTTGCCCAGAACTACAAGACAGCGGCGGAGTGGTACCGCAAAGCCGCCAATCAGGGGTATGCCGAATCGCAGAACAGCATCGGGATGATGTATGAACTGGGGCAGGGCGTAACGCAGGATTACAAGCAGGCGGTGGAGTGGTACCGCAAAGCAGCAGAACGTGGAAGCGCGGAGGCGAAACACAGCCTGGGAACCATGTATGCGCTGGGGCAAGGCGTTCCGCAAAGCTACACGGTGGCTGCGGAATGGTACCGCAAGGCGACCGAACAGGAGCAGGCAAACCTTAAGGCAATTCAAGCCAAGGCAGCGGCAGAAGCCAAGGCAGCGGAAGCCAAGGCAGCGGAAGCCAAGGCGGCGGAAGCCAAGGCGGCGGAAGCCAGGGCGGCGGAAGCCAAGGCGGCGGAAGCCAAGGCGGCGGCAACTGAAGCGCAGCCCAGAGTGGAGCCTGATTCCAAGCCGGTTCAGTAAGAGATGGCAGAGGCCATAGCGTTGCCGTGCATGGCAACGGGAATAGAGCGCGCAAGTATTTGAACCCAGATAAACCATTGGGACGCGAGATGACGGCGAGGCGGGTTGCGAGACAGTTTTGTCGCTTGCGAGAAATCCATAGTTTGGCCTATGGACGCCGGGCGAGCGGCGACAATGGCCGCAAACCGACCGCCAGGGCTCGCGTAGGCTCGAAGAGCCATCTGGGTTGAAGCCTATTGGGCAAGTCGCATGACACTCTATGCTTTTATCGCGGTGGGCTTCGGAGCGGCTGTCGGCGCATGGTTGCGCTGGGGGTTGGGCCTGTGGTTCAACCCGGTGTTGCCGGAACTGCCGCTCGGTACGCTTTTCGCCAACCTGGTCGGCGGCTATCTCGTTGGCCTGGCGGTGGCGTTCTTCATGCAGCATCCGGGGCTGTCACCGGAATGGCGCCTGTTCGTTATTACGGGTTTTCTCGGCGGCCTCACGACCTTTTCCACGTTTTCTGCCGAAACCGTCACGCTGCTCGCGCGCGGGCAATACGCATGGACCGCGTCCATTATCGTTGCGCATCTCGGCGGATCGCTGTTGATGACCGTACTGGGTATGCAGACATTCAGATGGTTGCACCAATAGGAGGCGACATGCAAAGCGTCTATCTCAAATTCTACGTCGCCGAAAAGCAACGGCACGGCAGCGCGCTGCTTTACGAGTGGCTGCTGGAGGAAGCGAAGAGAATCGGCGCACCTGGCGGTTCGGCGTTCCGCGCCATTGCCGGTTTCGGGCGGCACGGGCGCCTGCATGAGGAATCGTTTTTCGAGTTGGCGGGCGAGCTGCCGGTGCAGGTGGAATTCATTCTGGAAGCGGTGTTGGCCGACAAGTTGCTCGAAGAAATGCGCGCCCGCAAGATCAACCTGTTCTATGCGCGTTATGCGGTGGAGTCGGGCGTTTTAACGTGAATATCGCATTCGGCAGGATGGCAAGCCTAATGAGGAAGATTTTATCCCGTTTGCCGGTGGTGGCGCTTCTCGCTGTTCACGCGGGAGCGTGGGCCGGCTTCGAGGAAGGGGTTCACGCCTACAACCGGGAGAATTACTCGCTCGCGTTGAAAGAGTTCGGGCAGGTCGCGCGCGACGGCGACATGCGCGCGCAATTTTATATCGGGGTGATGCACGACCTGGGCCAAGTTGTTGCGCAGGATTACCGGGCGGCGGCGGAGTGGTACCGCAAGGCGGCCGAACAGGGGTACGCTGAGGCGCAGCACAATCTCGGTATCCTGTACGATCTGGGCCGGGGAGTGGAACAGGACGACAGCGCGGCGGCAAAGTGGTACCGCAAGGCGGCAGAGCAGGGATATGCGGATGCGCAGAACAACCTCGGGATCCTGTACCGCCAGGGCCGGGGCGTGGAGCGGGACTACCGGGCGGCGGCGGAGTGGTACCGCAAGGCGGCCGAGCAGGGCAACGCGGATGCGCAGAACAATCTCGGTATGCTGCTTGATTCGGCGCACGGCGTAGCGGACGGCCACCAGTTGGCGGCGGAGTGGTACCGCAAGGCGGCCGAACAGGGCAACGCGGACGCGCAGAACAACCTCGGGGTGATGTATCACACCGGCAGCGGCGTTGCGCAGGACTACCGGGCGGCGGCGGAGTGGTACCGCAAGGCGGCAGAGCAGGGCAACGCGGACGCGCAACACAACCTGGGGGTGCTGTATCACCAGGGGCAAGGCGTCGCGCGCAACGAGAATGCGGCGGCGGAGTGGTACCGCAAGGCGGCCGAGCAGGGGAGAGTGGATTCCCAGTACGGTATCGGCGTGATGTATCACCAGGGCAGGGGTGTAGCGCAGGACTACAGGAAGGCGGCGGAGTGGTTGCGCAAGGCGGCAGAGCAGGGCAACGCGGATGCGCAGAACAACCTTGGGGCGATGTATCTCGAAGGGCAGGGTGTCCCGCAAAACAACGAGGAAGCGGTATCCTGGTACTCGCGGGCCGCAAGGCACGGCAGCGCGGAGGCGCAATACAATCTTGCCAGGCTGTATGATCAGGGAGTGATCGTGCCCCAGGATTTCAAGCTGGCGGCAGATCTGTACCGAATGGCGGCCAACCAGGGGAACGCCGGGGCGCAAAACAGTCTCGGTACGATGTACAGCAAAGGGCTGGGCGTGGCGCAGGACGACAGGGGAGCCGTGCTGTGGTATCTCAAGGCCGCCGAACGCGGGAACGCGGAAGCGCAGTTCAACCTGGGGATGATGTACAGCCGTGGCTCCGGGTTGCCGCCCGACCCGGTGCAGGCATGCAAATGGCTCAACCTCGCGATGCTGGCAGGGAACGAGGACGCGCAAAAAACCATCAAGACGCTGGAGGACAGGATGACCCGCGAGCAGATCGAGCTGGCGCTCGCAATGGCGCGGGAGTGGATGGCAAAGCACTAGTGTCGCATCGCGATTCCGGCAGCATCGCTATTTCCGCCGCCGCGTTGCTTTACCGGGGTTGCGCGTTAACCCGTTCGCCTTTTCCGACAGCGCGCCAGAAAAAGTTGCAGCAGCCTATTTTTTCAGGGATAATCCGCGCCCTTGATTCGGGTACGGGCGCATCGAATGGTACACCCGGTTGCAAGTTTAGCTGAGGAAGAAATCATGAAAGCCGACATTCATCCGCAATACAACGAGATCGCCGTCAACTGTAGTTGCGGCAACACGTTCACGACCCGCTCCACCATGGGCAAGCCGCTGCATGTGGAGGTCTGCTCGGAATGCCACCCTTTCTACACCGGCACGCAGAAAATCGTGGATACTGCGGGGCGCATCGAGAAATTCAACCTGAAGTATGGCAAACCAGGTGTAAAAGCTGCCGCCTGAGGAAACCCGGCAGCAGCCAGTAACTCAAAAGGCAGCGCACGCTGCCTTTTTTGCGTGCAGGGAAAGCAAAACATGCCGAGCGTGATGAAAATCCTGCTGGTTTGCCTGGCGCTGCCGGTCGTGGCGGGCTGCGCGCAAAACCCGGTGAGCGGGCGGCAGGATTTCGTGATGATGTCCGAAGCCCAGGAGGTCAGCGAGGGCCGCCGCGCCGACGCGGATGTGCTCAAGCAGTATCGCGCCTACGAGTCGCCGGCGTTGCAAAATTACGTTGATGGCGTGGGGCAGGAACTGGCGCGCAAGAGCCACCGCGCTAACCTGCAATACCGTTTCACCGTGCTCGACACGCCGGAGGTAAACGCTTTTGCCTTGCCGGGCGGCTATGTTTACATCACGCGCGGCATCCTCGCCTACCTCAGTTCCGAAGCGGAACTGGCCGCCGTGCTCGGCCATGAAATCGGGCACGTAACCGCCCGCCACGGCGTGCGCCAGCAAAGCGCCGCGCAGGTTGCCGACATCGGCCTGGCCGTCGCCTCGATCTTCGTCCCGCAACTCAACAGCAATTCCGGGCGGAACCTCGCAAATGTCCTGGGCGGCGCGCTGCTCTCTGGCTATGGCCGCGAGCACGAGCTGGAAGCCGACCGGCTCGGCGCGGAATATCTGGCGCGCACCGAATATGATCCGCGGGCAATGATCCGGGTGGTCGGCGTGCTGAAAAACCAGGAATTGTTCGATGCCGAAATTGCGAAACAGGAGGGGCGCGAGCCGCGCCGGTACCACGGCTTGTTCGCCACCCATCCGGACAACGACACGCGCCTGCAGCAGGTGGTGGGCGAGTCCGGCCATCTCGCGGTCGCCAACCCGAAAGAGGAGTACACGAAATTCCTGCAACAGATTGACGGCATGACTTTCAGCGAAAGCGCCGACCAGGGGGTGGTGCGCGACAACAAGTTCCTGCACGCCGGGCTTGGCGTGGCGCTGAGTTTCCCGCAAGGCTGGCGGGTGCTGAACCTGCCGGACAAACTGGTCGCCGTCAACCCGCAGGCCGAGGCCGCAATGCAGTTCACCATGGAAGAACAGCCCCCCGTTACCCCCGCCGCTTTTGCGCGCCGCATGGACGGAAATTCCGGCAGCCAGATCGAGGCGCCGGATATCGGCGGCCTGCCCGCCGCCATTGCCACTCTGCCCGCTGCCCTGGCAGGTGTCATTTATCTCGACCAGAAAGCCTATATCATCCGGGGCAAGGCCAAATCGCCCGCAGCCTTTGCCGCCAGCCGCGACCAGATGAAAGACGCCATCCGCAGCTTTCATGCCCTGACCGCTGCGGAACGCAAGCTGGCCAAACCGCTCGTCATCAGGCTCGTCACCGCGCGCCCCGGCGATACCTACGCCAAACTGGCGCGGCATTCGCCGCTCGGCAAGGCGGCAGAAAACCACCTGCGCCTGATCAACGGCAACTATCCGGACGGCGAGCCGTCACCCGGCCAGTACGTCAAAATCGTAGAGTAGGCCGACCGCATGTTTCCCTACCCGCACGCCCATGAGCCTCCCGTCACGCAAACCAAAGCCCTGTTTCTCGCGTTGCTGTGCGCGGTATGGGTGGCCACCGGCCTGGTCGGGCACGACCCGTGGAAACCCGATGACGCCCACAGTTTCTGGCTGGTCAACCATATCCTGCAAAGCGGCGACTGGCTGGTTCCTGCCGTAGCGGGCGAGCCAAATCTGGACAAGCCGCCGCTGTTCTACCTGACGGCGGCGATGTTCGCAAAACTGTTCCACTCCGTGTTTGCCGCGCACGACGGCGCTCGCCTGGCGAGCGGCTTCTACACCGCGCTCACCCTGCTCTTCACCGGCCTGGCCGGGCGCGAGCTGTTTGGCGGCGGGCGCGGCTGGGCGGCAGCCGTTATCCTGATCGGCTGCCTCGGCATGCTGGTCACCGCGCACCAGCTCGTCACCGATCTCGCCCTGCTCACCGGCTGTGCCATGATGATGTATGGCTTTGCCCTGGTGCGGCGGCGCACGCGGATGGCGGGCATCCTGCTCGGCACGGGCGCGGGCATCGGCTTCATGGCCAAGGGCTTCATCGCGCCGATGCTGTTCCTGCTCATCAGCGCCGCCCTGCTGCTGTTCCGCAACTGGCGCACGCAGCCCTTCTATACCAGCCTGGCTATTGCCGCGCCATGCGCGCTGCCCTGGCTGGCCATCTGGCCCGGACTGCTGTACCTTCATTCGCCGGAACTGTTTGCGGAGTGGGCATGGACGCTGAACATCGGGCGCTGGTTCGAATATGCGCGCGGCGGCGATTACGGCGAAGCGCTTTATTACGTGAAAATCCTGCCCTGGTTTGCCTGGCCCGCATTGCCGCTGGCCGCGTGGGCGGTATGGCAGGCGCGCAGGAAAGTGCTGCACGAGCCGGAGTTCCAGTTGTTGCTGGCGAGCTTTCTGGTGATGCTGATCACGTTGAGCCTGGTGCCCAACATCAAGGACATTTTTGCCTTGCCCATGCTGCTGCCGCTCACGCTGCTGGCCACTGCGGCCCTTTCCACGCTGCGGCGCGGCGCCGCCAACGCGCTGGACTGGTTCGGCATCATGACCTTCGGCCTGCTCGCGATTGTCATGTGGTGGGGCTGGGCCGGGCTGCTGCTGGATAACCACGCCAAAATCACGCAATGGCTGAAAGAATACCAGTCCGGTTTCGAGATAACGGTTAACCCGGCCTCGTTCTGGATCGCGGTGACAGCCAGCGTGTTATGGCTGATCCTGGTGTGGCGCGTGGGGCGCTCCATGCGCCGCGCCGTCATCAACTGGGCTGCGGGCACCACTCTGCTGTGGGTGCTCGCCATGACCATCTGGCTGCCCTGGCTGGACAGCGGCAAAAGCTACCGCAACATGGTCGCCTCGTTAAAGCAGGCGCTCCCGGCGCATTACCGCTGCATCGCCGGAAGGCGTCTGAACAACGACCAGCGCGCCACGCTGCAATATTTTGGCGGCATCGCCGTGCATCGCCAGGCGCAACACGCATGCGACTTGCTGCTGGTGTACGGAAGCCGTCTGGCCGAGCCGCTGGAGGATGAAGCGGAGTGGAGAAAAATCTGGGAAGGCGGGCGCATCAGCGACAAAAATGAAAGATTCAGGTTGTACATGCATGGTGACAGGAATCGTGGCACGCGGGCCGATGTTGGGGAAACCCGGATAACAGGCGAACATCGGGCAAGTCTGCGAGAGAGAGTTTGCAAACGGGGCCCGGTTGGATAGAATGCCGCAGGATGCCGGGTTTGCGGGAGGCTGCATTAACGTGAATCTCGCGCAGCGAGGGCATACCCTCTCCCGCCCTCACCCCATGCCCTCTCCCAGAGGGAGAGGGGGTTCTCACGGGTTGGGGTGAGGGAAACGGGCATGGCGAGTTTCATTATCATGGACGGCATAATTGCCATGCCCGTTCGGCAGGCAATGCAAGAGTGCCCATGAATCAAAAGTGGCTTCAACGAGGGAGTGAAAGAGTATGAAATCTTCTGTATTGGCAGGAATGGTTGCGGCAGGTTTGCTGGCAGCGGGCGGCGCATGGGCAATTGACATGCCCGCCCTGACCAAAAAGCACGATTGCGACATCTGCCACGAAATCGAAAAAAAATCGGTTGGCCCCGCCTGGAGAGAGGTGGCAAAAAAATACAAGGGCGCAACCAAATACAAATGGGGCGGCGTTGAGTACGGCCTGGAAGAAGGCCTGGTGATTGCCGTATCCAAGGGCAGTTCCGGCAACTGGGGCGACATGCCCATGCCGGCAAACGACCCGAACGGCGCAAAGAAAGCCGAGATCACGGAACTGGTCCGGTTCATGCTGGGCCTCGCCAAATAGCAAGGCGCTACGGAGCAATCCGGCCAACCCTTTCCAGCCATGCACATGCCGCATACCTTGCAAACCTTGCCCCTTGTCACTTTATGCGCCATGGCGCTGGTTGCCTGCGGCAAATCGGGGATCCCTCCCGCCGCCCCGTCTCCCGCTGCCAGCGAACTGGTCGTGAAGATCGGCGCTTCCGCCCCGCTCACCGGGCCGCAGGCGCATATTGGCAAGGACAACGAGAACGGCACCCGCATGGCGATTGAAGATGCCAATGCCAGGGGCGTGACCATAGGAGGCCAGAAGGCGCGTTTCGAGCTGCTGAGCGAGGACGACCAGACCGACCCGAGAATCGCCACCGTGGTGGCGCAGAAGCTGGTGGATGCCAGGGTGAACGGCATCATCGGTCACCTGAATTCCGGCACCACCATCCCCGCTTCCAGAATATATAACGACAACGGCATCCCGCAGATTTCCCCTTCCGCCACCGCTGTCACCTACACCGCGCAAGGATTCAAAACCGCTTTCCGGGTGATGGCCAACGACGGGCAGCAGGGCAAGGTGCTGGGCGAGTTCGCCGCGAAAAATATGGCCGCGAAAAAAATTGCGGTAATAGACGACCGCACCGCTTACGGCCAGGGGCTGGCGGATGAATTCGTCAAGTCCGCGCAGGGCGGCGGCGCGCAAATCGTGGCGCACGAATACACCACCGACAAGGCGGTGGACTTTACCGCCGTGCTGACTTCCATCAAGGGCAAACAGCCGGATCTGGTGTTCTTCGGCGGCATGGACCCGCAGGGTGTGCCTCTGGTCAGGCAGCTCAGGGCGCTGGGGCTGAACGCAAAGTTCATGATGGGCGACGGCGGCTACACCCCCAAGCTGATCGAGCTGGCGGGCGCCGCTGCCGAAGGCACTTATGCCTCATTGCCCGGCGTGCCGCTGGATCAAATGCCGGGCGGCAAGGATTTCTCGCAGCGTTACGAAGCAAAATACAAGCAGCCGATCCAGCTCTATGCGCCGTATTGCTATGACGCGGTGAACGCGATGATCGCCGCGATGCAGAAGGCGGGCTCCGCCGAACCCGCAAAATATCTGCCGGAACTGGCGAAAATCGAACATGGCGGCGTAACCGCAAAAATCATTTTCGACGAAAAGGGCGACCTCAGGGGGGGCGCGATAACCCTGTACCAGGTGCGGCAGGGCAAGTGGCAGGCGCTGCAAACCATGAGTGGCGCGCCTGCGGCGGCGCCTTGATGCACCCCGCGTGAATGGCTGAAGGGCACCTCTATAAATCCAAACTCCGTCGCGATGCTGCGTTGCTCAAAAAATTTTAACACTTACATATCAAACATATGCGGCGCGCTAAAATTTTTTTCACGCCTTGCCTGGCTTAGGATTTTGAATTTTTAGAGGTACCCTAAAGCGACACCTTGCGTGTCGCTTTTTCTTTTTTGGATATCAGTGGAAACCCTGCTACAACAAATCATCAATGGCCTGGTGCAAGGCAGCGTGTACGCCCTTGTCGCGCTGGGGTACACCATGGTGTACGGCATCCTCGGCCTGATCAACTTCGCTCACGGCGAAGTGGTGATGGTGGGGGCGATGGTGGCGCTGTCGGCCATCATGCTGCTCATCAATTCCGGCTTGCCTCCGCTGCTGGTGCTGCTGGCCGGTATGATCGTGGCGGCCACGGCTTGCATGGCGCTGGGCTATGCCATCGAGCGCGTCGCCTACCGCCCCTTGCGCAATGCCCCTCGCCTTGCCCCGCTGATTACCGCCATCGGCGTATCCATCGTGCTGCAAAACCTGGCGATGATCATCTGGGGGCGGGAATACCACGCCTTCCCGCAATTGCTGCCGAACAGCCCGCACATGCTGGCGGGCGCGGTCATCAACGAAGTGCAGATCATCATCGTCCTGGCGGCGCTGGCGGTAATGGCCGGCTTGCTGGTGCTGGTACACCGCACCCGCCTCGGTCGCGCCATGCGCGCCGTGGCGGAAAACCCCGCTGCCGCCGCGCTGATGGGTGTGGATATCAACGCCGTGATTTCCGTCACCTTCATGACCGGCTCCGCGCTTGCGGCGTTGGCGGGCATCATGGTGAGCGCAAACTACGGCATCGTACATTACTACATGGGCGCAATTCTCGGCCTCAAGGCTTTTACCGCAGCGGTGCTGGGCGGCATCGGCAACCTGCGCGGCGCCATGCTGGGCGGCGTGCTGCTGGGGCTGATCGAAAGCCTAGGCGCAGGCTACATCGGCGACTTGTCCGGCGGATTCTTCGGCAGCCACTACCAGGATGTGTTCGCCTTCTTCGTGCTGATCGCCGTGCTGATTTTCCGGCCATCGGGGTTGCTGGGGGAACGAGTGGCAGAGCGCGCATGATGAATAAAAAACAAAAACCCATGATCCAAGAAATGATTTTCGGCAACCCTTCCTCCCGCAAAGCCTGGTTTGTATTTGCTGCGCTTGCCGTCGCGCTGCTGCTCCTGCCCTTCGCCACCGAAGCATTGCTCGGGCGCGGCTGGGTGCGCATCGTGGATTTCGCGCTGCTCTACATCATGCTGGCGCTGGGGCTGAACATCGTGGTCGGCTACGCCGGCCTGCTCGATCTCGGCTATATCGCCTTCTTCGCGGTCGGGGCGTATTGCTACGCGCTGCTCGGCTCGCCGCAGTTCGGGTTGCACCTGCCGTTCTGGGTCGTCCTGCCGCTGGGCGCGCTGCTGGCCTGTGCCTTCGGCGTGCTGCTGGGCGCGCCCACGTTGCGCCTGCGCGGCGATTATCTCGCCATCGTCACGCTGGGCTTCGGCGAGATCATTCGCATTTTCCTCAACAACCTGAATGCGCCGGTCAATATCACCAACGGCCCGCAGGGTATCAACATGATTGACCCGATCCGCATCGGCGGGTTTTCCCTGAGCGGCACGCACGAGCTGTTCGGCATCACTTTTTCCCCGGTGCATCTCTATTACTATCTGTTCCTGTGCGTCACCCTGCTGGTGATCTTCGTTTCGCTGCGGCTGGAAGATTCGCGCATCGGCCGCGCCTGGATGGCGATCCGGGAGGACGAAGTGGCGGCGTCGGCGATGGGGATCAACACGCGCGACATCAAGCTGCTGGCCTTCGCCATGGGCGCCACGTTCGGCGGCGCGGCAGGCGGCCTGTTCGCGGGTTTCCAGGGCTTCATCAGCCCGGAAAGCTTTGGCCTGACGGAATCGGTGATGGTCGTGTGCATGGTGGTGCTGGGCGGTATGGGCAACATCGGCGGGGTGGTGCTCGGCGGTGCGCTGCTGGTGCTGCTGCCCGAGGCGCTGCGCAATGGTGCGGGGCCGGCGCAACAGGCGCTGTTCGGCAAGACGCTGATAGACCCGGAAAGCTTGCGCATGCTGATGTTCGGGCTGGCGCTGGTATTGGTGATGCTGTGGCGGCCTGCCGGATTATGGCCTTCAACACAGCGCCGCCGCGAACTTTCTCCCGATGCCGAAGTGGCGCACCAGGAGCAGGAAAGCGTGTATGACGCCGCAAAGTGACGCGCTGCTCGAACTGTCCGGCATCGGCAAACGCTTTGGCGGCCTGGCTGCGCTGTCCGATGTCTCGCTGCACATCCGGCGCGGAGAAATCTACGGCCTGATCGGGCCCAACGGCGCGGGCAAGACCACGCTGTTCAACATCATCACCGGCTTGTACCAGCCGGACGAAGGCGGCTTCACCTTCGGCGGCGCCGCTTACGCGCACTGCAAACCGCACCTGCTGGCGCACGCCGGAATCGCGCGCACCTTCCAGAACATCCGCCTGTTCGCCAATATGACTGCGCTGGAAAACGTCATGGTCGGGCGCCATGTGCGCACGCGGACGGGCATCTGGGGCGCGCTCACGCGCAACGCCGCCGCGCGCGCCGAGGAGCGCGCCATCGTGCAGCGCGCGCGCGAACTGTTGCGCCAGGCCGGTATTGATCGCCCGCACCAGACGCTGGCCAAGCACCTGTCCTATGGCGAGCAGCGCCGCCTGGAAATCGCCCGCGCACTGGCCACCGAACCAAAATTATTGGCGCTGGACGAACCGGCGGCAGGCATGAACGCCACCGAAACGGAAAGCCTGAAAGCGCTGCTGCAAACCATACGCGCCAGCGGCATCACCGTGCTGCTCATCGAGCATGACGTGAAACTCATCCTCGGCCTGTGCGACCGCGTCGCCGTGCTCGACTACGGCAAGAAAATCGCCGAAGGTTTGCCCGATGACGTGCGCCGCAACCCGGCAGTGATCGCCGCCTATCTGGGAGGCGAAGCAGCATGAACATGAAAAAACAATTAGCCACAGAGAGCACAGAGTTCCCAGAGAAAAACAAACGGGCCATCCGCCCCAGGTGCTTTACTCAACAGATGAAAAAAATGAAAACGCGAATTACCGCCGCTCTCTCTGTGATCTCTGTGGCTTGAATCCAGGTTTTATGATGAACTTGCTTTCGGTAGAAAACCTCAAGGTCAGCTACGGCGGCATACAGGCGCTGAAAGGCATCAGCCTCGAAGTCGCCTCCGGTGAACTGGTCGCACTGATCGGCAGCAACGGCGCGGGAAAGACCACCACGCTCAAGACGCTGGCCGGGTTGCTGCATCCCACCGCAGGCATGGTGAGCTACGCCGGAAAATCCCTGCAACACACTCCCGCGCACCAGCGCGTGCGCGACGGCCTCGCGCTCGTGCCGGAAGGGCGCGGCGTGTTCGCGCGCCTCGGCGTGGAAGAAAATTTGCAGATGGGTGCCTATTCCCGCAACGATACCGCGCAGATCGGCGCCGATCTCGAACGCATGTACGCGCTGTTCCCGCGCCTCGCCGAGCGCCGCGCGCAACTGGCCGGGACGCTCTCCGGCGGCGAGCAGCAGATGGTGGCCATGGCGCGCGCGCTGATGAGCCGCCCCAGACTGCTGATGCTGGACGAACCCAGCATGGGGCTCGCGCCGATGATGGTGGAGAAAATTTTTGCAACCATCCGCGACATCTCCGCGCAGGGCGTTTCCATCCTGCTGGTCGAGCAGAACGCCAGGCTCGCGCTGGAGGCCGCGCAACGCGGGTATGTGATGGAAAGCGGGCTGGTAACTCTTTCCGGCGCAGCAAATGAACTGCTGGGCAGCGATGCCGTGCAACGCGCGTATCTGGGCGGTTAACTACGATATCGCGCACCAGCGCGCTGGCGGCCAATTTGCGCCCCAAGCCGGACGAGCCGGAACCAAACGCAGGTGCGAATTTACCTCGCAGAGGTTAGCTTTGCATAGCCAACTGACTAAGCTGGCAAACAACGCCAGCAAGTCATTGGTTAGCTTTGCATAGCCAACTGACTAAGCTGGCAAACAACGCCAGCAAGTCATTGGTTAGCTTTGCATAGCCAACTGACTAAGCTGGCAAACAACGCCA
>JACRPU010000022.1 GCA_016223025.1 Nitrosomonadales bacterium | reverse complement strand
GTGAAATAACTTTCGCAAAATGACGCTTATTCGTTACACATCAGATATCTATCCTGTTGATAACCGTGGAACACAATCGTGAAACATTTCATCATCAGGGGTGTCGTCTTTCGTCATGAAAGTTAGTGCAAATTCTGTCCTGCCTCTGGCTGGTAACAAATTTGCCTGCCCTTGCGGTACAACCACGGCGTACCTCTTGCGGGTACACTTGGCTGCGGCTTCTTGCAGCCTAGTCGAATGGCAAGTAGTTCCACCAGAGAGTAGCGTGAGGGAACGGGCATGGCGAGTTTCATAATCAGGGGTGGCTACTCGCCATGCCCGTTAGAGGCTCGCTGATGATTATTTCATATCAGTTTGAATCGCACCCGCATTGTTGCGCATTGTCGCATTGTCCGCGTCCCGTCAAGCGCGCGGCTTCGTGATAGAATGCGCGCCTTCCATTTTTCCGGAGTTTTTGTGATGGCCTGGACCGACCTGATTATCGGCAATGCCTGGGCGCAGGCTGCCGCGCCCGCAGCCGCTCCCAGCATGGGGTTTGCGGATTTCCTGCCGCTGATCGCGCTGGTTGCGGTATTTTATTTTCTGATCCTGCGGCCGCAGCAGGTGCGCTCCAAAGAGCTGAAAACCATACTCAACGCGCTGCAAAAGGGCGACGAGGTGGTGGCTGTCGGCGGCCTGCTGGGCCGCGTCGCCAAAGTGGGCGAGAACTACGTCGGCATCGAAGTGGCGGACGGCGTGGTTGTCAACATCCAGAAGAACACCATCCAGACCGTGCTGCCCAAGGGAACCATCAAGGCGATTTGACCCGATGAACCAATATCCGCTGTGGAAATACCTGCTGATTCTGGCCGCGCTTGTCCTGGGGCTGGTTTATACCCTGCCCAATTTTTACGGCGAATCGCCCGCAGTGCAGGTATTGCCGCTGCGCACCAATCTCAAGGCGGATGCCGCGCTGCTGGCGCGGGTGGAAAACGCGCTGAAAACCGCGCAGATCAACCCCGAAACGCTGGCGCTGGATGCCACCAGCGTCAAGGCGCGCTTCGGCGACACCGAGAGCCAGATCAAGGCCAAGGACATCCTGCAAGCCCAGTTGGGCGCGGATTACGTGGTGGCGCTGAACCTGCTGCCGCGCTCGCCGCAGTGGTTGAGCGGCATCGGCGCCCTGCCGATGTACCTCGGCCTCGATCTGCGCGGCGGCGTACACTTCCTGTTGCAGATAGATATGAAAGGCGCTAGGGAAAAGGCGATGGAGTCCGCTGCGGGCGACATCCGCAGCAGCCTGCGCGAGCGGAACATCGCTTATGGCGGAGTGAGCCGCGACGACAACCGGGTGACGGTACGGTTCCGCGACGCCGAGGCGCGCGACAAGGGCGCCGCCGAGATCCGGCAGCGTTTTGGCGGCCTGGTTTTGCACGACCGGGATGAAGGCAGCGAACGCCTGCTGCTCGTCACGCTCAACCCGATGGAGGAAAAACGCATCCAGGAATCCGCCGTGCAGCAGAACCTGATTACCCTGCGCAACCGCGTGAACGAACTCGGCGTGGCGGAGCCGGTGATCCAGCAACAGGGCGTGGACCGCATCGTGGTGCAACTGCCCGGCGTGCAGGATACGGCGCGCGCGAAGGATATTCTGGGGCGCACCGCGACGCTGGAGGTGCGCATGGTGGACGAGGAGCGCCGCTTTGTCGAGGGTTCTCCCGCCCCGTTCGGCACGGAAATGTTCCGGGAAAGGGATGGCACCCCGCTGCTGTTGAAAAAGAACGTGATCCTCACCGGCGAGCGCATCAACGACGCGCAGCCGGGTTTTGACACGCTCAACAATGAGCCGGCGGTGCATCTCAATCTGGACGGGGTAGGGGCGCGCAAATTCAAGGAAGCGACGCGCGAAAATGTCGGAAAGCGCATGGCGATCGTCCTGTTCGAGAAAGGCCGGGGCGAAATCGTCACGGCGCCGGTGATACGCGAGGAAATCGGCGGCGGCCGCGTGCAGATCACCGGCAAGATGAGCACCGAAGAGGCCAAGGATACGGCGCTGCTGCTGCGCGCCGGCGCGCTGGCGGCGCCGATGGAGATCGTCGAGGAGCGCACCGTCGGCCCCAGCCTGGGCGCGGACAACATCGCGCGCGGCTTCAATTCCACCAAAATCGGCTTTTTCGCCATCGCGGTTTTCATGATCGCCTACTACCTGATGTTCGGCATGGTTTCCGTGCTGGCGCTGGGGGCCAACCTGCTGTTCCTGGTGGCGCTGCTGTCCATGATGCAGGCCACCTTGACGCTGCCCGGCATGGCGGGCATCGCGCTGACGCTGGGCATGGCGATTGACGCCAACGTGCTGATCAACGAGCGCGTCCGCGAGGAACTGCGCACCGGCAACACGCCGCAGGCTTCCATATTCGCCGGCTACGAACAGGCCTTCGGCACCATTCTCGACTCCAACATCACCACCCTGATCGCGGGCATCGCGCTGTTCATGTTCGGCTCCGGCCCGGTGCGCGGTTTCGCCGTGGTGCTGTGCCTGGGCATCATGACCTCGATGTTCAGCGCGGTGCTGGTGTCGCGCGCGCTGGTCAACCTGATTTACGGGCGCAGGGCGAGGCTGGCCAAAGTCTCGATCGGCTGAGGAAAAAAACAGAAAATGGAATTCTTCAAGATCAATCACGACATCCCGTTCATGAGCTACGGGAAGATCACCACCAGCATTTCGCTGGTGACGTTCATTCTCTCCGTATTCTTTCTGGCGACGCGCGGATTGAATTTCGGCGTGGATTTCACCGGCGGCACGGTGATCGAGATGCATTACACCCAGCCCGCCGACGTGAACAAGGTGCGCGAGCAGCTCGGCAGCATCGGGCTGCACGACGCGCTGGTGCAGAATTTCGGCTCCAGCAAGGACGTGCTGATCCAGGTGCCGCTCAGGCAAAACGCTTCCGGCGCAAAACTGAGCGAGCAGATCCACGAAAAGCTGCGCCAGCAGGATGCGGGCGTGGAAATGCGCCGCGTCGAATTTGTCGGCCCGCAGGTGGGCAAGGAACTGGTGGAAAACGGCTCGCTCGCGCTGCTGCTGGTCAGCCTGGGCATCGTCTGCTACCTGTGGCTGCGCTTCGAGTGGAAGTTCGGCCTGGCCGCGATCATCGCCAACCTGCACGACGTGGTCATCATTCTCGGCTTCTTCGCGTTCTTCCAGTGGGAGTTTTCGCTTTCCGTGCTGGCCGCCGTGCTGGCGGTGCTGGGATACTCGGTGAACGAATCGGTGGTGGTGTTTGACCGGATCCGCGAAAACTTCCGCAAGATGCGCAAGACCGGGGTGGCCGAAATCATTGACAACGCGATCACCCGCACCATGTCGCGCACCATCATCACCCACGGTTGCACCCAGATGATGGTGACCGCCATGCTGTTCCTCGGCGGCGAAACGCTGCACTATTTCGCGCTGGCGCTGACCATCGGCATCCTGTTCAGCATCTATTCCTCTGTGCTGGTGGCCAGCCCGCTGCTGATGATGTTCGGCGTATCGCGCGAAGACTTCATCAAGCCGGAAAAAACCGAAGCGGAAGAAGTGCTGCCGTAATGGAGCTGCTTGCCTTTTTCGTTGACATCATCCTGCATCTGGACAAACATCTTCTGGAGCTGACGCAGCAGTATGGCGTATGGATATACGGCATACTGTTCCTGATTATTTTTTGCGAGACCGGCCTGGTGGTCACGCCGTTCCTGCCAGGAGATTCGCTGCTGTTCGTGGCGGGCGCGCTGTGCGGCATGGGTTCGCTGGAATTGCGGTTGCTGGCGCCGCTGCTGATCCTCGCTGCCTTTTCCGGCGACAACACCAACTACTGGATCGGGCGGCTGATCGGAGCGCGCCTGCTGAAAAGCACGAACGGTATCATCAAGCGCGAGCACATGGAAAAAACTCACGCCTTTTACGAGAAGCACGGCGGCAAGACCATCCTGTTCGCGCGCTTTTTGCCGATCATCCGCACTTTCGCCCCGTTCGTGGCGGGCATCGGCGTGATGCGCTACCGCCTGTTCGTGCTGTTCAGCGCGTCCGGAAGCCTGCTCTGGATCGGCAGCCTGACCGTGGCGGGCTACTTCTTCGGCAACATCCCGATTATCAAAAACAACCTCACCCTGATGATTCTGGCCATCATCATCGTTTCGTTGCTGCCCGCAATCTTCGAGTTTATCCGCCACCGCGGACAGCGCGGCTGATTCCTGACATCGCCAACATGTGTTGCACCATCTGACTGTGCGCGCTCAAAAGTTGGGGTTTAATCTCACTCCCGCTCCAGAGGCGGTAACTTTCATGCAGCAGAAGCGCAGCGCCCCTGATTATGAAATAGGTTCTACTGGGCCTGAACTTATCCACAGAGTAACAGATTGATTCCATGCAACATACGGCTGTTTTCGTAAATGTATTTCACGCTAACGGGCATGGCAAAGTAGCCACCCCTGAAAACGAGCGAAGCGAAGTTTCGAGCTTGCGGCCAAATGAAACTCGCCATGCCCGTTCCCTCACTCTACTCTCCCAGAGGGAGAGAGGGCGAAGCCCTCGCTGCGCGAGTTTCACGTTAATGGATTATCTGGGTTGAAATAGGCACCCCAATATTGCCCACTCGCAGGAGCACCTCATGACACTGCTTTCGTTTGATTCCCTGGCGGCTTACTGGTCGGTGCAGATACTCGAAGCGAATATCATCATTTTCTTCAATCTGCTCGGCGCGCTGCTGCTGGGGCTGGTGGTCGGTTATGAGCGCTCGTACCACGGGCGGGCGGCGGGCATGCGCACCTACGGTTTGGTGTGCCTGGCTTCTGCGGCATTGACGGTGATCGTCGGCTATCCGGAGCTCTGGTTTGGCGGTCATGGGCAGGCACCGTCCAACCCGGATGTTACGCGCGTCATTCAGGGCATCGTCACGGGTGTCGGTTTCCTTGGCGCAGGCGTTATCATCAAAGAGGGCTTCACCATCAGCGGCCTGACCACGGCGGCCTCGATCTGGTCGGCTTCGGCCATCGGGGTGCTGGTCGGTGTCGGTTTCTACGCTGCGGCCATGCTGTTATCCGTCATGTCTGCTCTCGTGATGATGTGGGTTTCCAGGCTGGAAATGTGGCTGCCTTCACGGCACGCGATCGCTGTCGAGTTGAGTTTCTGCCAGGGCTTCGCGCCGAACGAGGAAGACTTGAACCGGGCAATGCTGGAGCTGGGCTACGAAATCGCGAAAGGCTCGCTCGTGATCGGCTCGAACAACGACAAACAGAAGTGGCATTTTGCTGCCATTGCCTTGGTGGGGTATTCACGTAATTACGGTAGAACCATCCGCCACGGGTGGATTGGGACGGAAATGTCGAGAGAAGACGGCGCTTTGTTACGAAGATTAGATGGCACAGCGAACTCCTGCTTCAGTTTTTTAGGTTTTGGATTGGC
>JACRPU010000021.1 GCA_016223025.1 Nitrosomonadales bacterium | reverse complement strand
ATGCAAAAAACACTTGACATGACATCGGATTTGCGGGGTCGCCGCGTTGCCCGCTCGGGGTTGTTTTTAGAGCGGGCAACGCGGCGACCAATGAGGGGTTTTCGATCCCGGATACCTCATCATGTCGCTCGCCGCCCAAGCTTGCCTGCTGCTCTCGGAATGGATTTCCTTTTTTCTTGTGGCCGTTCCGCCACGCTCCCGCCGCACCTTTGTCGAACTCCTGATCGGCTGCATGCTCAACCCGGAAGGCTGGGTCACCCGCGCCATCGGAGCCATCAGCCGCGAGGCGCACTGGACCACCTATTACAAGCTGATCGAGCGGGCGCATGTACCGGTCGCCGACTTGTCCGTCCGGCTGCTGCAACTGGTGCAAAAGGTGTTTCCCGGCGAACTGGTGAACCTGATCATCGACGACACGCTGGTTCCGCGTTGCGCGAAGACGGGGCCGGGTATCAGCATCAAGCACGACCACGCGCGCCGGGCCAATCGCCCCACCTTCCTGAACAGCCAGTGTTGGGTCACGCTGGCGCTGGTCGTGCGCGTCAGGCTGGGTTCGGCGCTGACGGTACCGCTCCGCTCCTGGCTGGTCGAAGAATCCGGCCAGCGCGGCAAGCTCTGGGTGGCGCGGCAGTTGATCGACCAGGTCAGGGGGCATGTCAAGGAGGCGCGCCTGCTGATCGATGCATGGTTCATGCGCAAGAGTTTGATTCTGCCTTTGCTCGAACAGAAGGTGCGCATCATCGGGCAGGTGCGGCGGGATACGGCGCTGTATCTGCCGCCGGAACCGGAACCGAAGCGCCGGGGGCCGAAGCGCAAGTACGGGCTGCGGGTCGATGCGGCCATGCTGGGCACGCTGCCCGCGCAGGAGGTGGAGCTGATGCTGTACGGCAAGATGCAGCGGGTCAGGCTGCGCTCTGTCGTCGCCGTAGCGCGATTTCTCAAGGGGGTGCCGGTGCGGGCGGTGTGGTGCGAGATGCGCCAGGACGACAGCACCTGGTCGCGCCCGCGACTGATTTTGGCGACCGAGACAGAACTGTCGGCTCAAGCCGTGGTGGAAATTTACGCCGAACGCTGGGGGATCGAGCCGCTGTTCCACAACTTGAAGAGATGGTGTCCCGGCCAGGATCAGCGTTTGCGGTGTTGAGATGTGCGGCATCGCGTTTGTCGGTGTCGGATCGTAGTTTTTTGTGTTTGTCGTGCCGCGCTGCCATGAAAAAATCAGGGCGGCAGGCAGCGGCGTGTGTCTAAACTTCTGACGCGTAAAATATGCCGCATGATTCACGGATAAAAGTGGCCGGATCAATAGTGATGTGCATGTTGGACTCTCCTTGTGGTTGCGGTTAAGGACGGCACCGGTGCTTTGGTACGTCTGACAAGCCGAATCATAAGGCTCATGCATACAAAACTTAGAGGAGAGTTACAGGAGTTTTTACTGCTTACAGCGCATGTCGCTCTGTATATGGGAAATTGGGTACCTTTGCGCAACCATCGGGTAGTCAAGCCGTCTTGAATCGTGTTACCGCTTCCGGAAATCGGATCACCGGAACTTTGATGCCCAACGGACACATCTTTCTGACAAACCCTGGCGGTGTGATTACCGGCGGTGGAGGACTTACTCTCAATGGCGCTATCGCAACGACAGGCGCGGGTGAGAATACAGGAGGAGCCGTAACAGGTGACGGTGTTGTACCAGGAGGCGGATTATCTGGCAGTGGAAACTTGTCCCTTGGAAGCGTGAACCTGCCTAACGGGCATGGCGAGTAGCCACCCCTGATTATGAAACTCGCCATGCCCGTTCGGCTGCACGAACAAAGCAGGGTTTCTTCCCTCGTCCGGGGTTATGGAGTCCCTCGAATTCAAGCGGCACTATGAACCCCTCCGACTCCCGATACGGTCCATTGCGCTTTCGTTTCCTTATACGCAACTGTCGGTGGCCTCCCAACCACCGCAACGGATCGCTTTGAATTCGTCTACACGCCCAAACACGGCGGCTAAAGTGCCTGGGTAAAATTCAACGCGCAGGGCCGGGTAATTTTAAACGCGCGCCAACACCCTTACATCTGGTTCGCCGGCGGCGCCACCTTGATGACCTCCTCCAGCGTGGTCATGCCGGAAGCGGCTTTCATCGCCCCGGAAATGCGCAGCGGCTTCATGCCTTCGCGGCAGGCCAGCTCGCGGAGGAGGGCGATGTCGGTTGCGGGGGTGATGAGCTTGCGCAGGCCGGGCGACATGAGCAGGATTTCGTAAATGCCGATGCGGCCCTGATAGCCCGTCATCCTGCATTCGAGGCACCCGGTCGGGTGCTGCAACTGGGTCGGCCTGCCGGATTTCCACGGCGCCACGAGATCATCCCACTGCCCGATTTCCTCCGCCTGGGGCGGCAGCGGCTGCTTGCAGTGCGGACACAGCGTCCGCACCAGGCGCTGTCCCATGACTCCGAGCAGCGTGGCGTTGATCATGTAGGGCGCGACGCCGAGATCGAGCAGGCGGGTGATGGCCGAGGGCGCATCATTGGTGTGCAGCGTGGAGAGCACGAGGTGGCCGGTCAGCGCCGCCTGGATGGCCATGTCGGCGGTCTCGAAGTCGCGGATTTCGCCGACCATGATGATGTCCGGGTCCTGGCGCATCAGCGCGCGCACCCCGTCGGCGAAGCCGAGTTCGATGGCGTGCTGCACCTGCATCTGGTTGAATGCCGGCTCGACCATCTCGATCGGGTCTTCGATGGTGCAGACGTTCACCTCGGGCGTCGCCAGAGACTTGAGCGTCGAATACAGCGTGGTGGTCTTGCCCGACCCGGTCGGGCCGGTGACCAAGATGATGCCGTTGGGCTGCGCCGTCATCTGCCGCCAGCGGGCGAGGTCTTCGTCGCTGAACCCGAGCTCGGAAAAATCGCGCACCAGCACGCTCGGATCGAAAATCCGCATCACCAGTTTTTCGCCGAAGGCCGTCGGCAGGGTGGACAGGCGCAACTCGATTTCCTGCCCGTCGGCGGTGCGCGTCTTGATGCGCCCATCCTGCGGGCGGCGTTTTTCGACCACGTCCATGCGGCCGAGAACCTTGATGCGGCTGGTCATGGCGTTGGTTACCGACATGGGTATCTGGTACACCTGATGCAGCACGCCATCAATCCTGAAACGGACGATGCCGAGTTCGCGCCTCGGCTCGATGTGGATGTCCGAGGCGCGCTGCTCGAAAGCGTACTGCCAGAGCCAGTCAACAATATGGACGATGTGCTGGTCGTTGGCGTCGAACTGGCGGTTGGTCCTGCCCAGTTCCACCAGTTGCTCGAACGAATATTGCCCCGCCGCGCCCTGCCGGTCGTTCTGCGCCGCATTCTTCACCGAGCGCGCCAGGTTGTAGAACTCGATCAGGTAGCGGCTGATGTCCAGCGGGGTGGCGATCACGCGGCGGATATCCTTGCGCAGGATGGGTTGGAGCACCTTTTCCCACTCGCGCAGGAAAGGTTCGGCGGTCGCGACCACCACTTCGCTTGCCGTCACCTGGAGCGGCAGGATGCCGAAACGCGCCGCATAGTCGCTGGACATGGTGTCGGTGACGGCGGCGAAATCTATTTTCAGCGGGTCAATGTGAACGTATTCGAGCCCCACGCGCCCAGCCAGCCATTCCGCCAGCGCTTCGAGGTGCAGCGGTTTGTGCGGCGGCTTGAGCGATTTCAGGTTTTGCCCGGCGATCGCCGCCAGCGGGTGCGTGTCGTGGCGGTGGATGCGCCGCGCGGCAAGCAGCGCGTCGGCCTCCGTCTGGGCGACCAGCCCGTCCGCAACCAGCATGCCGAGCACCTCCGGCAGCGTCAGCTTGTGTTCTTTCGCGTCCCGATGGTTCATGCCTGATCCTTCCTGTTTCTCTGTCCGGCTACGATTCCCGATACACCAGCGGCACGCGGCCGCTCACGGCGCTCAGCAACTCGTAGCTGATGGTGCCCGCCGCGCGCGCCACTTCCTCCACCGGCAACCCCTCGCCCCACAGCGTCGCGCGGCTGCCCACATCCGCGTCCGGCAACGCGCTCAAATCCACGCACAGCATGTCCATCGAAACGCGCCCGAGGGTTCTGGTGCGCCGCCCTTCCACCAGCACCGGCGTGCCGCTCGGCGCATGGCGCGGGTAACCGTCCGCATAGCCGCAGGCAACTACGCCGATGCGCATGGGGGCCTGCGCGCAAAACGTCCCGCCATAGCCGATGCTCTCGCCCGCAGCGATTTCGCGGGCCGAGATGATGCGGCTGTGCAGCGTCATCGTCGGCCGCAAGCCGATCTGCTGCGCCGGAATTTCCGCAAACGGCGATGCGCCGTACAGCATGATGCCGGGGCGCACCCAGTCGGCGTGGGTGGCGGGGTAACGCAGCAGGGCGGCGGAATTGGCCAACGAACGGGCCGCGCGATAGGGCGCGGCCAGCGCATCGAATACTTCCGTTTGCGCGGCCACCCCCGCCGCTTCGTCGGCATGGGAGAAATGCGTCATCAGGGTGATGTCGCGCACGGCGGCATGGCTCCTCAGTTTTTCCATCGCGGCGGGAACATCGCGGGGTGCGAAGCCCAGGCGGTTCATGCCGGTATTGACCTTGAGCCAGACCTGCAAGGCGCCCCGTCGCGGGCAACTGTCCAGCATGGCCAACTGCTGCGCATGGTGGATCACGCAGGCGAGGTCGTGTTCGGCCGCCAACGGCAAATCATCCGGCGTGAAAAAACCTTCCAGCAGCAGGAGGGTCTGGCGGAACCCGGCTTCGCGCAACCGTGCCGCGTCGCGCAAATCCAGCAGGGCGAATCCGTCCGCCGCGCCCAGTGCTTCTGCGGCAGGCAGCAGGCCGTGCCCGTAAGCGGCGGCCTTGATGACCGCCATGATGCGCGCGCCGGTCGCGCGTCTTGCCGCTTGCAGGTTGTGTTCCAGCGCGGAAAGGGCGATGCGCGCTTGTATCGGACGGGGCATGAATGCGGGCTTTGCAGGCTTTGTGAGAATGCCGTTAATAATAGCAGGCCCCGCCTTTTCATGTTATAAAACGCGCTCTCCAGAAAGACCCTACACAAACGGCATCGGGCCACGGATTGACACGGATGTTCACGGATTACCAGCGGGCAGTTGACCCTGCGCCCGGCGCCTGCCACCGCAACCATCAAACCGTTCAATCTTCCATCCGCGTTTACCAGGGAATATTTGTGGCCAATCATTTCCCGCGATGAACGCCGGTTTCCACATCATCCTTGCAGCGCAATTTTTTTGGCCACGGCCAGACAATGGATCCGTCTTTAACGTGCTGCGCACATTAGCTTCCGCCGAAAGAACGTGAACCTGGGTTTCTACATCATTCTCGCGGCACAGTTCTTTTCCGCGCTCGCAGACAACGCCCTGCTGTTTGCCGCCATCGCCCTGCTGAAAGACCTGCACGCTCCCGCCTGGCATACGCCCGTGCTGCAGGAAGCGTTCGTGGTGTCCTACATCGTGCTGGCGCCGTTCGTCGGAGCGTTCGCCGATTCCTTGCCCAAGGGCCGCGTCATGCTGATCAGCAACACCATCAAGCTGTGCGGCTGCCTAGCCATGCTGGCAGGGATCAACCCGCTCATCGCCTACGGCGTGGCCGGGTTCGGCGCGGCGGCCTATTCGCCCGCCAAGTACGGCATCCTCACCGAATACCTCCCGCCGGCAAAGCTGGTTTTGGCGAATAGCTGGATGGAGGGGCTGACCGTCGCCGCCATCATCATGGGCGCGGTTGTCGGCGGCGTGCTGATCAGCCCGCACGTCGCCGCGCCCTTGCTGGGCTTGTGGGATGTGCCGCTGGTGGATACCGGCATAGACACCCCGCCGGAGCTGGCCATTGCGGTCATCGTGGCTGTTTATCTCATCGCGGCGCTGTTCAACTGGTATATCCCGCGCGTGCCGATAGATCATAAACCGTTGAGCAAAAACCCCGCGTTTCTGGTAAGGGAGTTCGTGCATTGCTTCAAGCTGCTGTGGAAAGATCCGCTCGGTCAGGTGTCGCTCGGCGTCACCACGCTGTTCTGGGGAGCGGGCGCCACCCTGCGCCTGCTGGTGCTGGCGTGGGCTGCCACCGCGCTGCATTACGACATGGGGGAGGCCGCCAAGCTGACGGCCTGGGTCGCCATCGGCATCGCCATCGGCTCGGTGCTGGCAGCCCGGTTCGTCAAGCTGGAACATTCGGTAAAAGTGCTGCCGGTCGGCGTCGCCATGGGTTTTGCCGTGCTGGCGATGATTCCGGTCACCAGCCCGCCGCTCGCCATCCTGCTGCTCGTCGTCATCGGCGCGATGGGCGGCTACTTCGTGGTGCCGATGAATGCCTTGTTGCAGCATCGGGGCCATTTGCTGATGGGCGCGGGCAGTTCCATCGCCGTGCAGAACTTCAACGAGAATCTCAGCATCTTCGCCATGCTTTCGCTGTACGCGCTGATGGAAAAGCTGGAGTTCAGCATCTACGCCATTATCCTGGCGTTCGGCCTGCTGCTGTCGGGCATCATGGCGGCGCTGTGCAAGAAACACGGCCACGATCAGGACAGAGGGTAGGGTGAGGGAACGGGCATAACGAAGTTTCATCTGGCCGTTCCTCGAAACTTCGGCCTCCGGCCCCATTTTCGGGAGTGGCTCTTTGCCAAGCCCGCCAGGGCGGCGAGCACCGCGCAAACCCGGCACGCCAGGCGCGGCAGGATTTCTCGCAACCTCTCAGGCTTTTCCCCGCAACATGTTGGGCGCAATCCTGCTGGCCAGCACGATCATGGTCAGGGTCAGCAGCATCATCAGGGTGGATATCGCATTCACTTCGGGCGTGACGGCAATTTTTATCATCGAATAAATGCGCAGCGGCAAGGTGCTCACGCCGACTCCCGCAGTAAAGAAGGTGATGACAAAATCGTCTACGGACAGCGTGAACGCCATCAATCCGCCGGCGATCACGCCGGGCAGAATCAGCGGAAAGGTGATGTGGCGAAAGGTTTTCCACGGGGAAGCGCCGAGGTCGCGCGCCGCCTCGAAAAGGCTTTCGTCTATACCGGCCATGCTGGTGCGCACCACCACCGCGACGAAACCGATGGAAAAGGTGATGTGGGCGAGCACTACAGAAATCATGCCCAGGGTCAGATTCAGCACCTGGATGAAGAACAGCAGCAGCGACACACCGAGCAGGATTTCCGGCATCGCCACCGGCGCCATCACCATGAAGGTCAGCGCCTTCATTTTGTAGCGGTGCATGGCGATGCCGGCCATGGTGCCGAGCGCGGTGGCGACGGAGCTGGACGCCAGCGCAATCAGCAGCGAATTGCCCGCCGCGGCGAGCATGTCATCGTCGCGCAACAATACGCCGTACCAGTGCCAGGTGAAACCCACCCATTCGGCGTTGAGGCGCGAATCGTTGAACGAATAGACGACCACGATGGCCAGCGGCAGGTAAAGAAAGGTGTAGGCGGCAAGCGCCGCCGCCCATAACCACGGCCCCCTACGCATGGCGCATCCCCGCGCCGCCCAGCCTGGCGGCCACCAGGACGCACAGCAGCACCGCGCCGGTGAGCAGGATGGACAAGGTGGCGCCGAACGGCCAATCGCGCGTGCCGAGGAATTGGTCCTTGATGAGGTTTCCGATCAGCATGTCGCCGGTGCCGCCGAGGATGTCGGGAATGGCGAACATGCCCAGCACCGGAATGAACACCAGGGTGGCGCCGGCATAGATGCCGGGCAGCGACAGCGGAAAGGTCACATGCCAGAAGCGTTGCCACCTATTCGCCCCCAGATCCTGCGCCGCATCGAGCAGGCTGGGATCATGTTTTTCCAGATTGGTGTACAGCGGCAGCACCATGAACGGCAAGTGTACGTAAACCATCGCAACAAGTACGGCAAACGGCGAAAACAGCAGGTGGACCGGCCCGATGCCGAACGCGCCGAGCGCGCTGTTTACCAGTTGGCTGAGCGCGCCCTGCGGCCCGAGCAGGATCATCCAGGCATAAACGCGGATCAGGAAGTTGCTGGCGAACGGCAGGATCACCAGCAATATCATCAGGTCGCGGCTTTTCTTCGGGCTGCGCGCGATCAGCAGCGCCAGCGGGTAAGCCATGACCAGGCAAATCAGCGTGGCTGCCAGCGCCACAAGAAATGACTTGACGAATATTTCCGCATAGAGGAAATCGCCGAAGAAGAAGCGGTAGGTTTCCAGCGTGAGCCCCTGCAAGACACCGGGGGCGGCGGCAACCGGCGCCAGTCCGCCGAACTCGCCGGGAAAGCGGAGCGAGGCGACCACCATGATCGCGCTGGGCGCAACGAATAACAGCAGCAGGAATACCAGCGGTGGGCCGCATACCAGCCATTTGGTCAGGCGTGCGGAGGGCGGCAATTTTGCGGTCTGGTTGCTCACGGGAACCCTTCATCAGCCACAAACGCAGCACAGAGTACCACGGATTGCCAGGCTCTACGGGTTGCCTGACAGGTAGAGCCGCCAATCCTTCTGCCGGGCATAACCAGTCCGCCCCGGAACGTATGGGCTGGAGCGTATGGGCTTGCCTCGCCCGCTCGAATTGGCGTAACCTACCGCAAACAGATTGCAATCACAGTGAACGCAGCGCAACCAAGATGGTCAGATTGGCATCTGCGATGCCGCCTGCACCGGCATTGCAGGAATACGATCGGCGACGCGCTCAAACCGGATTTTACCAGGGAGGAGAAATGAACGAATTACGCAGAGCATTTTTGAAGAACGCCGGCGCAGCCGGAGCGTTGCTGGCTGCCGCTGGCGCGGGCCTGCTCAAGTCCGGCGAAGTATTTGCGGCAGCGTGGAACAAGCTCGCTTTTTCCTCGAACAACGTAACCGATGCCATGAAAAACGCCAATTACGGGGGAGCCATCGAGAGCAAGGATATTATGCTCAAGGTACCGGACATCGCGGAAAACGGCGCGTTGGTGCCCGTGGAAGCCACCAGCAACATTCCCGGGACGACTTCTATCGCCTTTTTTGTGGATAAAAACCAGTACCCGCTGGTTGCCGATTTCGATCTGGCAAGCGGCACCGAGCCCTACATCTCCACGCGCATCAAGATGAGCCAGACTTCTCTGGTCAGAGTGGCGGTCAGGGCCGGCGGCAAGACCTACATGCAAAGCAAGGAAGTCAAGGTCACGATCGGCGGCTGCGGCAATTGAGCCGCTTCTGCGTTGCCGGAAACCTGATGGCAGCCCGGCAAGTTTCGATCATGGTTTAACGATTCGACAAGGAACAGAAACATGGCAGATGAAATGAAAATGCGCGCGACGATGCAAGGTGACGTTACCGACGTGAAGGTGCTGATGACCCACATCATGGAAACCGGGCTGCGAAAGGATCCGAAGACCGAGAAATTCATCCCGGCTCACTTCGTCAACCATTTTGTCGCCACGCTGAACGGCAAAACCGTGGTGGATGCGCAATGGGGGATCGCGGTTGCCAAAAACCCCTTCATCAACTTCAGGATCAAGGGCGCCAAACCAGGCGACAAAGTCGCCATCAGCGCCGTGGACAATCTCGGCACGCAATACACCGGCGAAACGACCGTGGCGGCGAAATAACCCCGCGCCCGCCCGGTAAATCAGCTCTTGTTCTGGTCTTCCGGGTACGGATAGCGGACGTGCCCGAAGCGGATCAGGAGCACGGCCAGCGTCAGCAGCAGGATGGAGCAGGACACCGCCAGCATGCGCCATGCATCCATCTCCTTCATGTCCAGCACCAGATACCGCGCCAGCGCCACCATCCCGATGTAAAGAGGGAAGCGCACGGGCATTTTGCCCGAACTGTAATACAGCCCCACCATGGCCAGAACCTCCATGTAGAGAAACATCAGCAGCAGGTCGGCCAGCGAAACGCGCATCGCCCCCAGCATGGACAGAATTTCGCTGGCCATGGCGACTACGGTGGCGATGGCGATCACCAGCAGCCCGATGTTCTCAACGAGCGAAAGCAGCCGCATGTTTACACGTTTGATTTGAGTCGTCATTCGAGTTCCCTGCCAGAAAATCCGCTATGGGAGCTTGCCCGTAAACAGGCTGCCCCGCCCGCACATCCTACACCTGCGGATGCGCCCTCTCCGCCCCCGCATGAAGCTTGTTCAACGCGTTGAGATAGGCTTTGGCGGAAGCCACCACAATATCGGTGTCCGCGCCCTGGCCGTTGACAATGCGCCCGCCCCTGGACAACCGCACCGTCACCTCGCCTTGAGCGTCGGTGCCGCTGGTGATGTTGTTCACCGAGAACAGCAATAATTCGGTGCCGCTCTGCGCGATTTGATCTATGGCCTTGAGCGTGGCGTCCACCGGGCCGCCGCCCTTCGCTTCCGCAACGTGCTCATGCCCGCCAATACCGAGCACCACCCTGGCGGACGGCGGTTCGCCCGTTTCGGAGTGCGCGCGCATGGACACCAGGCGGTAATGCTCGCTGACATGCGCGGCGGCTTCCTCGGTGACCAGCGCCTGCAAGTCCTCGTCGAAAATTTCCGACTTGCGGTCGGCCAGATCCTTGAAATGCGCAAAGGCGGTATTCAACGCCTCCTCGCTTTCCAGCACGATGCCGAGTTCCTGCAAGCGCGTGCGAAAAGCGTTGCGTCCGGAAAGCTTGCCCAAAGTCAGCTTGTTCGTGCTCCAGCCCACGTCTTCGGCGCGCATGATTTCATAAGTCTCGCGGTGCTTGATCATGCCGTCCTGGTGGATGCCGGATTCGTGCGCGAAAGCGTTCGCGCCGACAATGGCCTTGTTCGGCTGCACCGGATAGCCGGTAATGCTGGATACCAGCTTGGAAGTCGGCACGATCTGCGTGGTGTCAATCCGCGAGTCGCACTGGAACACGTCGCGGCGGGTCTTCACCGCCATCACGATTTCCTCCAGCGAGGCGTTGCCCGCGCGTTCGCCCAGGCCGTTGATGGTGCATTCCACCTGGCGCGCGCCGTTCATCACGGCGGCCAGCGAGTTGGCTACCGCCATGCCGAGATCATTGTGGCAATGGGTGGACCACACCACCTTGTCGCTGCCCGGCACGCGCTCGATCAACTGCCTGATGCGCTCGCCCCACAGGGCCGGGATGCTGTAGCCGACGGTATCCGGCACATTGAGGGTTTTTGCCCCGGCCAGGATCACCGCATCGAACACGCGCACCAGAAAATCCATTTCCGAGCGCACCGCGTCCTCGGCGGAGAACTCCACGTCATCGGTGTATTCCAGCGCGAGCTTCACCGCCTTGACGGCGTTCTCGACGACCTGGTCGGGCGTCATGCGCAGCTTCTTTTCCATGTGGATGGGCGAAGTGGCGATGAAGGTGTGGATGCGCCCGGACCGGGCCGGGCCGATCGCCTCGCCGGCAGCGCGCACGTCGCGCTCGTTGGCGCGGGCCAGCGAACAGACCGCGGAGCGTTCGATGATTCTGGCGATGCTCTTTATCGCGTCCGCATCGCCGGGGCTGGCGGCGGCAAAGCCTGCCTCGATGACATCCGCACCAAGCTTTTCCAGTTGGCGCGCGATGCGGATTTTTTCTTCCCTGGTCATGGAAGCGCCGGGGCTTTGCTCTCCATCGCGCAAAGTGGTGTCGAATATTATGAGTTTGTCGGCCATGCCAGGCTCCATTGCGAATTGTTTCAACCTGCGGCGATCCATCCGGATACCGCCAGTTTCAAGAAATGAGAGGGGGTGCAAAGTCAGCGCGCGTGGCGCAGCAGCAGCGCGGCAAGCAGGCTGAACGTGGAATGCGATTGCGAGATGTAACGGGAGAAATGCATGGCCGCAATATAGCGGCTTTCGTTCGTGCGCGCAACCGCGCAAGACTTTCCCGGCAAATATGATAATGAGTCAGAAGGCGAGCCATATCTCCAGCGAGAAACGAGCCGGTCTGCACCAACATGCAATGAAACTCTAAACGCCACAGTTGATGAGCAACATTCTGGTATTTCAACTGGCTATGCGATTCTGCGGGTGCGAATTTATTCGCGCAGATCAACCCGTAAAAAATAATTGGCCGGATGCAATTTTGTTTCGGGCTTGCTGTCAAACGGGCCTATTTCCTTTGGACGAAGGAGGGGAATCATGGACAGGCGCTCATTCATCCGGCTGGCGTCGGGCGGGGCCGGCGTGTTGGCATTATTGAAATTCGTCGAACCGGAGCAGGCTATGGCGGCAGAACCTATCGAGAAAATCAGCAGGCCCAACGCAGAATGGAAAAAACTGCTCACGGCGGAACAATATCACGTGCTGCGCGAGGAAGGCACCGAGCCTCCCTTCACCAGCCCGCTGGAGCATGAATCCCGCAACGGCGTGTTCGTGTGCGCCGCCTGCGAGCTGGCGCTGTTTCCGTCCCGCTTCAAGTTCGACAGCGGCACCGGCTGGCCGAGTTTTACCGATGTCCTGCCCGGCCACGTCGGAACCCGGACCGATTTCAAGCTGATTATGCCGCGAACCGAATATCACTGCGCGCGTTGCGGCGGACACCAGGGGCACGTGTTCAAGGATGGCCCGCCGCCGACCGGCTTGAGATACTGCAACAACGGTGTGGCGCTGAAGTTTGTTCCGGACAGGGCGTAAATCGCGCAATCCGAACGGGCATGGCGAGTAGCCACCCCTGCTTATGAAACTCGGCACGCCCGTTCCCTCACTCTACTCTCTCCCAGAGGGAGCGAGGGCGAAGCCCTCGCTGCGCGAGCTTCACGTTAACAGGCCTTATCCGGTAAACTCCCGCTTCCCGCAAACCCGCACCCCCTTCTTTACCTTGCAATTGGCGACAAACCCCTTCGTTAATCTGGAGAAATGAAAATGAAGAAACTTGTTTTATCCGCGCTTGCCCTTGCTGCCGTTGTGCTGTTTGCCCGACCATCCTTTGCCGAGCATGCCCACGACAGCGGCAGCACCGCACAGGCAGCCCCGGAAGATACGGCTGCACCGGCTGAAATGATGTGCGACCACGAGAACATGTTGCAGCAATCATTGCAGAAAATGCGCGCGCAAATGGCGCAGATCAACCAGACCAGGGATCAGAAGAAACGTCAGAAGCTCCTGCAGGAACACAATAAAAGCATGCGCGACAGCATCGGGATATTGCGCGAAATGATGGCTGAAATGGCGGTGGGGCTAGCCCCGTCCGGCCCCATGGCAGGCCGCATGATGAGCGGCAACAGGGCGGGCGCCGGCAAGATGGGCGGAAATATGACGGGCATGAAGTGCGACCACATGAAGATGCCTCTGTCCGGCCAGCATGAGGGCAACGCTGACGCCGCTGCTGTTGCCCGATCCAACCCCGATCAGGCAGCCGGTTCCGGCGATGCCCCGGCCGGCTCTGCAAAGAAGCTCTGGACATGCCCGATGCATCCCGATGTTGTCCAGGATCATCCGGGTATCTGCCAGAAATGCGGCATGGATCTGCTGGACAAGGAGCAGATGGAAGCGCCCTCTTCTTCCGGGCAGAGTTCCACGATAGACCCCATGAGGTGCGATCACAGGATGGGCGGCATGAAGGGCTGCTGCATGGGCGGTGACGGCGCGAAGTGCGGCCACAGGATGGGTAGCGGCATGAAGTGCGATCACAAGATGAGCGGCGCAGGGCAACCGATGAAGGGTATGGCGGGCCGCCACATGAACGCGATGCTGGCGCTGATGGAGCAAATGCTGGCGCACAACGAAGCAGTAATGGCGGGCAGGAGATAGCCGCGCAGGAAACAGGAAAACCGCGCAATTACGCGGGCTTCCCGCGCTCCGCATCAGGGGGCGCCGGAGGGGGTTGGCAAGCTGGTTCGGGCGGTATTTCAAAAATGTGTAAATCGCGCTCCGCAACCTCGGTGCGAACGGTCGTTTTGTAAATCAGAAGCGCCTTTTTAACCCCGCCGCCACCGGTGGTAGAGGCCGGGTTGTAACGTGAACCTCGCGCAGCGAGGGCATACCGCACCCCTCTCCTCATCATTCGGGGTGGCCTGCGCCATGATCGTTCTGCTCAAATGAACCTCTTCCGCCTCTCCCTCAGCCTTATGCGCCGCGACTGGCGCGCCGGGGAGTGGCGCGTGCTGCTCGTGGCGCTGGTGCTGGCGGTGGGCAGTATCGCCACTGTCGGGCTGTTCGCCGACCGCGTGCGGCAGGCGCTGCAACAGGAGGCGACCAGCCTGATCGGGGCAGACTTGCGCATCGTCTCGGCGCGCCCGTTGCCGCCTGCATACCGTGCTGCGGCACAGGCGCGCGGGCTGCGCACGGTGGAGAGCCGCGCATTTCTGAGCATGGTGGCGCATGGCGAGCAGACCTTGCTCTCCGAGATTCAGGCGGTCGAGGCGGGCTATCCGCTGCGCGGCAAAATAGTGGTTGACGATGGTAAAGGAGGGGATGCGCACTCAACGCTTTCACCCCTACCCCAGCCCTCCCCCGTCAAGGGGGAGGGAGTAAGCGGGGGCAATCCCCTGCGCGGCACGGTGTGGGTGGACGGGCGGCTGCTGCGCCGGCTGGATGTGCGCGTCGGTGACGAGGTCGGCATCGGCACGCAGCGCTTCACGGTGGCGGCGCGCATCGTGCGCGACATTGACCGGGCAGTCGGCTTCTACAGCTTCGCGCCGCGCGTGCTGATGCACGGCGACGACCTCGCCGCGACGGGCCTGCTGCAGGAAGGCAGCCGCATCGTTTACCGCCTGATGGTGGCGGGCGAAGTGCGGCAGATCGAGGCGTTGCACGACGAGTTGAAGCCGGAACTTTCAAATGGCGAGAAGCTGGAAGACGTGCGCGATGCGCGCCCCGAAATACGCAGCGCACTGGAACGTGCCGAGCATTTCCTCGGGCTGGCCGCGCTGACCGCGGCGATCCTCGCGGGTGCGGCGCTGGCGCTGGCGGCGCGGCGTTTCGTGCTGCGCCATCTGGATACCTGCGCGGTGATGCGCTGCCTCGGCGCGCAGCAGGGGCAGGTGTTGCGCCTGTTCCTGTACCAGTTCCTGCTGCTCGGCGCGGTCGCGGTTCTGCTCGGCTGTGCGCTGGGCTATGTCACGCAGGCGTTGCTGGCCGGATTCATCGAGTCGGTGCGCGATGCGGAGCTGCCGCAGCCTTCCGTGCTGCCCGCGATCAAGAGCGCGGCCAGCGGCTTTGCGCTGCTGCTCGGTTTTGCTTTTTTGCCGCTGCTGCAATTGCGCAGGGTGTCGCCGCTGCGCGTGCTGCGCCGTGAGCTGGGTGCGCCGCAGCCAAACGCCGTACTGGCCTGGGGCCTTGCCGTGCTGGTGCTGGCGGGATTGTTCCTGTGGCATTCCGGCTCGGCCAGGCTGGGATTCGCGATGCTGGGCGGGCTGCTCGCGGGGCTGTTGTGCTTCGGCCTGCTGGCCTGGCTGCTGCTGCATGGGCTGGCGCGCTATTCGTTCCGCTTTCCGGCGCAGGTGCGACATGCGCTCAACAACCTGGTGCGGCACGGGCGCGGCTCCGCCCTGCAAGTGGTGGCGCTCGGCTTGGGCGGCATGGCGCTGCTGTTGCTGACGCTGGTGCGCGGCGATCTGCTGCAAAGCTGGCAGGGCAAGCTGCCGCCGGATACGCCAAACCGCTTCATCGTGAACATCCAGCCGGATCAGCGGCAGCCGCTGCTGGACTTTTTCGCGCGCCAGCCCATGCCGCAGCCGCAGTTGCTGCCGATGGTGCGCGGGCGATTGATCGCCATCAATGCTGCGGCCATCAATGGCGACAGTTATGCCGACCCGCACGCGCGAGATCTGGTGGAGCGCGAATTCAATCTGTCTTATGCCGAAAAGATGCCGGAGTGGAACGAGCTGGTGAGCGGCAGTTGGTGGATACCTCAAAGTGCGGATACAGATATATCGCCACACCGGCGAAGGCCGGTGTCCAGTTCATTACAAACACTGGATTCCGGCCTTCTCCGGAATGACGAAACCCCAAGCGAGCGCAAGGAGCTTTCCGTCGAGGAAGGTATCGCCGACCGGCTCGGTATCCGCCTGGGCGATGAACTCATCTACGACGTGGCGGGCAACCGCTTTACCGCGCGCGTTTCCAATCTGCGCAAGGTGCAATGGGATTCGATGCGGGTGAATTTTTTCGTGATCTCCACGCCGGAGTTGCTCAGGGATTTTCCGGCCAGTTATATCACCAGTTTTTACCTGCCGCCTGACAGGGTGCGCGCAGGCGACCAGTTGGTGCGGGAATTCCCCAACCTGCTGGTGATAGACACCGGCGCGATGATCGAGCAGGTGCGCGGCATCATGGAGCAGATCGCGCAGGCCGTCAGCGTGATATTCCTGTTCACCTTGTTGAGCGGCCTTGCGGTGCTGTATGCCGCGCTGCTTGCCACGCAGGACGAGCGCATCCAGCAGGCCGCCATCCTGCGCACGCTGGGGGCGGACAGCCGCTACCTGCGGCGGCTGCATCTGGCCGAGTTTGCCGTGCTGGGCGCATTGAGCGGGTTGTTCGCGGCAGCGGGCGCAGTGGCGCTGGGCTGGGTGCTGGCGCATCATGTGCTGGAAATCCCGTATCGCTTCAGCGCAATGATCTGGCTGGCCGGTGTGGGCGGCGGTATCCTAGTCGTGACGCTGGCGGGCTGGCTGGCCACGCGGCGCATGGAGCAAATGCCGCCATTGCGGGCGCTGCAATCCACGTAGGCAATCACCCTACCCTGCCCCGCCATGTTCCGCGTTTTTCGTGGCTGTAACGGTATTTGATGGGCGAAAGCCGCGCCCCTTCTTGCATTCCGCCCACCTGTCCCACAGTACAGTATCCAAAGCCGGGAAAGCTTGGTATAAAGCGCGCGAACAGGTGCCACCGGTTTGCCCTGCTATGCCATGCAACTTGAAACCGACCCGCTCAACCACGGAGGAAAAATGAAAACCAAGAAAACTCTGCTTGCTATTGCCCTCGGCGCCGGCCTGCTTTCTGCCGCCACCGCCCACGCCGCCCTGACCCTGACTCTCGGCGGCCAGGGCGTGTACGATTCCGACCTCAACCTCACCTGGCTGCAAAACGCCAACCTGGCCGCCAGCAACACCTTCGGCGTGAGCGGATCACCCCGGCTGGCTACATGAACTGGAACACCGCGCAAAACTGGATCGGCGCGATGAACAGCGCCAACTACCTGGGCTTTAACGACTGGCGCCTGCCCACCGTGACCGATACCGGCGCGCCGGGCATTTCGGGTAGTTGGTATGATGGCACGGGTGACCATGGCTATAACACTGCCTCGACCGGAGAAATGGCTCACCTGTGGTACAGTGATCTGGGCAACTTGGGATATGTCAGTACATCTGGCGCCTATCCGCAAGCAGGCTGGGGCCTGACCAACACCGGCCCCTTCAGCAACGTTCAGTCCTACCCCTACTGGTCCGGTACGGAGTACGCGCCGAATACCTACAGCGCGTGGGGCTTCTATACGGGCTACGGTTACCAGGACGCGTACAACAAGAACTTCAATATGTTCGCGTGGGCTGTGCGCCCCGGACAATCCGTTGTCGCCGCCGTTCCCGAACCGGAAATGGTTGCGATGCTGCTGGCCGGGCTGGGCGTGCTGGGCTTTACGGCGCGGCGCAGAAAACTTTGGCTCTGGCTCAACCCGGTTTCGGTTGTGAAAAGCCCGCAAGCCAGCGTAGCCCGGAAGAAGCGCAGCGGATTCCGGGATTATGAAATTTACGCGAAGCACAGCGAAATCCGGGGATTTCCTGGCATATGGATAAACCTTAAAAACTCTGTCAGCCACAGAGAACACAGAGATCACAGAGTAAAAACAAACGGTTGAACCAAGAAATTGATTCACCTTTTTGGTGTGCCATAAAAACGTGTAGTACCGCTGATTTCTCTGTGACCTCTGTGTTCTCTGTGGCTTGAATTGAGGTTTTTAGGATAAACCCATGCGCCCGTCCGGGCGCTCCCGGATTTCACTGCTTGACATCCGGGTTACCCGCTACCGATCTCGCCTTACGGGGGCTGGATGCGATGCGCAGAAACCGGCGCTGGGCGAAGGGCGGCTTTCCGGCAAACCAGGCGGTGCGCCATTTGAGGACGCTGCTGGATGCGGGTGTCGGCGTGGTGTATATCGGCGAGCGCGCCAGCCCGGTTGGCGGTATCCGGTTGCGTGCGCCGCTGTGGCGGAAGGAAAGGGCGCCGGTAGTTGCGTAGGATGTGCCGACGAAGGAGGCGCATCAATTGAGGCTGTGCATTGCGGGAATTGAAAAGCGCGATTCATGCGGGTAGGATGCCTGCCTGCAACGTTGTTGTTTGAACGTTGAATCGTGGGTCGGGGTAGTTTTGTAAACCAACATCTTAAGGAGCGGCAATTATGGGTAAGAGCCAGGACACCAAGAAGGAAACCAAAAAGCAACCGGTCAAGACCGCGAAAGAAAAGAAGGCGGAAAAGAAAGCCAAGAAAGAAGGAAAATAACCCGGTAGCCCCGCTGATGCGCGGGCAGGGCGACTTTTTGCCATGCGCGTTGGCGGCTTGCTCAATATTTTCCAATCCGGACATGAGCACTGGACGAAGGTGATTTGTGAGATGTTGCCCAGGCGGCGCGTTGTTGGGTTTTGTTAATAAGGGTACCTCTAAAAATTCAAAGTTCTAAGCAAGACAAGGCGCGAGCAAAAAATTACGACGCGGCATATGTGTGATATGTAAGGAGTAATTTTTTGTGAGCAACGCAGTATTGCGACGAAATTTGGATTTTTAGAGGTGCCCATAATTCTCTGAAGAACAAATTAGCCCTGCATTGGACAAGGCCCGCTCTCCCCAAGTCCGGCGCTATAGGTTAAGCTTGCGCCCCTTTTAATAGCACCCAACCAGACAACCATGGCCCAATATGTAATGTCCATGCTCCGCGTGAGCAAAATCGTCCCGCCCAAGCGCCAGATCATCAAGGATATTTCGCTGAGTTTCTTCCCCGGCGCCAAGATCGGCCTGCTCGGCCTGAACGGATCGGGAAAGTCCACCGTGCTGCGTATCATGGCGGGCGCGGACAGGGAATACGACGGCGAGGTGCAGCATCTGCCCAACATTTCCATCGGTTATCTGCCGCAGGAGCCGCAGCTCGATCCATCCAAGACCGTGCGCGAGGAAGTCGAGGCGGGGCTGGGCGAAGTGATGCAGGCCAAGCAGAAACTGGAAGGAATATATGCCGCCTATGCCGAGCCGGATGCCGATTTCGACAAGCTGGCCGAAGAGCAGGCGCGGCTGGAGGCGATCATCGCCACTTCCGGGGCGGACGCCGAGCATCAACTGGAAATCGCTGCCGACGCGCTGCGGCTGCCGCCGTGGGATGCGGTAATCAAGAATCTTTCCGGCGGCGAGAAACGCCGCGTGGCGCTGTGCAAGCTGCTGCTGGAAAAACCGGACATGCTGCTGCTGGATGAACCGACCAACCACCTCGACGCCGAATCGGTGGACTGGCTGGAACAATTCCTGGTGCGCTTCCCCGGCACCGTGGTCGCCGTCACCCACGACCGCTACTTCCTCGACAACGCCGCCGAATGGATACTCGAACTGGATCGCGGCCACGGCATCCCCTGGAAGGGCAACTACTCGAGCTGGCTGGAGCAGAAGGAAGCGCGGCTGGAGCAGGAGAACAAGCAGATTGACGCGCACATGAAATCCATGAAGCAGGAACTGGAGTGGGTGCGGCAAAACCCGAAAGGGCGCCAGGCAAAATCCAAGGCGCGTATCGCGCGCTTCGAAGAACTCAACTCGCAGGAACACCAGAAGCGCAACGAGACGCAGGAAATTTTCATCCCCGTCGGCGACCGGCTGGGCAACGAAGTCATCGAATTCGACAGCGTGAGCAAGGCCTACGGCGACCGCCTGCTGATAGACAACCTCAGCTTCAAGATTCCGCCGGGCGCCATCGTCGGCATCATCGGCCCCAACGGCGCGGGCAAATCCACCCTGTTCCGCATGATCACCGGCAAGGAACAGCCGGATTCCGGCGAAGTGAAGATCGGCCCCACCGTGAAACTGGCGTATGTGGACCAATCGCGCGATGCGTTGAGCGCCGACAAGAGCGTATTCGACGAAATCGCCGAAGGCCGCGACATCCTCGTCGTCGGCAAATACGAAACCCCGGCGCGCGCCTACATCGGCCGCTTTAACTTCAAGGGGGCAGACCAGCAGAAAATCGTCGGCCAATTATCTGGCGGCGAGCGAGGACGCCTGCACCTGGCCAAGACGCTCATCTCCGGCGGCAACGTGCTGCTGCTCGACGAACCCTCCAACGACCTCGACGTGGAAACCCTGCGCGCCCTCGAGGACGCGCTGCTCGAATTCGCCGGCTGCGTGATGGTCATCTCCCACGACCGCTGGTTCCTCGACCGCATCGCCACCCACATTCTCGCGGCGGAAGGCGAATCGAAGTGGACATTCTTCGATGGGAACTATCAGGAGTATGAGGCGGATAAGCGGAAGCGGCTTGGCGAGGAGGGGGCTAAGCCTAAGCGGATTCGGTATAAGCCGATTAGTAGGTAACCTCTGCACACCCCCTCTCCCCTCGCGGGAGAGGGCTGGGGAGAGGGGGAAAGCCACTCCCTCAGATACAAGCTGGTGTAAGATTCTTCCGTAAATTTACGAGCAGGAGGCAGCAATGAGCGACCGCATCACTATCGATCCCGGCGTATGCCACGGCAAACCCTGCATACGCGGCCTGCGCTATCCGGTGGAAAACGTGCTGGAGTGGCTGGCCAGCGGCATGACCACAGAAGAAATCCTGAAAGACTATGAAGACCTGGAACGCGAAGACATCCTGGCGGCGCTTTCCTACGCCGCGCGACTGACCCATGTAAAACGGCTTGAACGCCTGGCAGCATGAAATTCCTGGTCGATGCGCAACTTCCCCGGCGCTTCGCCAGTTGGCTGAATGCATTTAACCCGAACCTGGCCCCTTTTGCTCTTTTGCTGCTATAGATAAATCAAGTTAATTACGCACGATGTCCACCATCAGAACAAGCAATAACTCAAAGATGCTTATTTGGGCACGTGAAGAGGTCGGCTATACGCTTGAGCAAGCAGCCGAAGCTATAGGAGTGTCTGTCGAAACACTTCAAGCGGCAGAATCTGGTGAGAAGCCCTTGACGTTGAATCAGCTCCGAAAAGCAGCGGAGAAATTTGATTTCCCTTTTGGTTATTTCTATTTATCAAAACCACCTCGCGAAAAAACGTACACCCCAATGCCGGATTTCCGTATTGAACCGGGCTTGGCTGGTGCCGACCATTACAGATTAAACCTTGAAATTAAAAAGTGTCGTGATCGCAGGGAAGTATTCATTGATTTAGCAATTAGACTTGATGTCCCAATAAAACTATTCCAATTACTCCCCGTGGCTGAGCTCGAAAAAAATATTGGAAGTATCGTACGAAAACGACTCGGCATACTAGATGCGGAAATTGACGCTTTAACTTACGATGAGGCGTATGCATTCTGGAAAGAAAAAATTGAAAATGATGGCGTCCTTGTTTACGAGTCTCAATACATCCCTGATGCTTCAGGTGTCATAGGTGCCGCGATTTTTTACGAGTCCTGTCCGATCATCCTTCTGAAGAGAGGGGGGTACTTTAATGAGCGAAGATTGTTCACACTACTACATGAGTATGCTCATTTGCTTATCGGCCAATCTGCAATAAATGACGCTCGCGCTCAAATCATTGACGCAATCAATTCACCCGAAACTCAACTGGAAGTAAGCTGCAACCGAATCGCAGCCGAGATATTGGTCCCGTCAGAAAAGATTAATTTTGCTGACTATCAGGGTATGAACTTGGTTGAAAAAATGGAGGCCCTTTCAAAAATCTTTAAGGTCACCTATTCGACAGCCGCCGTATGTCTAAAGAGAATTAATTTAATTAACCAACAAGAACTGGCTCATCTTCTGGAACTACGGAAAAATGCAAATGAGAGAACTCACACAACCCAGAAAGTAGAAGTAAAGATACCCAGAGAAATATTGATGCGCATAGACTTGGGGCGTCCCATGTTTAATACAGTTTTGGAGGCCTACTCCACTGGATTACTTAATGTGTTCGATGCTTCAAACATCCTCAATTTGAGGGTGAAGAAAATCGATAGGCTACTTTCAAATATGCGCTAATGAAATATTGCCTCGACACTTCAGCATTGGTTAGTTTAGGGGAGCGACATTACCCAGCGCACTTGCCAGTCTTTGCCCCAATTTGGGATCACTTGTACCAAGGCATAGATCACAACGGAATAATCTCCGTCGATTTTGTAAAAATCGAGCTAGAAAAGAAAGCTGACGACTGGCGAAAAGATTTCATCTTGCGCGCGGACAAAATGTTTCGTATGAGCGAGGAGGTCGAGCATGAATATGGCTCTATAGTGGGTGAGATTGAAGCAAGGAATGATGTTTTTCTCGTTAATAAGCAGCGAGACAGATTCATGATTGGTGCCGATCCTTGGGTTATTGCGCTCGCTAGAAATGTAGATGGTTGTACGGTTGTGTCTGGCGAAACCAAGAAACTTGCTGATTATGGCTTAGGGGAAGTATGTAAAGAACTTCGCGTCAGACATCTAAATCTGATTCAATTTTTTGAAGAAAATAAGATAGGCGCATAGAGCTAATGGGGTCACCCATTAGCCGACCTGCGTCAAGCGAGTAAACGATTCCATGGCGGCATCAGCCGCCAGTATTTTCAAATCCCAATTCCCGATCAACTAATAAATCGCACCCAAGACCAAAAGTACCGGCAAGACCCAAAGTACCGGAGTCGTTTTGTTTTTGCTAGGATGTGTCGGCATTGAGGTTAAGGGGCATGCGGCGTGTTCAAGTTTGAGTGGGACTATCGGAAAGCAGAAAGCAATGTGCAGAAGCACAGTGTCTCGTTTGAAGAGACCGTCAGCGTGTTTGCCAATGCGATGGCGCTGACGTTTTCGGATTGCGACCACTCTGAAGCGGAAGACAGAAGCCGAACCTACGGCATTTCAAACAAAGGGCGGCTGCTCGTGGTGGTACACACGGAATGAAGGAACAATGCCAGAATCATTAGCGCGCGAAAGGCGACTCGATATGAAAAAACGATCTACAAGCAAGGATGACCAGGACATTCCCGAATATACGCGGGAACAGCTTGGCGTGGGTGTGCGCGGGAAGTATCACAAGCAGTTTATGCAGGGCAGCAATGTGGTGGTTTTGCAACCCGAGATACAGAAGGCGTTTCCAACCTCCGAGGCCGTCAACAAGGCGCTGGCCAGCATGTTGGCTTTTACTCAGGAAGCGCAAACAATTACGCACGCCAAACGTGCGCCCCGCAAGCGGGCTGCGGCCTGATTTGTAATCTAAAGGGGCAGCATCGAAAGGACAAAAGTAGGATAAAAGGGGCCACCCGCATTGTTTTTCATGTTATAGGCGTCAGATGAATTCATGCATGAGAAAAGGGGCCGCGTTTGATTTGTTTTTTGCCCGTGCCGCCAGCAGTATCGCCCAAGTCGGGCGTGACCTCTCTAATTCCGTATCCGCAGCCTCTCCGGCATGACCTGCCGGTATAAACGACACCCTTGCTTTTTTAGCTGGCAGCGAATTGCTTCCCTTTTGGGATGTCGGTGCGGCGGGCGGTGTCCCCGTATTTGTGCCAGGCGGCACGCACCAGGTTGGGGTATTCCGGCTTGCCCAGGCTGCCGTTGTAGCGGCCCAGCGCGCGGTAGAGATCGCCGTTTTCCATATCCAGATAGTGGCGCAGGATGGCGCATCCGTAGCGCAGGTTGGTGCGCAGGTGGAACAGGTTGTGCCCTTTCGCGCCGATTTCTTTCACCCAGAACGGCATGACCTGCATGTAGCCGCGCGCTCCCGCGCTGGAAACGGCATATTTCCTGAAACCGCTTTCCACTTCGATCAGCCCGAGCACCAGTTGCGGGTCCAGCCCTGCGCGCTTGGCTTCGTAATGCGCGGTTCTGAGAAAATCCATGCGCGAGGCGGCATCCGGGATGCGTTTCTCGATGCGGTGCGACATATTGCCCAGCCAGGTGTCGGCTTCCTGTTGCGAGCCGAATACGGATGCGGATGCGGCCCGATCTGAAACGGCGCGGTGCAGCACTCCGCGCACGCTGGCGGAAAGGGGCTGGTAATTTTGTGCGCCGCCCTGCGCCGCAGGGGCGAACAACAGTCCGCCCACCAGCAAAGGCAGGGCGAAGCGGAGCGAATACCGGTTTTGGGTCAGGTGCATAGTTTGGATTGTACGAGCCTGGCGATATCTTGCAAGGGTATCGGTTGCGCTTCTGAATCGCGCCGCCCCTTGTATTCCACCATGCCTTCTTTCAGGCCGCGCTCGCCGATTACGATGCGGTGCGGGATGCCGATCAGTTCCAGGTCGGCAAACATCACGCCGGGGCGCTCGTCGCGGTCATCCAGCAATACTTCGATGCCCGCTGCGGCAAGCTCGGCGTAAATCTTTTCAGCCGCCTCGCGCACCGCCGGGCTTTTCTTGATCCCGATGGGGGCGATGGCGACCGCGAACGGGGCCATCGCGGCGGGCAAGGCGATGCCGCGCTCGTCGTAATTCTGCTCGATGGCGGCGGCGACGATGCGCGATACGCCGATGCCGTAACAGCCCATTTCCATCGCTTGCGCCTGGCCGTTCTCGTTCAAAAAAGTGGCCTTGAGCGCTTCCGAGTATTTGGTGCGCAACTGGAAGATGTGGCCGACCTCGATGCCGCGGCACAGTTCCAGCTTCCCCTTGCCGTCCGGGCTGGGGTCGCCGCTGACGACGTTGCGCAAATCATGCACGTTTGCCTCATCCAGATAAATATCGCGCCCGAAGTTTGCCCCCGTATAGTGAAAGCCGTCGTCGTTGGCGCCGCAGACAAAATTATCCATCGCGGCGGCGCTACGGTCGGCCAGGACGCGCACGGCAATAATTACCGGCCCGATGTAACCGGGACGGCAGCCCATGTTTTGCTGGATTTCTTCGTCGCTCGCAAAGCGGAATCCGCCCAGCACCTTGCCGGCCTTGAGCTCGTTCAGCGTGTGATCTCCGCGCAGCAGCAGCAATACAAAGCGGCCTTCCCCATCCATCACGGCGATGGATTTCAGCACTTTTTGCGGCGCAACATTCAGGAAAGCCGCAACTTCCTCAATGGTTTTCTGGCCGGGAGTGATTGTTTTCACCATCGTTTCCAGATGCGCGGGGGGAACAACCCGTGGCGCGACCGCCTCGGCCATCTCCACATTCGCCGCGTAATCGGAACCCGGGCAGAACGCCAGCGCATCCTCGCCGGAATCCGCCAGCACATGGAACTCGTGCGAGCCGCTGCCGCCGATGGCGCCGGTATCCGCCGCTACGGCGCGAAATTGCAGGCCGAGGCGTGCAAAGATGCGGCTGTAAGTACCATGCATCACCTGGTAGGTCTGCTCCAGGCTCTCGAAGCTGCCATGAAAGGAATAAGCGTCCTTCATCACGAACTCGCGCGCGCGCATTACGCCGAAACGGGGGCGCACTTCGTCGCGGAACTTGGTCTGGATCTGGTAGAAGTTCAGCGGCAACTGGCGGTAGCTTTTGATTTCGCGGCGCGCGATGTCGGTTATGACTTCCTCGTGGGTGGGCCCGAAGCAGAAAAGGTTTTCGTGGCGATCCCTGATTTTCAGCATCTGCGGGCCGAACACCTCCCAGCGCCCGGTTTCCTGCCACAATTCGGCGGGCTGCACGGCGGGCATCAGCAACTCGATACCGCCGCTTCTGTCCATTTCCTCGCGCACGATGTTTTCCACCTTGCGCAGCACGCGCAGGCCGAGCGGCATCCAGGTATACAGGCCGCTCGCCAGCTTTCTGATGTAACCGGCGCGCAGCATCAGGCGATGGCTGACCAGTTCGGCTTCGGAAGGGGCTTCTTTCAGGGTGGAAATGAAAAATTGCGAAACGCGCATGATGTTTGACTCAACTCAAGGAAGGCCGATTCTACAGCGAACCAGACGCTCATGCCGCAACGGTTGTGACAAGGTTGTGACAAGAAAGCTTTTCTTCCGTCGTGAAATATGAAAAAATCCGCCCATCGAAATTAACCGAACAGGTGGCGAAGATGGTTGACCGTGACGGTTACCGCCCCAATGTCGGCATTATTCTCACTAACGCAAAAAACCAGGTATTTTGGGGCAAGCGCATCAGGCAGGACTCGTGGCAGTTTCCGCAAGGCGGCATCCAGCACGGCGAATCACCGGAGCAGGCGATGTACCGCGAATTGCAGGAAGAAACGGGTTTGCAGCCTTGCCACGTGCAAATACTGGGACGCACGCGCGACTGGATGCGTTACGAAGTGCCGCAACACTGGGTCAAGCGCGAATGGCGCGGCAGCTACAAGGGGCAGAAGCAGATATGGTTCCTGTTGCGCCTGGTCGGGCGCGACTGCGATGTTTGCCTGCGCGCATCCGGCCACCCCGAGTTCGATGCCTGGCGCTGGGCGGACTACTGGATCGAGATGGACAGCGTGATCGAGTTCAAGCGGGATGTGTATTGCCTGGCCCTGAACGAACTGGTGCGCTATCTGCCGCCGACCAAGCAGGTGAAACGCTACGAGGCGCACCGGCTGGTTTCAGGCGGGTGATTTTTAATTTCCACGACAGGCCCTTAATAATGAAAAAATACGCTCCCCTGAAGGCGCACCCGCTCAAGGCCAACACCTCGTTTGCCCGCCCCGCCCAGCAATTGCCGGAGCGGGTAGCTCTGGATGACCCCGCCCGCGACGTGATGACCGACCTGAAAGTCGTGTCGCTGGTCAACGTGCGTGCCAAGGCACCCATGGAGAGCGCCAACGCCAGGATGATCCGCTACGGCGTGCGCCTGTTGCTGGTGCTCGATGACGCCGACAAGGTTGCAGGCTTGATTACGGCGACCGATATTCTGGGAGACAAACCCATACGGTTTCTGCAGCACATGGGCGGCGCCCATGCCGACATCCTGGTGCGCGACGTGATGACCACGCAACGCGAGCTTGAGGTAATGAAACTGCCGGATGTGGCTGGCGCCAAAGTCGGCCAGATCGTGGCCACCCTGAAACAGGCCAGGCGCCAGCACGCCATCGTGGTGGAAGAAAGCGGCGATGGCAGCGAAGTCGTTTGCGGCCTGTTTTCCGCGACGCAGATCGCGCGCCAGTTGGGCATAGAGGTTCAGGCGGGGGACATTACGCAGACTTTCGCCAAAATCGAGGCCCGGCTCGGCGCCCAATAGCCGCCGCCCACAGTTATAGGGCGCAGCGGTTTGCGCCGCCCCGGATTTCTCCATCGCTCACTCGCGCGATTTTTGCGCGATTTGCGGCATTGCCAGCATCAGGTAATAGAACATCGAGAAGAGGGTGAGCAGAGCGGCGACATAAATCAGCAGCGTGCCGATTTCATGCGCGGAAATAAACAGCACGCGCTCGTGATAAAGCAGCAGGGAAATGGCGATCATCTGGAAGGTGGTCTTGATTTTCCCCAGCAGGGAAACCGCCACGCTCTTGCTGTTGCCCAGTTGCGCCATCCATTCGCGCAAGGCCGAGATGGCGATTTCGCGGCCAATGATAATGAAGGCGATGGCGGTATCCACATAATCCAGGTTGACCAGGACAACCAGCGCGGCGGCCACCATCAGCTTGTCCGCGACCGGATCAAGAAACGCGCCGAACGCCGAAGACTGGTTCAACGTGCGCGCCAGATAGCCGTCCAGCCAGTCGGTGACGGCTGCCAGCACAAAAACAAGGGTGCTGACCTGATGCTTGTGGTGCAGGCTGAGCGTATTGTCGGACACGTAAAACACGGCAAAAAACACCGGGATCATCACTATCCGGAACCAGGTCAGCAAGTTGGGAATGTTGAGTGGCATAACGGTGGGCGCTAGTGTAGCGCCTCGCAAACGGCTTGACGTAATGAAACCGATGGGTTTTTTCGCCGGGCAAGGCGCAGACCAGCAGCCGTATGGGATATACGGCAAGTGGATGCAACGCGGCATGGCGGGAAAAGACGCCGTTTCATGTTTCGTTATTTCTGGTTTGCGACACTAGTAGTTGCAACCCCTCAATGCAACTGTTGGTATATTTTTTCCGCCAGAGCGCGGCTGACGCCTTCCACCTGCGCCAGTTCGTCCACGCTGGCCTGACAAACGCCTTGCAAGCCGCCGAAGCGGGCCAGCAGGCTGCGCCTGCGCTTCTCACCTACCCCGCCGATTTCCTCCAGCGCGGACGCCGTGCGCGCCTTGCCGCGCCGCGCGCGGTGCCCGCTGATGGCAAAGCGGTGCGCCTCATCGCGCACCTGCTGGACAAAATGCAGCGCGGGGCTGTCCGGCGGCAATTGTAGCGGCTTTTCCCGGTGCGGAAGCAACAATTGCTCCATGCCGGGTTTGCGCTCCGCCCCCTTGGCCACGCCGAGCAGAGGAATATCCAATCCGAGTTCTGCCATCACCTCTACCGCCACACCGAGCTGCCCCGCCCCGCCGTCTACCAGGATCAAATCTGGCCGCTTGCCCTCGCCCTCCCGCAACTTCTGGTAGCGCCGCGCCAGCGCCTGGCGCATCGCGGCGTAATCGTCGCCCGCCGTGACACCCGCAATGTTGTAGCGTCGGTATTCCGAATTGCGCGTGGCCAAGTTGTCGTACACCACGCACGAAGCCACCGTCGCCTCGCCCAAGGTGTGGCTGATGTCGAAACATTCGATGCGCGCGAGCTCCGGCAGATCGAGCGCCTCTCGCAGCGCATCAAGCCGCGCGCGCTGCCCCAGCTTTTTCTCCGCCTCGCGGCGCAGCGCGAGCGAAGCGTTCTGCGCCGCCATTTCCAGCCATTCCCTGCGCTCGCCGGAAGCGCCGCCGAGGATGCGCACCCTGCCGCCGGACTGCGCGCCGAACAACTCCTCCAGCGCACCGGCCGCGATCTCTTCACTGGTGATAATCAGCGGCGGCACGCTGCGGTTGAGATAATGCTGGGCGAGGAAAGCCTCCAGCACCTCGCTGCGCGCCTGCCCTTCCGCGTTCCCGCCATATAAATTCTGGGGAAAGAAGCTTTTGTCGCCCAGATGCCTCCCCCCGCGCACCATGGCGAGGTTCACGCACATCATGCCGTCCAGTTCCGCCACCGCGACGATGTCCGCATCGGCGGCGCGCGCGTTTTCCACGAACTGCTTCTGCTGCACCGTGTGCAAGGCGGCCAACTGGTCGCGCAGCGCCGCCGCCCGCTCGTAATGCTGCTGCTCCGCCGCATCCCGCATCGCCTGCTGTAGCGCGCCCTCCGCCTCGGAATGCTTGCCCCGCAGCAACAGCGCGGCATTGCGGATGTCGCCGGCGTAACCTTCTTCCGAAATCAGCCCGGCGCATGGCGCGGTGCAGCGGTGAATCTGGTGCAGCAGACAAGGGCGCGCGCGGTTGTTGAACACACTGTCCTCGCAGGTGCGGATGCGGAAAATCTTCTGCAACAACTGCACGCTCTCCTTCGCCGCACTGGCGTTGGGATAGGGGCCGAAATACTGGTGCCGCTTCTCGGTCGCGCCCCGGTAATAGGTCAGGCGCGGAAACCTGTGCCCGGTCAGCACGATGTAGGGATAAGACTTGTCGTCGCGGAACAGGATGTTGTAGCGCGGCTTCAGTGTCTTGATGAGATTGTTTTCCAGCAGCAGCGCCTCGGCCTCGGTGCGCGTCACCGTCACCTCGACGCTGGCGGTGTGCGACACCATCAGCCGGATGCGCGGCGAGATATTGGTTTTCCGGAAATACGACGCGACGCGCTTCTTGAGTTGCGCCGCCTTGCCGACGTAGAGCACCTGGCCGTCTTTATCCAGCATTCGGTACACGCCGGGCAACAGGGGCAGGCTGGCGAGGAACGGTTTGGGGTCGAAGTCGTCCGTTTTCAAGGGAGGGCAAATATCCGGTAATTGCGTAGCGCTTCACGGGGTTTCGTTTCGGGCAACCCGGCGCGGTTATTGACGCGAAAGGGTGCGTTGGCGCAGGATTATAACCAACGGCCCGCATGGCGATAACTATTTACCCCAAAATACTCACAGGATATTTGCGCTCCCAACTGCGATAGCTTAGTCTCTCGCCCGTGGCAATAACTTAACGATAACCCATGTCCGCTACCCTGCAACTCGCCAAGGATCTCATCGCCCGCCGTTCGCTCACGCCGCGAGACGAAGGTTGCCTGACGCTCATCGGCGCGCGCCTGGAGGCGCTCGGCTTCGGGCTGGAAAGAACGCATTGCGGCGGAGTGGATAATCTGTGGGCGCGGCGCGGCAACTGCGGCCCCATCGTGTGCTTCGCCGGCCATACCGACGTGGTGCCGACCGGCCCGCTGGATCAATGGGACAGCGACCCCTTCGCTCCCGCCGTGCGCGACGGCATATTGTACGGGCGCGGCGCCGCCGACATGAAAGGCTCGCTGGCCGCTTTCGTCACGTCCATCGAAAAGTTTGTGGCGAAGCATCCCGGCCATGCCGGCTCGATAGCCCTGCTGCTGACTTCCGATGAAGAAGGCGCGGCGGTGGATGGCACGGTGCGCGTGGTGGAAGCGTTGCAGGCGCGCGGCGAACGCCTGGATTACTGCATCGTGGGCGAGCCTACATCGGTGGCCGCAACCGGCGACACGATCAAGAATGGCCGGCGCGGGTCGCTATCCGGCGCGCTGACCGTGAAGGGCGTGCAGGGGCATATCGCCTACCCGCACCTGACCCGGAACCCCATTCATCTTTCCGCGCCGGCCATTGCCGAGATGGCGGCAACGATGTGGGATCAGGGCAACGAATATTTCCCGCCCACCACCTGGCAGATTTCCAACATCCACGGCGGCACGGGCGCTGCCAACATCGTTCCGGGCACGGTGGGGATCGAGTTCAACTTCCGTTTTTCCACCGCCAGCACGGTGGACAGCCTGAAAGCAAAAGTGCATGCCATTCTCGACAGGCATGGCCTGAACTATGAGCTGGCGTGGATGCTGGCCGCAAAACCCTATCTCACCGCGCGCGGCGATCTGGTGGATGCGGCGAGCGCCGCCGTCAAACAGGTTACCGGTATCGAAGCCGTGCTTTCCACCAGCGGCGGCACCTCGGACGGGCGTTTCATCGCCGGCATCTGCCCGCAGGTGATCGAGCTCGGCCCGCTCAACGCCACCATACACAAAATCAACGAATGCGTGGCAGTGGCCGATCTGGATGTGCTTTCCGAAGTGTATTTTCTCACCCTGGAAAAACTGCTGACAGGCAGCGACCCATGACCGCATTGCCACAACCGGTTCTTCCGGCTTTCTTTCTCCAGCTTTTCCGGGCGGCGCTCCGCTCGCCGGAACTCCGCAGCGGCAAAGGCGGGAACTGATGGATGCCAGCTTTCTTGCCGACGCGCGCGACGCGCTGGTAACGGTGCGGGATTGCCTGCGCTTCGCGGTCAGCCGGTTCAACCGGAACGGGCTGTTTTTCGGCCACGGCAGCGAAACGGCCTACGATGAGGCCGCCTACCTCATCCTGCACACCCTGCACCTGCCGCCGGATCGCCTGGACCCCTTCCTCGATGCCAGACTCACGCGAGCCGAGCTGGATGAAGTGCTGAATATCATCGAAAAACGGGTCGGGAACCGCATACCGGCAGCCTATTTGACGCACGAAGCCTGGCTGGGCGATTTCCGCTTTTATGTGGACGAGCGCGTGATCGTGCCGCGCTCCTTCATCGCCGAACTGTTGCGCGAACAACTCGCTCCGTGGCTGGACAACCCGGAAAACGTAACGCGGGTGCTGGATTTATGCACCGGCAGCGGCTGCCTCGCCATCCTTGCCGCGCACGCCTTCCCCCATGCCGAGGTGGATGCGGTGGATATATCCCCAGCCGCGCTGGATGTAGCGCAGCGCAACGTGGACGACTATGGTCTGGAAGACCGCGTTCACCTGATTGAATCCGATCTGTTCGCCAGGCTGGGTGGCAGGCAATATGACATCATCATAAGCAACCCGCCTTATGTGGACGCGCAATCCCTGTCCGCGCTGCCGCAGGAATACCGGCACGAGCCTTTGCTTGCGCTGGGCAGCGGGGCCGACGGGCTGGATGCCACGCGCGAGATTCTCAGGCTTGCCGCCGCACACCTGACGCCAGATGGCGTGCTGATCGTGGAAGTCGGCCACAACCGCGCCGCGCTGGAAGCCGCCTGCCCCGAGCTGCCGTTCACCTGGCTGGAGGTCAGCGCGGGGGATGAATTTGTGTTTATGCTGCATCGCAGCGACATTCTTTGTTAGCGTAAGGAAAAACATGTCAGGCGTTCTCTCCTTAACAATAACTGGCTATAAGTCAATCCGTGAGCTGCGAGATTTCAAATTAACTGATCTCAATGTGTTGATTGGTGCCAACGGTGCAGGGAAAAGTAATTTTATAGGCCTATTCCGTCTGCTGAACGAAATGTACGAGCAGCAATTGCAGGTGTTTATCCAAAAACAAGGGGGGCCGGATGCGCTGCTACATTTCGGACGACAAACCACAGACAAATTACATGCCGAATTTTATTTTGATCGCAACGGTTACAAATTTGATCTCATACCAACCAACGACAACCGATTAATATTTGAAAGAGAAATCAGTTGGTTTAGAGGCATATTTTTCGATACCACTCCAAGTGCAACACTTGGGGTGGGGCATGACGAATCAAAGCTTAAAGAAGCAAAAGACAAATACTCGCCTTATGTGCGCCCATCAGTAAGCAATTGGCGTGTATACCATTTCCATGACACCAGCGAGAACGCCAAGGTCAAGCAACCTCAGGCTTCCAATCTCAATCTGCGCTTACTGCCAGATGCGGCGAATTTAGCTCCATACCTGCGGATGCTGAAGGCTAAATACCCTAAGGAATACCAACGTATTGTTGATGCCATCCATCTGGTCGCCCCATTTTTCGATGATTTCGTGCATCGTTCTGATGATACTGAATTCATAGCATTGGAATGGACACAAAAAGGTAAGCCCGACATCCCCTTCAAAGCGCACATGCTATCCGACGGTACGTTGCGCTTTATTTGCCTGGCAACTTTGCTACTACAACCAACAGCCCTCTTGCCCCACACCATTCTCATTGACGAGCCGGAGTTAGGGCTACACCCCTACGCCATCACGGTGCTCGCCGAAATCTTTAAGAAGGTGTCCGAGAATCGCCAGCTCATCGTATCCACGCAATCTGTTGAGCTTATTAATGAGCTGTCGCCAGAGGACGTGATTGTGGTAGATCAACAAGATGGTGCATCAACCTTCAAACGCTTTACCCAAAATGAACTGGCTGGCTGGCTGGAGCAGTATTCCATGGGGGAGCTATGGAAAAGCAATGTCTTGGGCGGGAGGCCGTAGCATGGCAGATGTCATTGTCTTTGCTGAAGGACCTACCGAAGAACAATTCATAAAGCGTGTTGTTGCTCCATCGCTGCGGCCTGCGCAAGTATTTGTAAAGCCGCAAATGCTCAAAACATCACGGGATGCATACGGTGGGGCGGTCAGTTTTGACCGGCTCAAATTCAATGCACGCAACACATTGCGACAAAATCCCAACACAGTGTTGAGCACATTCCTTGATCTCTATGCACTAGAGACCAACTTTCCTGCTTATCTGGATGCGAAAGATAAATCAGACATCTACACGCGAACAGCCTGCTTGGAAAGCGCACTTCACCAAGCAATTGTTGAATATGCCGGTTGCCGACCTGAGCGCTTTATTCCACACATTCAGCCATATGAATTCGAAGGGTTGCTTTTTTCAAATGTGGCAGCTTTATGTGACGTTGAACCAACATGGCATAGCTATCTTCTCAAGCTTTCTGCTGTCCGCAACTCTTTCCAAACACCAGAACATATCAACGACAACCTTGAAACCAAACCGTCGCGCAGGCTTGAAAGCTTGTTGCGGCCAAAGTATCAAAAAACACGCCATGGGCCACTCGGTGCAGAGCGCATAACATTACCCGTTATGGAAGCTGAGTGCGTACACTTCCGCGAATGGACGAGCAAGCTACGCTCGCTAGCCGCCAATAATGGCCGTTGACCATTACGAAAACTTCCCGGTCGCCTCCATCCTGCTGCCCAGGCGCCTGCGGCGACCGGTGGAAACTATCTACCGTTTTGCGCGCCAGGCCGACGACTTCGCCGATGAGGGCGACATTTCCAACGAAGAGCGCCTGGCGAAACTGGATGGCTTTCGCGCCGAGCTGGAGCGCGTTGCATCTGGTGAAACGCCGCAAACTCCCTTGTTCCACGATATAGCCGGGGTCGTTGCGCAACACCAGTTACCGCTGCAACTTTTCCACGACCTGCTCGATGCCTTCTCGCAGGATGTAGTCAAAAAACGCTACGCCAATTTTGACGAGGTACAGGATTACTGCCGCCGCTCGGCCAACCCGGTGGGCCGGTTGCTGCTGCATCTGTACGAAGAAGCCACACCAGCAAACGTGGCGTATTCCGACGCCATCTGCACCGGCTTGCAGCTCATCAACTTCTGGCAGGACGTGGCCAGGGATTACGCCATCGGGCGCATCTACCTGCCGCAGGATGAAATGGCGCGCTTCGGCGTGACCGAAAGGCGCATTGCCGAAGGCCGCGCGGATGCGGCCTGGCGCGAGCTGATGCAGTTCCAGGTGCAGCGCGCGCGCGACATGATGAAGAGCGGGGCGCCGCTCGGCAGCATACTCACCGGGCGTATCGGGCTGGAAATGCGCCTCATCATCGCGGGCGGCAACCGCATACTCAACAAGCTGGAAAGCGCGCGGTTCGACATGTTCCGCCACCGCCCGGTGTTGCGCCCGCTCGACTGGGTTATCATGCTGGGAAAAAGTGCGCCGTTTTCTTTCTGACTCAAAATGACCCCCGACCAGTACTGCCAGGGCAAAGCCGCCCAAAGCGGCTCCAGCTTCTACTACAGCTTCCTTTTTCTGACGCCGGACAAGCGCCGCGCCATCACCGCGCTGTATGCCTTTTGCCGCGAAGTGGACGATGTGGTGGACGAATGCTCGGACGAAAATGTGGCGCGTGCCACGCTGGCATGGTGGCGCAGCGAAGTGGCGGCGATATACGAAGGCAAGCCGCAGCATCCCGTGGCTCAAGCCCTGGCGCCGGTAGCCAGGCAATTCAACCTGCCCGGGGAGCAACTGATCGAGATCATAGACGGCATGGAAATGGACTTGCAGCGACGGCACTATGACGACTTCAAAGCCCTGCAACTGTATTGCTACCGCGTCGCCTCGGTGGTCGGCCTGCTCGCCGCAGAAATATTCGGCTACGGCGACCGCAAAACGCTCCAGTACGCGCACGATCTTGGGCTGGCTTTCCAGCTCACCAACATCATCCGCGACGTGGCCGAAGATGCGCGGCGCGGGCGCATTTATCTGCCTCTGGACGAGCTGCACCGGTTCGGCGTCAGCCCGGACGATATCCTGAACCGGCGCGAAACCGAGGGCTTCCAGAAGCTGATGCAGTTCCAGATCGAGCGCGCGCAGAGCTACTACCGGCAAGCATTCGAGCAATTGCCTGCGGCAGACCGCAAGGCGCAGCGCGCCGGCCTCGCCATGGCGGCGATCTACCGCGCCACGCTGGATGAGATCGTTGCCAGCGGTTGCCATGTACTAAAAGAGCGCATCTCGCTCACTCCGCTGCGCAAGCTGTGGCTGGCGTGGAAGACCTGGGTCAGTAATTGAATACGACTCCCCATCCCCAACCCTCCCCCGGAGGGAGAGGGGGCAATCGTAAAAATCATGGATTGAATCTGGCCATTATCGGCGGCGGCTATGCGGGCATGGCTGCCGCTGTCGCGCTCTCCGCCAGGGACATCCCCGTCACGGTATTCGAGAGCGCAAAGCAGCTTGGCGGGCGCGCGCGCGGCGTGTGGCACAACGGCACCCAGCTCGACAACGGCCAGCACATCCTGCTCGGCTGCTACCGCCACACGCTGAAACTCATCGGGCAGGTCGGCGGCAATATCGGAGATGACTTCCTGCGCCTGCCGCTGCAACTCACCCTGCACAACCGATTTGAACTGAAAGCGCCGCACCTCCCCGCCCCGCTGCACCTGATAGAACAACTAGCCATTCGAGCAGGCTGGCAAACAACGCCAGCCAGCTCGCTGGTTATGCTGGCCGGACTGCTGACTGCGCAGGGCTTGTCGTTCGCGCAGCGGTTCAGCGCCGCGCGCTTCATGCTCGCCCTGCGCCGCATACGGTTCATATTGCCGCGCGACACGACTGCGCATGACCTGTTGCGCACCCACAACCAGGATGAAGAACTGGCCCGCCTGCTGTGGGAGCCGATCTGCATCGCCGCGCTCAACACCCCGGTTCGCAAGGCGTCCGCGCAAGTGTTGCTGAACGTGCTGCGTGACAGCCTGAACGGTTCACGCCCGGATAGTGACATCCTGTTGCCGCGCGTCAATTTTTCCGCACTGTTTCCGGACAGGGCTGCGGAATATGTCAAACAACACGGCGGCACGGTGCATACCTCTTGCAGCGTGGAAGCCATTGTTCCGCATGGCGATACAATCGAATTAACTGCCACGCGGGATGCAGGGTGCGTTTTACGCACCAATTTGTTCAGCCACGCCATCTGCGCGGCCTCGCCCGCCTCTTCCGCGCGCCTGTTCCGCGCCGTGCCGCAGCTCGCGCCCGTCGCAGCACAGATTGCGGCCTTGGCCTTCCAGCCCATCTACACCGTCTATCTGCAATACCACGAGGCCGTGCGCTTGCCTCACCCCATGCTGGGCCTGGACCGCGGCTTCGCACAATGGCTGTTCGACAAGGGGCGAATCGCCGGGCAGCATGGCCTGATTGCCGCCGTCATCAGCGCGGAAGGATTGCACCAGGAATTGGAACACGAGCAACTCGCGCAGAAAGTGGTGCAGGAATTGCGCGAGCGACTCGGCATCACGGCAATGCCGCTATGGCACCAGGTCATCGCCGAAAAACGCGCCACTTTTTCCTGCGAACCCGGCCTCGCGCGCCCCGCCCACACCACGCCGCTGAGCAATGTCTTGCTGGCAGGGGACTACACGGCGGGCGATTACCCGGCCACGCTGGAAAGCGCGGTGATGAGCGGAATACAATGCGCCGGAGAAATTTTTCATGAGGGCTGTCCATGACCATGCTGCGAGCGCTCCAGGGCGACATCACCCGGCTGAAGGTTGACGCCATCGTCAACGCGGCGAATTCTTCCCTGCTGGGGGGCGGCGGCGTGGATGGCGCCATCCACCGCGCGGCCGGGCCGGAGCTGTTGCAGGAATGCCGCTCCCTGGGAGGCTGCCCGACCGGCCAGGCCAGGCTCACGCACGGTTACAGGCTGCCGGCGAAGTTCGTCATCCATACCGTCGGCCCGGTCTGGCATGGCGGCACGAAAAATGAAGCGGGGCTGCTGGCTTCCTGCTACCGGGCAAGCCTGGCGCTCGCCGCCTCGCGCCAGCTCGCCAGCATCGCGTTTCCCTGCATCAGCACCGGTGTCTACGGCTATCCGCCGGAGCAGGCCGCAGACGTGGCCGTCGCGGCGGTGCGGGAATTCCTGCGCACGCCGCGCTCGTTGCAGGAAGTGATTTTCTGCTGTTTCTCGGCGAGCGACCTCGCGCTTTATCGGGCGCGCCTCGCGCAAGAACCGGCGTAGCGGAAGCATTCCGCCGAATGGTTCGGTCTGCCACATAAAATCTCTGCGTAGTGCCCGGCTCCCCCGTTGCCTCACATAGCAACCGGCGCAAATGAACCTGGGCAAATGAACCTGGAAGAGGCTTGGGCTTGCCCGAACGAGGCAGACGCGGGTAACATGCGCGCGCCGCATTCCAGCATTCCATAGGGTTTCAGGCTAAATGATCAAATACCTCGCAACCGCATGTGCACTGAAAATATTCTCGTTGTCGCCCCAGACAAAAAAGATGTACCGTTTTCTGGGGAACACCGTCGGGGCAAGAAGCCGTGCGAAAGCCGGTCTTCCCGCAAGCTATGTATATCGCGCAAAGCGGATATTGAGCATTTTCGAGAAATACAATATCCCGCAAGAAGGCGCCAAGCTAATCGAGCTGGGAACAGGGTGGGTTCATTGGGAGTCAACGGTATTGAGGCTATTCTACAATGCAGAATTCACGCTGTTCGACGTTTGGGATAACCGGCAATTCCAGGCGTACAAAGCCTACGCTTCCGGGCTTTGCGATGTTTTCGATAATGAAATAGGAATATCCTCACCCAGGCACAAGGAAGCGCGAAAACTGCTGGAGGCAATTGTAACGGCGCATTCATTTGCCGGCTTATACGACTTGCTGGGGTTTCGGTATGTGATCGAGCCGACCGGAACGCTTCGCAAACTCGGACCGGAAACCTATGACGCCTGTTTCAGCTGCAATGTCTTTGAACACATTGACCAGGCAATCCTTCCCGAATATATCAAGGATATTTATCGCTTGCTGAAACCCGGCGGCTACTCTTTCATAACAATTGACCTCACAGACCATCTCGAAATTTACGATCAGAGCGTTTGCAAAAAGAATTACCTGAAATATTCGGATGCCGCGTGGAAGCTCTGCTTTGAAAACGATGTCCAGTATTTCAACCGGGTGCAGCGGGAAGAGTGGTTGAATCTTTTCAGCCAGGCAGGATTTGAATTGGTGGAAGAAGAATCCCTGTTCCAGCCAGTCCGCGTGAGAGTTAACAAGAAATATGAGGGGCTGGATAAAAAAAATATCGAATGCGTGACACTGGGGATAGTTCACAGAAAGCCTATTTCCCACCACGGGCAAACCTGAACTTGATCATTGAGCGAAACATCGTATTTGATTATGCCAAGGGAATCGGCATTCTCTTGGTCGTATATGGTCATGTGGCACATGGCTTACTAAGCGCAAAGCTTCCCATGGACAGAGAATGGCACGAGCTGATAGAAAGTGTCATTTACAGCTTTCACATGCCACTGTTTTTCTTTCTTTCAGGAGCGTTATTCCCCGGGTCGCTGGCGAGGCGCGGTGGCCGCAAGCTGATCGAAAACAAATTTGAAGTGGTTTTCTACCCCTATATCATCTGGTCATTGGTCCAGGGGTTGATAGAGGTTGCGCTCGCGGACTTTACCAATGGTGCTGCCACGCTTGGGCAGGTGCTGTCATTGCTGTGGTTGCCTCGCGCCCAGTTCTGGTTTCTTTACACACTGTTCTTCATATACCTGGCTTCAGCAGCTTTGTATCGCCGAAACGATATCTACTGGTCAACGGCGATCCTGGCCTTGGCGGTGATTCTGTATTTTTCTGGTTTGCCTTCCATCAATTACCACACGATTAATTTATTCGGCAGGAGCTTTGTCTTTTTTGCTCTCGGTGTCAGCGCCAGCAGCTTACTGTTTCGCGGCGATGCGGCCCAATATCGGGCGCTGTTGATATTCTTGTTGGCTGCTTTGGTATTCGTGGGAAGCCAATACCTATTTCATGGCTTGCCCGACAATTTGGGCAACGGTGGCGAGCAGTTCCGTCTGCTGCTCGCATTTTCCGGGATCGCTTTCGTCATGGCCTCATGCCGCTTGCTGGCAAGATTTGAAATGCGGTGGCTGGCATTTCTCGGCCGCCACTCAATGGAAATCTATCTGGTTCATACCATATGCTCAGGCGGTATCCGGATTGTGCTGCAGAAACTCTTTGGAATAACCGATGTTAGCCTGCATCTTGCGCTAGGGATGCTCTTTGGCGTTGGTGTGCCGTTACTGGTGGCAGTTTTGGCGCCGAAACTTGGCCTTAAATGGCTTTTTGTGCCACCGCGTAAACTGCTCTTCTGGGCAGCGCGTTGATTGGCTTCCGCGCACACGAACTCGCGGCAAAACCAGCGCAGCAAAGTTCTCGCAACGTAAAATGAAGGCCCTTCTGCGAATGCAGAAATTTTCTGGGCGGCGCTTAATTCCCGGCTGCCATCTGCTTCCGCACCATTTGGACATATGCCGCCCCCATTCCTGCAACGGGCCAGTACACCAGCGGAACAAACCCAATGCTGCTCACGGTAGCGATGGTTACCAGAATACCCAGCAACGTGGACAGCAACACCCTGCCAAGCAGATATCCTTCGCTGTCCCTGTCCGGAATCGAGCGCATGGCCCGGTATATGCCAGAGAGCACCAGGGCAAAGAACCCGACAAACAAGCCGAGTCCCACGAGCCCGGATCTCAGGGTTACGCGGAGGTAACTGTTGACGATGTCTATGATGCCCTGGCCCTGGCGCATGGCCTCCATTTCTGGTGTTTCGAGGTAATTGTCGGAGCCGAACCACGGGTAGCGCTGGATCACGATCATCGAATTGGTGAATAGTTGCTCGCGGTATTCGATGTTTGCTTTTTCGGTCTCACCGATATAGGGCAACAGGTTAATTATCTTTTCGCCCCCGGGAAGCGCGGCTATCAAAGAAAAAGTGAGCATCGCAGCAAGCGCAAAGGCCATCACGCGGCGTACCGGGTTGCGTCCGGTGGCAAAGAAAACGAGCAGTAACACCGCCGCACCTACCCACGGGCCGCGCGACAAAGGGGCAATTAATCCGGCAATCAGCAGCACCATTCCAAGCTGTCGGATGAGCGCTTGCTGGATGAATCGTTGCAGGAACAGATAAAAGCCCGTTCCTACCGCAAGGATAAAACCCAAAGCGAGGGGTTGGGAGGCTGAAGCAACGGCCCTGGCCATTTCTTCGCGCTCAAGATAGCCCCCTCCAATTGCTTCCAGCCCAAGTTTGCCATCCAGTTCCCTGTAGAGCAGCCAGTGCTTGGATATCTCGAAAACGGCGATCAAGGCAAGGGTCATGACAGCCACCACGAAACTCAATATCACATCGCGGAAGGCTTGCATATTCTTCAGCGAGCGGCTAAAGACAAAATAGGGCAGAAATACATCCACGAACAGGTAAAAGGCATTGCGCAAGGCATTCGTTGGATTGGTATCGCGCAGTAACAGTGCAACTGCAAGAAAGAGATAGGCGGCAATCATCCTGTCAGCCCCGGTCCGCCCAAAGGGAAGGGAATCGCTTTGCCGTCGCAGGGCAATAAATGCCGGAAACAGAATGAACAGCGCCAGCAGTCTGGGAGGGGAAAGCCTGAAAAGAAAATCAACCACACCCATTCCGGGGACTACAATTTCACTTGTGGGAAGCACAAACAGGATGAAGAAATACAGTGCAGCCGGATGAGGTTCGCGTTTGTTCGCGAAAACCAGCAACGGAATGGCGATGAATGTGTACACCCAGAAGTTGGGCGCCAGGAAGGCCAAAAGCGTCAAAGCGAGCCAAAGATTCCGTCTTCGTGTAAGATTCCCCGCCTCCGTAAAAACCAAGGCATGCCGGTAAACAGTAACAAAGACGGCCATTGCAAGGACGAGAACAACAATATATGGCGGCATATCAGATTTGCTGTGGTCTCAGGTGGCTCGCATAGTATTTCATTATAAAACGTATCCTTCGCGCGCCCTGCCCGAAATTCAGCCGGACCGTGACAGGGCCGCACCTTAGCCGCGCCAGCGCCTCAAATAAATGCCAACCTCATCAAAACCCGCACTCACCCTCAAGCAGCGTGTCCTGCAGTCCGGTTCCTGGTCCCTGGCGGGATATGGCGTAAACCAGGCTTTGCGCCTGGGCGGGAACCTCATTCTTACGCGCCTGCTGTTTCCGGAGGCGTTTGGCTTGATGGCGGTTGTTCAGGCCGTGATCTTTGGCGTGCATATGCTTACCGATATGGGAATCGGCCCTTCGATTATCCAGAAGAACCAGGGAAACGATCCGGTTTTCCTGAATACGGCGTGGACCGTCCAGATCGCGCGGGGCGTTCTCGTTTGGGGAGGGCTTTGCGCGCTGGCGTTGCCCCTGGCCAAGCTTTATGGGGAGCCGTTGCTTGCCGGCATGATCCCCGTTGTTGGATTGAGCGCAATTATCCAGGGCTTTAACTCCACCAAACTGTACAGCGCGCAACGCAATCTGGCGGTGGCGCGGGTTGCGCAGATTGACGTTGCCGCTTCCTCGATCGGGCTGCTCGTCACGGTATATCTTGCCTGGCTACAGCGTTCAGTTTGGGCGCTGGTTTGGGGCCATGTTATTACAACCAGCCTGAAAATGTTTGCGAGCCATTTGTTGCTGCGTGGCATAAGGAATCAGTTTGCCTGGGATCGCGGTGCGCTCGATCATTTAATCGGGTTTGGACGCTGGATACTGTTAAGTTCCGGCCTTACTTTCCTGTCGCTGGAGGGCGCGCGCCTGGTAATCGGCGCTTTGCTTGACATGCGCCAACTGGCCCTGTTTACATTGGCGAGCACCATGAACCTCGTGTTCTGGCAGGCCATGCAGCAATTGGCGTGGGGCGTGTTTTTTCCTGCCTATTCCGAGGCTTATCGCAGCAACCCGAAAAACTTCATGGCAGTCCTGTTCAAGTCGCGGTTGCTGCTGATTTTGCCCAGTTTGAGCCTGTCAGTACTATTCATCTTCTTTGGCTCTCAGGTTATGGAAATACTATACGATGAGCGTTATCACGGTTCGGGGCTCATGCTGGAGCAGCTCGCCGCCGGATTGCTCGCCGCTTGTGTGTGGGGGTCTTATGCGGGCGTATTGATGGCGCTGGGCAAGGTTGCCACCTCGACGCTGTTGACCGCCATTCAGGTCGTATGCCAGTTCAGCGTGATGTTTATCGGATACCGCCTCGGCGGGGGAAGCGGTCTCGTGATGGGTGTGGCAGCGGCCAACTGGGTAGTGTACCCTTTGTATGCCTGCGTGATGTTCCGCAATGGATTATGGCAGCCCAAGCTCGACCTGATACTCCTTGCCGTTTCGGTGTTGGTCGTGGTGCAGGCCTGGCCCGCCCTTACCCGGATTTAGCGTTAGAACAGCTATGCTCGCAAGAAACCGTTGCGCGTGATGCCACCATAATCTCGCGCAGCGATTCGTTTGCCCCCTCTCCCGCCAGCGGGGGAGGGTTGCACCCGCAAGGGGCAGGCCGTGGCTGTAAAGCCGCTGAAGCGGCAACAGCCACGCACGGGTGAGGGAAACGGGCATGGCGAGTTTCATAATCAGGGGTGGCTACTCGACATGCCCGTTAGGGCCTGTCGTTGAAATATCGGGATATGCATGGAATCAATGCGGATGTCGCCACAGTTATCCGTTGTCATAGTGAATTTCCGCACGCCGGCGTTCGTTATTGACTGCCTGACGACGCTTCTGCCGGAACTCGATGGCATGGATGCGCGGGTCGTCATCGTGGATAACCATTCGGCGGATAACTCGCCCGAAATTATCCGAGCGTGGCTGGCGCAGCATGACGCTGTCAACAAAGTTCTTTTTGTTCAGTCGGAACACAATTCCGGGTTCGCTTCCGGCAACAATATCGGGATCAAATCCTGCAATGCCCGTTATTATTTGTTATTGAACAGCGATACCCTGATTCGCCCGGGAGCGATACGGATCATTCTGGATACCGCAACGCGCTTCCCCGAGGCCGGTCTGGTCAGCCCGCGCCTCGAATGGCCGGACGGCGTCGGGCAGGAAAGCTGTTTCCGGTTCCCTACCCCATTCAGCGAACTGATCGCCGCCGCCCAAACCGGCTTGATTTCCAGGTGTTTCAGCCGTTACATCGTGGCCTTGCCGGTGCAGACACAAATCGCGCGACCCCAGTGGACCAGTTTTGCCTGCGTGCTGGTGACGGATGAAGTGTTTCAGCAGGTCGGCCTTCTGGACGAGGGGTATTTCATGTATTTTGAGGATGTGGAATTTTGCCGCCGCGCCCGCAAGGCCGGATGGGAGATCGTGCATAATCCCGATGCACGGGTCGTGCATCTGCGCGGCGGAAGCTCGCCGGTCAAAAAACAGACCCGATTAAAGAAACGGGTACCCAGATATTTCTACGAGTCCCGCACCCGATACTATTACCAGGCCTCCGGCTGGTTTGGCATGATGAGCGCGAACCTGCTGTGGTGGGCGGGGCGGTCGGTATCCGGGATCCGGCAATTGCTCGGGCGATCAGACAAGGGGGCCATTGAAGGGCAATGGCTGGATATCTGGACAAACTGGCACAATCCGCTAAAACACTATACCCCGCCCAACCCATGAACAAAGAACCTGGTTTGCGTTTGCCGGATTTCGTCATCGTCGGTGCGATGAAGTCGGCGACTTCATCGCTGCAAAAGCAACTGGCCGTGCAGCCGGGCATATTCATGTGCATCCCGAAGGAGCCAAACTTTTTCAGCGACACCGATCAGTATGCCAGAGGCATGGCGTGGTATTCGGGCCTGTTTGCCGGCGCGCCACAAGGCAGCCTGCTGGGCGAGGCCAGCACACATTACACCAAGCTTCCCACCCATCCCGATGCCGTTGATCGTTTGAAGGAACATCTACCCGATGCGCGCTTTGTATATGTGATGCGCCACCCGGTGGACCGCCTGGTTTCTCACTACATGCATGAATGGAGCACGGGAATTTATCACTGCGGCATCGAGCAAGCGGTAAAACAATATCCCGAGTTGATCGCCTATGGCCGCTATGCCATGCAGCTTGAGCCCTATTTCGCCACTTTTGGCCGCGCTGCCGTGTTGCCGGTATTTTTCGACCGCCTGGTTCATGAACCCCAGTCGGAGCTGGAGCGCATCTGCCGGTTTATCGGTTATCGGGGCCAGCCGGCCTGGGTGAAGGATATGGAGCCGGACAATGTCTCCAGCGAGCGTATCCGAAAATTTCCGCTGTACGGGCTGCTGGTTGATTCCGCCCCGGCAACCTGGTTTCGCCGCCGCTTCATACCGCAAAGCCTGCGCGATGCGATCAAGATGAAATTGCGCATGCGGGAACGCCCTGCCCTGGGCGAAGAGGCTCGCGGCCGGTTGGAGGCGGAGTTTGACCGCGATCTGGCACAGTTGGGGAAATGGCTCGGCGCAGACGTGAACTGCCGGAATTTCAAGCGGGTAACTGCGGCGAAATCACTGGAATGGGCATTGCCGGATGATTGAAAGCGCCCCCATTTTACCGGTCGGAATCGTGGCTATAGGCCGCAACGAGGGCGAGCGCCTGCGCAAATGCCTCCTGTCCGTTGTGGGTCTGGCGGGCAAGATAGTGTATGTGGACTCCGGCTCCACGGATGGCTCTGTAGAGATGGCCCGCGCCCTCGGGGTCGAGGTGATCGGGCTGGATATGTCCGTTCCGTTTACGGCCGCCAGGGCAAGGAATGAGGGGTTTGCTTGCCTGTGCAAGATAGCGCCGGAACTGGGCTATGTGCAATTCGTGGACGGAGACTGCGAGGTTGTGCCGGGCTGGCTGGAAAAAGCGACCCGGTTTCTCGATGAACACCCTGATGTCGCCGTAGTTTGCGGTCGCCGCCGCGAACGTTTTCCGGATCATTCCGTGTACAACATGTTATGTGACATCGAATGGGATACTCCCGTAGGCGAGGCGAAATCCTGCGGCGGCGACGCATTGATGCGCGCTGGCGCTTTTGAGCGTGCGGGGCGGTATCGCGGCAGCCTGATTGCCGGAGAGGAGCCGGAACTCTGCGTGCGGCTCAGGGCGGCAGGCTGGAAAATATGGAGGCTCGGCGAGGAAATGACGCTGCACGATGCCGCGATTACCCGTTTCGGGCAGTGGTGGAAGCGGAACATGCGTTGCGGATATGCCTATGCCGAGGGCGCGCATCTGCACGGCTCGCCACCGGAGCGGCACCGCGTAAAGGAATCCCGGCGCGTCTGGGCGTGGGGGCTTGGCATCCCGGCGCTCGCGGCGGCCCTGTCTGTCTGGATGGGAGCCTGGGGCCTGGCGCTACTGTTGATTTATCCCGCGCAAGTCGTCCGCCTCGCCTCGCGCGGCACGCGATCCACGAGCGAAAACTGGTGGCGCGCCCTGTTTCTGGTGCTGTGCAAGTTTCCGGAGGTAGCGGGCCAGTTGAGATTTTTCCATAACAGGCTGGCCGGAAAAACGGCGCGCCTGATCGAATATAAATGATGGGCAACCATTACCAAGGGGTCGAGAAACAATATTCTGGGCGCGTTGCGGCGTTGCCAGCCGCTTGCATGGAATGGCCATGCGGCGCGCCTGGCGCCTTGTATCGCACCCCGCCAGCGCACCCATAATTGCCCAAGCTATTATTTCTCGACCCCCAAGCAGGTCGTGGGTGTAAACCAGATAAGCACGAATGCCCAACAAGTCAGCGCAAGAGCACACAAAAATGGTGAAAAGTGCAATAAAGGCGCTCGCTTTGCAACATGGGCCATACCCCCGCCACCCACGCATCCATCTAATGTGCATCACGCAACCGCCCAGCCGCGCCGACAACAGCGCGTTAACAAGAACTCTGTAGCCCGGATGCAGCGACAGCAGAATCCGGGGGCTTCCGCTTCCCCGTTGCACTGCGTTTCATCCGGGCTTCCAGTGCGATTCCGACCGCAGGATCAGGTGTTTCCTCCGGAATCGTAGATGCCCTGCCTGGAGCGTTCGAGCTCCTGCGCCATGGTGAAATGTTGCTCGGAGGCCCCCACGGCAACGGAGGCGGGGCTGGCGCGCCCATCCTGATACAGCAGTTCCCTGATTACCGCGTTGGCATCGCTGATGGGAGGTACCATAAGCACTTTCAGCCGGTCGTAGACTTCGCGGTCAATGGAGATTTGGATTTGGTCAGTCATGTCTGTCTCCCGAATAAGAAATTGAACCAACTTCTACACGTGGACTTCTATGCCTGTGAGCCAATGGATATCTCACGGTCTAACGGGTATGGCAAAGAAACCACCCCTGGAAATGAAACTCGCCCTGTCCGCTTCCCTCACCACCGCTCTCTGGATGCAGCAGATGGTGAAGCAACCGGCTATCCGGCAAGAACCGCCGGGCAAACCATCAAGTTATAGCCGTTCGGCCAAGCCGGCAAAGGGCGCCGGCTTGATCGCCGTTTATACCGCAACATTCCGCGGGAGGTGCGCTGCAGTTGCGATGAAGCCACAACAACACACGCAGGCGAGGGGACACGGACTCGCTACGCGAGCTTCACGTCCATCGTAGGCTTCCCGGCCACATCAGTCAAGGCCGGCTGCGCGGGGCTGGCTGCGCGGGGCCATTATGCGGTCGTAGAACCGCGCGCGTTGCAGCAACCGGGGATGATCCGCGTCGTCGCGGAAGCCCGCGCGATCGTGCAGCACATTGTTGCACAGCAACCCCATGCCGGGCTCAAGGCGGGCGCGGTAAATGCGGGGCGAATCTGAAGCCAGCAGTTTTTCCAGCAGGGAGGTTGCCGCCAGCGTCATTTCGTCCCGCTTCCATTCTATGCTGCGGGTTCTGGCGGTATAGCGCATGTGCAGCGCGCCATTTTTTTCGATGGAAAAAACCGGGCCGGTCTGGGCGGCGCGCGCCACGCCGCCTTCGTCCACGCGCTCCGGAATCGTCATCGCGTCCGGCGCAAACAGGGCGCGGGCCAAATCCGGGTTGGCGTCGCGCAGCAGCAGATAAGCCATTTCGTGATCCATCAGGCAGTTCTCACCACCTTCCGCCGCGCTCCGGGCGCAATGCAGCACCATCGCGCGGATCTGCCGTTCCGGCGGGTTGTAATAGCCGTCGGTATGCCACTTGATCGGGCGGTTGGTGTAGGGGATAAAATCCTGGCGCGCGCTGCCGCCGCATACCGTTATCTGCGAAACCCCATCCTCGTCGGCAAGCCAGTTGGCATCCAGGTTTTCCAGCCCGAACTGCCGCCCGACGATGCGTGCGACATCCTTGCCGGCACCGCGCTTCCGGTTGGCGTAGATGGCCATGTTGGCGCGGCGGCAGCGCGCCAGGAGCGCGGCATGTTCTGCGGCGGACAGGTTTTCCGCATCGCCGACCTCGACGATCAGTTCGGCAACCGTCTGCGGAGCCTGTTCCAGTTTCCGCTCGCGCCAGCGCCGGTATGCGGTTTCATCGCCGAAACCGAACGGGCCCGGGCTGGAGCATGTTTGCGCGAGGGGTATCATCATTTCAATGATCCCTCAACCCGGTCAAGCGGCATGTTGCGCGGGGGCATCTTCGAGCAAGCCCCGCAAGGCTTTTTCCGCCGTTGCCACGGCCTCCGGCGCCTCGAAGGTCATCATCTGGTCAACCACCCAGCTTTTATCCTTCTCGGCGACAAGGTCGAGCATGCAGTAACCGAGATGACGGATGAACGAGAATTCCGGGCCGCCGCTGCCATATTCGAATTCCGCGTATTCCCCGGCGCGCCGGTTTAGCTGCGCGATGAAGCTGCTCTCGTGTTCGGCGGTTGTGCCGCCGAGCAATTCGCTCCGGTTCTCGGCCAGTATTTCGGCAAGCCGCACGGCAAGCGCCGTGGTAAAGGAGGTGCGGTCTTCGGCGCCGAACCGGCCATAGGCAATCCGGTCCGCAACCTGCACCAGAAAAATCAGAAACTCCGAAAGAAATGCAAAATACTGCGGCCCGACAGCGACATCAAAATCGGCCTTGCGCGTGTTTTTGAGCGCATTCAGGCCGATGCGCCAGACGATGAATGCCATCGCACCCGCGATTTCCTGCGGCGTTTTCACCCGCCCGCTCTTGAACCATTTGCTTTTGACACGCATCGGGCGAATGCTCCGGATCGCTGGCGTCACGCCTTTTGAATGTAGAACTCGTAATCGTCTGCGGCAACCTTGACCGTATCGAGCAGCTTCATTCCGGTCGTGGCTGCCCAACTGGTGATGTCGTCACGGGTTCCGGGGCAGTTGCTAACGAGTTTCAACACTTCTCCGGGCTTCATGCCGTTCAGCAATTTCTTTGCCTCGACAATCGGCCCCGGACAGGCGACCCCGCGTATATCCAGCGTCACATGGGCCTGGAGCGTCTTGTCCTTGCCCTTCATGATGTAATAGCCGGTGCCGCCATCCGGCATCTGCGCGGTTTTCAGCACCTGGTTGCCCGTTTGCCGGGCCCATGCGAAAAGGTCGTCCTGGGTTCCCTTGCAGTCGGATATCAGCAGCAATATCTGCCCCGCCCGCAAATCGTCCACCAGTTTCTTGGCGCCCAGCAGCGGCGCGGGACAGGTCAACCCCTTCATGTCCAGAACCATATTGGCGTGAATGTCGTGTGTGCTCATTTTTCAGGTTCCCGTGTATGTGGTTATTGGCCGGTTCAGTATCCGCCTTTTCCGAGGGGCTGTGTTAACCCGGCAACTTTTGCGCCCTGCTTTGCCGGGCCCAGCGGAAAAAGATCATAAAGCGCCTTGCTGTCCGCTTCCGGCCAGAATTCCTGGACGCCCTTCAGCATATTGCGAAAGTTCGGCGTGTGGCCGTGTTCGCGATATTGGTCGCGCAAATAACTGATGACCTGCCAGTGCGCGGGAGTCAGTTCGATCCCCTCCGCCGCCGCGATCACACCGGCAATTTCATCGCCGTAGTCCGGTTCCAGCAAATATCCCTCCGGGTCGGTTTCCAGTTCCCTGCCTGCAATGACATATGACATTTTTGCCTCCTGTAAGCGCCCGTTGCGCGAGCTCACGTTACAATGGTTTTGTATGGCACAAAAATTCCGCAGCCGAAACGGCGGCTGCCGCCCAGCCCCATCCGCTGCACCTGCAAGGAGCCTTCCGGCTTGAGGTCGTGCAGCACGAGGCTGTATCCGGCAACCTGCTGCTTTTCTCCCGCCACCGCAAGCCGCTTGCCGCAGACCAGCTTGCAGGCAACCTCCATTTCTTGCAGGCGGGCGGCCATGCCGGCAAGAAAGGCCCCCTCTTCGCTGGCGCTCTCCACCAGTTGCGCGTGGAGCGTCGGGTACGGTTTCAGCGACCGTTCCTCGGCTTCGCCCACCCGCAACATGCTGCCGCCAACATCCAGCTCCCGCCCGGTCAGCGACCTTGCGCGCTGCGCAAACTGCGATCTCAGGCGCAACACCAGTTTCGCGCGACGCGGCAACAGCATGTTGCCCCCGCTTGCCGCAGCGCGCAAGGGGACTATCCCGGCAAACTCGTCGGCTTCCAGCCACGGCAGGCAACGCGCCACTTCATCCCACAACGCGAAGGCATAGCCCGCCGGAACGAGCTCGCCCCGCAAGCCGAAGGCGACATCCGTCATGTCAGGCGCTTCATTCAACTGCCTTCGCCTCCTGCGCGTCCGCCCAGTGCCGCATCGCGTCGCTCCAGCGCCGCGCTGTCGCGGGGTCAATATCAAAAATGGTGAAGCGCCGCCCTTCGCGTATGCGGATGCGCAGCAGGCTCATTCCGCCTCCGGCATGGTCAACCTGCTGCAACTCGATTTGCTGGTTGCCCAGCGGCACCCTGAATTTCTCCAGCTCGCTGACATGCGCCATTTTTTCTCCATCTGTTTTTCCGGAATTTTTATATACTACCCCGCAGCGATACCGGTTTCACCAACATTGTGTTTTGCCTTGTTTTGCAAGCGATATTGAGCAAAATTCCGGCAAAAGCGTCTATAGCCATCACGGGGGAGCGACAAGGTAACACCAAGGGATTATTGGCACACCCCCCCATCAGGGCTATTTAATGTGCTTGACAGATGCGTCACTATTGCTTCGCGCGGAGGAGTTTTCAGCTTGTGCCGCATCATGACGGAAAGGAAGATTCATGGCCAAGAAACTGCATGACACACCGAATCTGGACCAGCTCGAAAGCGGTCCGTGGCCGAGTTTTGTCACCGGGATCAAACGCCTGGCGCAGGACAACAACATGGCGGTTGACCTGCTCGGCCAACTCGAAACCTCGTACCGCACCAGGAAGGGCTACTGGAAGGGCGGCACGGTGGGCGTGTTCGGTTACGGCGGCGGCGTCATCCCGCGCTTCACCGAACTGAAGGATGAAAACGGCGAACCCGTTTTCAAGGATGCGGCGGAATTCCACACTCTGCGCATCATGCCCCCTGCGGGTATGCACTACACCACCGGGGTATTGCGCAAAATGTGCGACATCTGGGAGAAACACGGTTCCGGGTTGATCGCGTTTCACGGCCAATCCGGCGACATCATGTTCCAGGGCGCAACGACCGAAAACGTGCAAAAGGCGTTCGATGAACTCAACGAAATGGGGTTCGATCTGGGCGGCGCTGGCCCGGCGGTGCGCACCTCGATGTCCTGCGTCGGCGCAGCCCGCTGCGAGCAGTCCTGCTTCGATGAAGCGAAGGCGCACCGCGCCGTAGTGAACACCTTCCTCGACGATATGCATCGCCCTTCCCTGCCCTACAAATTCAAGTTCAAGTTTTCCGGTTGCCCGAACGACTGCATGAACTCGATCCAGCGCGCCGACATGGCGGTCATCGGCACCTGGCGCGACAACATGCGCACCGATGAGGCGCTGGCCAGAAAATGGTTCGCGAAACACGGCATGGACGAACTGGTGAACGATGTGGTTGCCCGCTGTCCGACCAGGACATTCCTGCTCAAACAACTCAAGGATGTCAGGAAGGGCGAGCACATCTCCAGCGTGGCGATCAACGATACCCACGCCATCGAAATTGACAACAGGGATTGCGTGCGCTGCATGCATTGCATCAACGTCATGACCGGCGCGCTGGCTCCCGGCAGGGACAAGGGGGTCACCATCCTGATGGGCGGCAAACGGACGCTCAAGATCGGCGACCTGATGGGGACGGTGGTGGTTCCCTTCATGAAACTCGAAAGCGACGGAGACCTGGAGAAGCTGGTGGACCTCGCGCAACGCACCATTGATTTCTTTGCCGAGAACGCGCTGGAGCACGAGCGCACCGGGGAAATGATCGAGCGCATCGGTCTCGCCAATTTCCTTGAGGCGATGGAACTCGAAGTGGATCCGAACATGGTTTCCTCTCCGCGCATGAACCCCTATGTCCGCACCGACGGATGGGACGAGGAAGTGGCAAAAATCAACGCCAGGAAACAGGCTGGCGCGCAAAACAGATAACCGGGAGAACGAAATGGCCCAACCGCAAATGCGCCGCCCCACCGAAAGCGGCGTTCCCGACAACAAGCCATACCTGCATCCGCTGCTGGCGAAAAACTACGGCAACTGGAAATACCATGACCGGCCCCGCCCCGGCGTGCTGCACCATGTCTCGCACGGCGGCGACGAAGTATGGTCGGTGCGCGCCGGCACGCAGCGGCAAATGGATGTCCATACCATCCGCAAGCTGTGCGACATCGCCGACAAATTCGCGGAAGGTCATGTCCGCTTCACCATCCGCTCGAACATCGAATTCATGGTGTCGAGCGCGTCCAAGGTCGCCCCCCTGGTCGCCGAACTCGAAGCGAGCGGTTTCCCGGTGGGAGGCACCGGCAATTCGGTGTCCATGATCGCCCACACCCAGGGCTGGCTGCATTGCGACATTCCGGGCACCGATGCATCGGGCGCGGTCAAGGCGCTGATGGACGAACTCATCGAAGAGTTCCGGCACGAAGAGATGCCCAACCGGGTGCGCCTTTCCACCTCCTGCTGCGAAATCAACTGCGGCGGACAGGCCGATCTCGCCGTCATCATCCAGCACACCAAACCGCCAAAAATCAACCACGACCTGGTCGCCAACATTTGCGAGCGCCCCTCGGTGGTGGCGCGTTGCCCGGTGGCGGCGATCCGCCCGGCGATGGTGAACGGCAAACCCTCGCTGGAAATTGACGAGAGCAAATGCATGTGTTGCGGGGCCTGCTACCCGCCCTGCCCGCCGATGCAGATCAATGACCCGGAATACTCGAAGCTGGCTATCTGGGTCGGCGGAAAAAATTCCAATGCGCGCAGCAAACCGACCTTCATGAAAATGGTCGCGTCCGGGCTGCCCAACAACCCCCCGCGCTGGCCAGAAGTCAGCGCGGTGGTAAAGAAAATCCTGCACACGTACAAGGCCGACGCGAGGCCGTGGGAGCGCATGTCCGACTGGATCGAGCGGATCGGCTGGCCGCGCTTTTTCGAGAAGACCGGCCTGCCTTTCACCAAGTACCTGATTGATGACTGGAGAGGCTCGCGCGCCAACCTGAACGCTTCTACGCATATCCGTTTCTGACCGGGAACAGACAACATGAAATTTGGCATCGTCGTCAACGAGGGTCCCTACCAGCACCAGGCAAGCGACTCGGCCTATCTGTTCTGCAAGGCCGCAGTCGAAAAGGGGCACGAAATCTGGCGCGTCTTTTTCTACCACGACGGCGTCAACAACGCCACGCGGCTGACTGAGCCGCCGCAGGATGACCGCCACATCGTGATCCGCTGGAGCAAGCTGGCCGAAGAGCACAAGATTGACCTCGTGGTCTGCGTCGCGGCAGCCCTGCGGCGCGGCATCCAGGACGAGAACCTGGCGCACGGGTTCCGCATTTCCGGTCTCGGGCAACTGGTCGAGGCCGGCATCCAGACCGACCGCGTAGTGGTATTCGGCGACTGAGGAAACATATGAACGAAGTCAAAAAATTCCTGTTCGTCAACCGCAAGGCGCCCTACGGCACGATTTACGCGCTGGAATCGCTGGAGGTGGTGCTCATCACCGCCGCTTTCGATCAGGACGTGTCGCTGGCATTTCTTGACGACGGCGTGTATCAGTTGAAGAAAGGCCAGCAGACAAAGGGGATAGAAACCAAGAATTTTTCCCCCACCTACCGCGCGCTGGATGGTTACGATGTCGAAAAACTCTACGTCGAAAAGGAATCGCTCGACGCGCGCGGCCTGACCGAAGAAGACCTGCTGGTGGATGTGACCGTCCTGGGCAGCAGGGAAATGGGCGCGCTCATGGATGAGCAGGATGTGGTGCTGAGCTTTTAACGTGAAACTCGCGCAGCGGTTCGTTCGCCCCCTCTCCCGCCAGCGGGAGAGGGTTGGGGTGAGGGAAACGGGCTTGGCGAGTTTCATAATCAGGGGTGGCTATTCGCCATGCCCGTTAGAGGAACATGGTCGTCACACCGGCGAAGGCCGGTGTCCATTCGATCAAAAGCACCGGATTCCGGCTTTCGCCGGAATGACGGACCAAGGGTTTCAGTAGCTCTACAAAAGTAAGGAATCAAAATGCTGCACATCATCAACAAGTCGCCGCTGGGTAACAACTCGCTCGATGCCTGCCTGCGCGTCGCCGCATCAGGCGACATCCTGCTTATCGAAGACGCGGTTTATGCCGCAACAAAAGGCAACGCGATGGAGGGCAAAGTGCGCGAAGCGATGAGCCGGTTAAAGATACATATCCTGCTGCCCGACCTCGAAGCGCGCGGGCTTGCCGATCGCATCATCGAAGGAGTTGCGAAAGTAGATTACGGCGGTTTTGTTGATCTCGTCGCCGCCAATAAAAACTGCCAATCCTGGCTTTGAACCCGGTTAAAGTTAAAAGAGGAGAATCACCATGGCCAGCATCGAAGTAAGCGGTAAATCCTATGAAACCGACGAGGAAGGTTACCTCATCAATCTCGCCGACTGGAACACCGATGTCGCCAATTTCATAGCGCAGCAGGAAAGCCTGAACATGACCGACAACCACTGGGAAGTGGTCAACTTTCTGCGCGAGTACTATGAAGAATATCAGATCGCCCCGGCGGTCCGCGTGCTGACCAAGGCTATCGGCAAGAAATTCGGGCCGGACAAAGGCAACAGCCAGTACCTCTACGAGCTGTTTCCCTACGGGCCGGGGAAGCAGGCATGCAAGATTGCGGGGCTGCCCAAACCGACCGGCTGCATCTGATCCGGGTGTCGGGTATCGGGTAACAGGAATCAGGGGTCAGAAAAAGCCGGGCACCGGCCCCATTTCTGATACCCGATTCCTGGCCCTTGCCCCCTGACCCCTGGCTCCCGTCATACCGAAAATGAGCTTGCTCTTCGCCATTTTGTTCTACCTCGCATTCCTGGTACTGGTGCTGGGAGTGGGGTACAAGATTTATGATTTTGCGCGCACGCCGGCGCCGCTGAAAATCCCGACCACCCCGGCGCCCGTCACCGGCGGCGGCGTCGTATTGCGCATGTGCAGGGAAGTGGTGTTTTTTGAAAGCCTGTTCAAATCCAACCTCTGGACATGGGCGCTGGGCTGGCTTTTCCACTTGAGCCTGGTGCTGGTTCTGATACGGCATCTGCGCTACTTTACCGAACCGGTCTGGCTCTGGGTTGCGCTTGCTCAGCCGTTCGGCCTTTATGCCTCGCCGGTCATGGTTCTCGCGCTTGCCGGGCTGCTGGCGCGGCGTTTTTTTGTCGAGCGCATCCGCTACATTTCGACCCCGTCAGATCATCTGATGCTGGTGCTGCTGCTTCTCATTGCTCTTTCCGGCGCGCTGATGGCGTTTGTTTTCCACACCGATGTCATCGGCGCCAAGGCCTTCATTCTCGGCCTCATGCGCTTCGATTTCCAGACGCTGCCTTCCGACTTCGCGCTCTATCTGCACCTTTTGCTGGTCGCGCTGCTGCTGGTTATTTTCCCTTTCAGCAAGCTGCTGCACGCGCCGGGGGTGTTCTTCTCGCCCTCCCGCAACCAGGCCGACAACCCGCGCGAAAAGCGCCATCTGGCAGCGTGGGCGGCCAAACTGGAAACGGGAGAATAACGGGCATGGCAAAGTAGCCACCCCTGAAAACGAGCGAAGCGAAGTTTCGAGCTTGCGGCCAAACGAGCGAAGCGAAGTTTCGAGCTTGCGGCCAAACGAGCGAAGCGAAGTTTCGAGCTTGCGGCTAAATGAAACTCGCCATGCCTGCACGCCCCCGCAAACCGCGCGACATAACAGCCGGGTTGAAGCGGCATGCCGGGCTTACCTCACCAACGCGATCAGCTACCGGATCAATTTGACCGGCAAATTGATGCGTAAAGAAATGGGAAAATTGACAGGCGGCGACCAAACAACTTAACCTGAAAATCTTGCGTCGCTTCGCTCCGACTGACCCGGTCGGATCATCGTGGAGCAGGTGGCCGAATGCCGTGGAGTACGCAATATGCAAAGGGCTTCGGAACAAACATGAAATATCTGGTTACCGGGCCCGGCGGTTTTGTCGGCAAACCGCTCTGCGCCGAACTGCTCCGGCGGGGGCAGTCCGTCCGTGCGGCTGTGCGTGCCGCCGATGGGCCAACCGGTAAAACCGAACAGGTGGCCGTCGGTCGGATTGACGGTGCGACGGACTGGGCAACTGCATTGCACGGCGTGGGCGCGGTGATCCATCTCGCCGCCCGCGTGCATGTGATGAGCGATACCGCCGCCGACCCGTTGGCAGAGTTTCTCGAGGTCAATCTGCATGGCACGATAAACCTCGCGCGTCAGGCGGCGCGTGCCGGCGTGAAGCGGTTGGTCTACGTCAGCTCGATCAAGGTGAACGGCGAAGCAACCCGTAATGGGCAAAAATTCTCCGAGGCCGACCCGCCTGCCCCGCAGGACCCCTATGCCGTCTCAAAGCGGGAAGCCGAGCAGGAATTGCGGCGCATTGCACGGGAAACCGGGTTGGAAGTGGTTATCGTGCGCCCTCCGCTGGTGTACGGCCCCGGCGTGAAAGGTAATTTCGCGCAGATGCTCAACGTGGTTGCCGGGCGCATCCCCTTGCCTTTCGCCTCGGTATGCAACTACCGCAGCCTGATTTATGTGGGCAACCTGGCGGATGCGCTGATCGTCTGCGCAACCCATCCTGCAGCTACCGGACAGACCTACCTGGTATGCGATGGCGAAGACATCTCGACTTCAGGCCTGCTGCGGCAACTGGCAGGCGGAATGGGCGTTCCTTCGCGCCTGTTCCCTTGCCCTGCCGCCTTGCTGCGGCTTGCCGGAAAACTGGCCGGGAAATCCCAACAAATGGGGCGCTTGCTGGATTCGTTGCAGGTGGATGACGGCAAGATCCGCCGCGAACTGAATTGGCATCCACCGTTCTCGCTCGATCAGGGGTTGCGGGCGACCGGCCGATCGTGGATTGCGCCGGAAGGCAGTTGACGGCTCATGCCGTGCCCGGCTCCTGTTCCAGCAAGCCGCTGATCTCCTCCAGCGGCGGCAACTCCTGCAAGGAACACAGGTTGAGATCGTCCAGCATCTGCTTGGTGGTGGCGTACAGCGCGGGTTTGCCCGGCGCATCGCGCGTGCCGACCACGTCTATCCAGCCGCGGGCTTCCAGTGTTTTCAGTATCTGAGAAGATACCGCCACCCCCCGTATTTCCTCGATATCGCCGCGTGTCACCGGCTGGCGGTAAGTGATGATGGCGAGCGTCTCCATCACCGCGCGCGAGTAGCGCGGCGGTTTCTGCGGATTGAGGCGATCCAGATAGGGCTGCATTTCCGGGCGGGCGCGGAAACGCCAGCCGTTCGCCACGCGGTTGAGCTCCACGCCGCTGTTCTAATAACCCCGCGCCAGATGTTCGAGCAGTTCTCCGATAATCCCGCTGTCTGTCGGCACATCGCCAAGCTTCTTCAGCTCGGCCAACGACAGCGGCTCCTGCGCGGTCAGCAGCGCGGCTTCCAGCACGCGCAACATCTGCTCCCTCTCCCTTTGGGAGATAACCGGCGGCTTGGCTGCGGCATCCGGGCAGCCTGGTCGAATGGCTAGTGGTTCCATCAGGGTTGGGGTGAGGGAGTTCATGATGGTGGCAGTCTCTGCATCGTTGGCTCCCCCACCCCCGGCCCCTTCCGGAGAAGCGGGAAAATTACTCTGCTGCGGTAAGGCTGCGGCTTGCTCGGACATAAATGTTCCCCAGCGTTTCGGTTTGCGTGATTTCAACCAAGGACTCCTTGGCCAGTTCCAGAATGGCAATAAATGTCACCACCAGTTGCGCGATGCCATCGCCCGCGTCGAACAGATTCTCGAACGGTTCGAATTCGCCGTGGCGCAGTCGGCGCAGCACTTTGGTCATCTGCTCGCGCACCGACAGCTCCTCGCGCCGCACCTTGTGGTGCGCGTTCAGCCTGGCGCGCGCCAGCAGGGCCAGCCAGGCGTGGCGCAAATCCTCCACGGCGACGCCCGGCAGGCGCTGCTCCACGGCGCGCTCGATCAGCACCTGCACCAGCTCGAAATCGCGCCCGGCCTGCGGCAGCTCGTTCAGCTTCTGCGCGGCGCGTTTCATCTGCTCGTATTCGATCAGGCGGCGCATCAGCTCGGCGCGCGGATCTTCCGCGCCCTCCCCCTCGCTCGCCCTGGGCGGGCGCGGCAGCAACATGCGCGACTTGATCTCGATCAGCACCGCCGCCATCAGCAGATACTCGGCGGCAAGCTCCATGCGGTTGCGCCGCATCATCTCGATGTAGCCCATGTACTGCTGCGTGAGCTGCGCCATCGGAATATCGAGCACATCCAGATTGTGCTTGCGGATCAGGTACAGCAGCAAGTCGAGCGGCCCCTGAAAGGCTTCCAGCACCACTTCCAGCGCATCCGGCGGGATATACAAATCCTGCGGCATCTCCAGCAGCGGTTCGCCGTGGATACGCGCGACAGACGTGAGTTGCAGATCGGCCTGGGTCATGGCTTGCGCAACACCCCAGAGTTGCCAACAGATTTCATTTCACCACCTCATCCGCCAACAGCACACATGAGAAAAATTACATTTGAACCCAGATAATCCATCAGGTGGCTCTTCGAGCCTGCGCTCGCGCCCTAAGCCGGGCGAGCCGGAACCAAACGAACGTAGGTGCGAATGTATCCGCACATAACCTGATGATCGTGCGAATACATTCGCACCTACGGGAATCCGCTCAAAAAATGTGAAGAGTTGGCTCATAAGAGACTGGGTTATCGGGTTGAAGGCGCAATAACCGAAGGTCAATCTTGCCCTTGAGGCCTGAACTTATCCACAGAGTAACAGATTGATTCCATGCAACATACGGCTGTTTTCGTAAATGTATTTCACGCTAACGGGCATGGCGAGTAGCCACCCCTGATTATGAAACTCGCCATGCCCGTTCCCTCACTCTACTCTCTCCCAGAGGGAGAGAGGGCGAAGCCCTCGTTGCGCGAGTTTCACGTTAAATCACACCCGCCCTCCGAGCTAATCGGCGCGCAGTTTAGCCGAACGCACCAGACAAATACAGTAGCGGCAATCACAAGATTGCCATCTCTCTGCCCAACAAGAAACCCCGTCTCACAGGGTATTTGGCCAGCGGCGCTGACTAGTCCGGCCATTCTACGGCATAATGCGCACTTTGATTTTTGAAGGTTCGGTGAAATGAAAATTACTGTAATCGGTTCCGGCTATGTGGGCCTGGTGTCCGGCGCATGTCTGGCCGAGCTGGGCAACGATGTCATTTGCCTGGATGTTGACCCGCGCAAGATAGCTATCCTCAACAGCGGCGGTGTGCCGATTTACGAGCCGGGACTGGAAGAAGTCATCAAAAGCAATGTCGCCGCCGGTCGCCTGCGTTTCACCACCGATGTTGCCGCAAGCGTGGCGCACGGGCTGGTGCAGATGATCGCGGTGGGCACGCCATCGGGCGAAGACGGTTCTGCGGATTTGCAGTATGTTGTCGCCGCCGCGCGCGCCATCGGTCGCGCCATGACCGGATACAAGGTGATCGTGGATAAATCCACGGTGCCGGTCGGCACCGCCGGCAAGGTCAAACAGGCGGTGCAGGAAGAGATGGACAAGCGCGGGATGGAAATCGGGTTCAGCGTGGTTTCCAACCCGGAATTCCTCAAGGAAGGCGCGGCAATAGATGACTTCAACCGCCCGGACCGCATCGTGATCGGCGCCGAGGACGAGCGGGCGATCAATGTCATGCGCGAGATGTACGCGCCGTTCCAGCGCAACCACGACCGCCTGATGGTGATGGACATCAAGTCGGCGGAACTGACCAAGTACGCCGCCAACGCCATGCTCGCCACGCGCATCTCGTTCATGAACGAGCTGGCCAACCTCGCCGAGGAGGTCGGTGCCGACATCGAGCATGTGCGCAAGGGCATCGGCTCGGACCAGCGCATCGGCTATCACTTCCTGTATGCCGGATGCGGCTATGGCGGCTCCTGCTTCCCCAAGGATATCCGCGCGCTGCAACGCACCGGTGAAGAACACGGTCTGCCGCTGAGAATCCTGAATGCGGTGGAAGAGGTGAACCATGCGCAGAAGAGGGTGCTGCTGCAAAAAATCACCGCCCGCTTCGGCAGCGACCTCAAGGGGAAGCATTTTGCGCTTTGGGGGCTGGCCTTCAAGCCGGGCACCGACGACATGCGCGACGCCACCAGCCGCGTGGTGATGGAAGGGCTGTGGGAAAAAGGCGCGACCGTCACCGCGCACGACCCGGTGGCGATGAAGGAAACCCTCCATATTTACGGCGAACGCAAAGACCTGCGCTACGCCGAAACTCCGCTGGATGCGCTGCAGGATGCGGATGCGCTGATTATTGTCACCGAATGGAAGGCCTTCAAGAGCCCGGATTTCGGGGCGATCAAGTCACGCCTCAAGCAGCCCGTCATCTTCGATGGCCGCAACCTGTTCGAACCGTCAAACGTCGCCGCGCTGGGCATCGAGTATCACGGCATCGGACGGGAAGGGTAAGGCAGATGCGGACTTGCCTCCGCGAGGTGAATCCGCTGCCGCAACCCTATCGGCCGCGTTCGCAAAGATAACATGGCCTGGCTGATGCTGACGGTCACAGTCCCCGAACACCAGGCCGATGGTTTGAGCGAAGCCTTGCTGGCGCTCGGCGCACTATCGGTGGACCTGCACGATGCCGATGCCGGCACCCCCGCCGAGCAAGCCGTTTTCGGCGAGCCGTGCGAGCCTGCCCCGCACCTGTGGCAGCATAACCGTATCACCGCCCTGTTTCCCGAAGATGCGCCGATAGCCGCCATCATGACGGAAGCGGCGCAGGCCATCGGCCTGCCCCACCCTCCCGCCTACCGCATTGCAACGCTGGAAGACAACGACTGGGTGCGCCTGACCCAGGCGCAGTTCGACCCCATCCGCATCTCGCAGCGGCTGTGGATCGTGCCGACCTGGCACACGCCATCCGATCCCGGCGCCACCAACATCACGCTCGACCCCGGCCTGGCTTTCGGCACCGGCAGCCACCCCACCACCCGCCTATGCCTGCGCTGGCTGGACGCCAACATCGCGGGCGGCGAAAGCGTGCTGGATTACGGCTGCGGCTCCGGCATTCTCGCCATCGCCGCGCTCAAGCTGGGCGCCTCCCGCGCCACCGGCGTGGACGCGGACGCGCAGGCGGTGCAGGCAAGCCGCGACAACGCGGCGGCCAACCGTATAACGGCAGAATTCTGCCTGCCGGATAAAACCCCGCAACGGCAGTTTGACATCGTCGTCGCCAACATCCTCACCAACCCGCTCAAGATGCTCGCCCCGCTGCTCGCCGGCGCGACCCGGCAGGGCGGACAAATCGTGCTGTCCGGCATACTCGGCGAACAGGCGGAAGACGTGATGAAAATCTATGCGCATTGGTTTGACCTGGAACCGCCGGTGACGGAAGATGGATGGGCCTGTTTGTCCGGTGTGAAACGATGAGCGCCATAACCCGATGCCCGACCTGCAATACCCGTTTCAAAGCCAGCCAGGAGCAGCTTGAGGCGCATCGCGGCATGGTGCGCTGCGGGCGCTGCCAGGCAGTGTTCAACGCCATCGAAAATTTACACGACGACGAGCCCAGCCCGCAACTCAGCCTGCCCATCGTGACGGAAGAACCGGCGCCCCGGCATACCCCGCCAGCGGCGCAGGAACAACCCGCCTCCAGCGCGGCCCGCACAACGGAAGAATCTCCCCCTCTCACGCTGGCACAACAGGTCACCATCGCGGAAGAACCGCCGGAGGTCCCCCGCAAACCAGCCGCGAAGCACCGCCGCTGGCCGTGGACCATCGGCAGCCTGCTGCTGTTGACAGTTCTGCTGGCGCAGGCGGCATATACCTTCCGCGTCGAGCTCGCCGCGCATCTGCCCGGCCTCAAGCCCGCGCTCGCCGCCTATTGCAGCCTGCTCCAATGCAGCATCCCGCTGCCGCAACAGGCAGACCTGATGAGCATCGAGTCATCCGACATGGAAGCCGACCCGTCGCAATCCAGCGCCATCACGCTCAACGCCACCCTGCGCAACCGCGCCACCTACGCGCAAGCCTTTCCCGACCTCGAACTCACGCTGACCGACGTGCAGGACAAGACGCTGGCGCGCCGCACCTTCCGCCCGGCGGAATACCTCCGCTCCGGCGAAGACGAAAAACAAGGGCTGGCCCCCAACCGCGAAACCGGCGTCAAGCTGCACCTCGACACCACCGACCTGAAACCGGCGGGGTACCGGCTGTTTCTGTTTTATCCGCAACCTTAGCTATATACAAATCCCCCTCAGGTCCGGTTGCAATGCCTCGCAACTGGCAGATGCCCCCGGCAATCCCCCATATGGGCTATATAACCACCCCTCATTACGGCTATAGCTAACAAACCACTCTCTTCCGCATACTGGTACTTTGTTGCATCTGCAACATTTTCTGCTCTTGCTGGATGGAATAGCGGCATAATCGCGGCGCATGTCATCAACCCCACTTCACGATCCGCTGGCGGAGCCCGTTTCGGGCGCAAAAACCGAAACGTACACCACCACGTGCTACATGTGCGCGTGCCGTTGCGGCATCCGCGTGCATCTGCGCGATGGCGAGGTGCGCTACATTGACGGCAACCCCGCACACCCGCTCAACAAGGGCGTGATCTGCGCGAAGGGCAGCTCCGGCATCATGAAGCAATATTCGCCGGCGCGGCTTGCGCAGCCGCTGCTGCGCAAGCCGGGAGCGGAGCGCGGCGCGGGCGATTTCGAGGCGATCAGTTGGGAGCAGGCATTCGCCCTGCTCGCCGAGCGGCTGGGAAAAATCCGCGCCACCGACCCGAAGAAATTTGCGCTGTTCACCGGGCGCGACCAGATGCAGGCGCTGACCGGCCTGTTCGCGCGCCAGTTCGGCACACCCAACTATGCCGCGCACGGCGGCTTCTGCTCGGTGAACATGGCCGCCGGCATGATCTACACCATCGGCGGCTCATTCTGGGAATTTGGCGGCCCGGATCTCGAGCGCGCCAGGATGTTCATCATGATCGGCACCGCCGAGGATCATCATTCCAACCCGCTCAAGATCGCCATTGCCAAATTCAAACGCAACGGCGGCAAGTTCATCTCGATCAACCCGGTGCGCACCGGTTATTCGGCCATCGCCGACGAATGGGTGCCGATCAAGCCCGGCACCGACGGCGCGCTGCTGCTCGCATTGATCCACGAGATTATCGCCATGGGCCTGTATGACCGCGAATTCCTGGCGCGCTATACCAATGCCGGAGAACTGGTCAACCTCGATGCGGTGCATGACGAGTTCGGCATGTTCGTGCGCTCCGAAGTGCCCAAGGAAGAAGGCTGCTTCGACCCGCAAAACAAACTGTGGTGGGACCGTGTCAGCGATCGCCCGGTGATCACCCACGCCGAGGGCGCCGACCCGTATTTGTTCGGCGAGTTCAAGCTGGCAGACGGCACGCCGGTCAAGCCCGCTTTCCAGTTGTTGCAGGAGCGCGTGCGGGACTACACCCCCGATTGGGCTGCGGAAATCACCGGCATCCCCGCCGCGACCATTCACCGCCTCGCCTACGAAATGGGCGTTACGGCGCGCGACCAGAAAGTGGTGCTGCCAATTTCCTGGACCGATTCCTGGGGCAAGGAGCACGACACCGTCACCGGCAACCCCGTGGCTTTTCACGCGATGCGCGGGCTGGCCGCGCACTCCAACGGTTTCCACACCATCCGCGCGCTGGCGATCCTGATGTCGCTGCTTGGCACCATTGATCGCCCCGGCGGTTTCCGGCACAAGGCGCCGTTCCCGCGCCCCATTCCGCCGTGCGCAAAGACGCCCGACACGCCGCTGGCCATCAGGCCGAACACGCCGCTCGACGGCATGCCGCTCGGCTGGCCCGCCGAACCGGACGATCTCTTCGTACACGAGGATGGCTCGCCGGTGCGGATAGACAAGGCGTTCTCCTGGGAGCACCCGCTGGCGGTGCATGGCCTGATGCACAACGTCATCACCAACGCCTGGCGCGGCGACCCTTACCCGATAGATACGCTGCTCATCTTCATGGCCAACATGGCCTGGAATTCCACCATGAACACGGTGGAGGTGCGCAAGATGCTGAACGACAAGGATGCGCAGGGCGCACACAAGATTCCGTTCCTGGTGGTGTGCGACGCCTTCGAGTCGGAAATGACGTCGTTCGCCGACCTCATCCTGCCCGACACCACCTACCTCGAACGTTACGATGTCATGTCCATGCTGGATCGCCCCATCTCAGAATTTGACGGGCCGGTGGACGCGATACGCGTGCCGATCTTCCCCCCCAAAGGCGAATGCAAACCGTTTCAGGAAGTGCTGGTGGAACTCGGCTCGCGCCTCAAGCTGCCAGCCTTCGTGAAAAAAGACGGCACGCGCAAATTCCGCGACTATCCGGATTTCATCGTCAACTACGAAACCGAGCCCGGTTCCGGCATCGGCTTCCTGTCCGGCTGGCGCGGCAAGAATGGAGAAAAGTCGCTGAGTGGCGAGCCCAACCCGCGCCAACTGGAGATGTATGCCGCCAACAATTGCATCCACCACTACGAATTGCCGCTTTCCTACCAGTACATGCGCAACTGGAACAAGGGCTACCTCGAATGGTCGCAGCGCAACCGCATCACGCGCTACGCCGACCCGATCCAGATCCATCTCTATTCGGAAGTGTTGCAGTCGTTCCGCCTCGCGGCGCAAGGCAAGGGTATTTCGCGCAAGCCACCGGAGCATCTCAGGAAGCGTGTCGAGACTTTTTTCGACCCCTTGCCGTTCTACTACGAGCCGCTGGAATCCCAGGCGACCGACCGGCACAAGTACCCGCTTGCCGCCATCACGCAGCGCCCGATGGCCATGTACCACTCGTGGGATTCGCAGAACGCCTGGCTGCGGCAGATTCATGCGCACAATTACCTGTTCGTCAATCCGGGCACGGCAAAAGCGGCAGGCATAGCAGATGGCGGCTGGATGTGGATCGAATCGCAATGGGGCAAGGTGCGCTGCATGTGCCGCTACTCCGAGGCCGTGGAGCCGGAAACGGTATGGACCTGGAATGCCATCGGGAAATCCGCCGGCGCATGGAACCTGGCGCCAAACGCCAACGAATCGCAACTTGGCTTCCTGCTCAACCCTGTCATCTCGGAAGAGCTGCCCGCAAGCAACGGTGGCACACAATCCAATTCCGACCCCATCACCGGCCAGGCGGCATGGTTCGATGTGCGTGTGCGCATCTACCCGGTTAAGCCGGGTGAGCCGGAGCAAACGTCGCCGCAATTCGAGCCCATGAAACCCTATCCCGGAACCAGGCCATTTCTCGGCGATTGGCTGGCGTATTTTGCGGGGAGCAAGAAGTGATAGTGAAATATAACCGTGGTCTTAAAACACATGCCCGCGCTTTGCGCCAATGCATGACCGATGCCGAGCAAACCCTATGGTCGAAGCTGCGGCGCAAGCAAATTCACGGTGTGCAGTTTTACCGGCAGAAACCTCTTGGGTGCTATATCGTGGATTTTTATGCGCCCAAAGCCAGGCTGGTAATAGAGCTGGATGGTTCGCAGCATTTCGAGCAGGAACATGCACAAAGAGATGCGGTGCGAGACGGCTATCTGCAAGGAGTGGGACTTCGGGTTTTGCGATTCGACAATTTGCAGGTGTTGCGCGAGCTGGAGGCGGTGCTGGGCGAGGTTGCACGAGTGGTTGGTGAGCGGGTAAATCCAAATCAGAATCAAAAACCAAATCCCCCCCAGCCCCCCTTTTGCAAAGGGGGGAGTGAAGATGCCTCAACTTTGCAAGAGAGTGGGAGTGAGAATATCTCCTCTGCAAAAAGGGAAAGCAAGAATGCCCCCCCCTTTGAAAAAGGGGGGCTGGGGGGGATTTACGGCCTTTCAGATTTCCCGGAAACACCAGAAGAGACGGAGATCTCGAAATGACTCAACTCGCCCTGGTCATAGACCTCAACGTCTGCGTGGGTTGCAGCGCCTGCGTGACCAGTTGCAAGGAGTGGAACACCTCCGGCGCTGCCGGCCCGTTGAGCGATTGCAACCCCTACGACGCCAACCCGACGGGCACCTTCTTCAACCGGGTGCAGACCTTTGAAGTCGGCGAGTTTCCGCAAACCGAAACGGTGCATTTCCCCAAGTCGTGCCTGCACTGCGAAGACCCGCCCTGCGTGCCGGTATGCCCGACCGGCGCGTCCTACAAGCGCAAGGAAGACGGCATCGTGCTGGTGGATTACGACAGGTGCATCGGCTGCAAGTATTGCTCCTGGGCATGCCCGTACGGCGCGCGCGAACTGGACGAGAAGCAGAAGGTGATGAAGAAATGCACGCTGTGCGTGGATCGCATTTACAGCACAACCCTGCCCGAAGCGGATCGCAGGCCATCCTGCGTGATGGCATGCCCGCCCGGCGCGCGCCTGTTCGGCGACATACACGATCCCGACTCGGTCGTGTCAGGCTACACCCTGATGCCGGAATGGGGCACGCAACCCGCCAACCATTATCTGCCCCGGCGCAAAACCACGATCACAATACACGAGGATCAACTGGTGCGCGCCGACAACCCGCTCAAGATAGACGGCAAGCTGCCCAAACCGTCCAGGCAGCAACCCACGCTCGACGATGTGACCAGTTGGTAAAATATGCGCCCCGCTTTTTCGGTTATCTTTCTCACCACCCTGATCGGCGCCGGCCAGGGGCTGTTCCTCGCCCTCTACACCGGGCAGTTGTACGCCTTCTTCGATCTCCTGCCCGCGCAGGACAGCCGTTCCTATTACGCTGCCGGCAGCGTACTCGCCCTGGCATTTCTCTGCGCCGGATTGATCGCCTCATTCTTTCACCTCGGCCACCCCGAACGAGCCTGGCGCGCCGCCGCGCAGTGGCGAGCCTCGTGGCTGTCGCGCGAGGTAATCGCCCTGCCGGCATTCATGGGGATGGTGCTGCTGTATGGCTGCGCGCACTGGTTCTGCTGGCACGCGCCGCTGTTCGAGTTGCCCGGCGGGCGCGCCGTTGACCCCACGCTGATACTCGGCGCGCTGGCCACGCTGCTGGGTTTCGCGCTGTTTGGCTGCACGGCGATGGTCTATGCCAGCCTGCGCTTTCTGCAGGAATGGCACACGCCGCTCACGGTGATCAACTATACCCTGCTCGGCGGCGCTTCCGGTTTTGTGCTGGCTGCCGCCTTCTCGGCCCTGGCAGCGCCGCAACTATCGGGCTTCCATGCCGGATGGGCGATGATTCTGACCCTGCTCGCCCTTGCCGGGCGCACCGCATCGCTGCTGCGCAATGCGCGCCTCAAGCCGAAGTCGTCCGTACGCACGGCAATCGGCATCAAACACCCGCGCATCGCGCAGATAGCCCAGGGCGCAATGGGCGGCTCGTTCAACACGCGCGAATTCTTTCACGGCAGGAGCACGGCCTTCATGCGGGCGATCAAACCGGCCTTCTTGATCCTGGCATTTTTCGTGCCGCTGGCGTTGCTCGCTGGCGGAATGACCGCTCCCTTCCTGTTGCCGGTCGCGTTTATTTTGCAATATGCGGGGCTGCTGGCCGAGCGCTGGTTCTTTTTCGCCGAGGCCAACCACCCGCAGAACCATTACTACCGGAAGGTTTCCTGAAGCCGGTTTGATCCGGCAATTCAATTGCTCATCAGGTTTTTGCTGCGCTACGCCCCCGGATCACGCTGGCGATGGTGCCCAGAACGAATAATGCCAGCGCTGCCGCGTTCAGCAAGCCCCCCAGATTGCGCAACTGCGGCAGATCGAGCGCGCCGCCGCAGAAACGCGCGGCCAGCGATGCGTGCAGCACCAGCAGCGGCAGGTAAAACGTCCAGTGGTAGGGCATCCTGACCCGCACCACCGAAGGAAATATGACCGGCGCGTGGCCGAACACCATCGAGAACACGAAACCGATCAGGATGGCGTGCAGCACCGCATCGTACATCGGGCCGCCCAGGCTGCCGGCGGCAAGCAGGGTGAAGCCGCCCAGGGCGAGCCAGGCATAGCCGGAGAGCAGGCACACGGCGATGAAGCGGGTCAGCCCCCGCTCTTTCACGGTGCGGCGCGCGATGTCCTGGCGCAGCAGCCACAGCGCGAGGGCGAGCAGCCCGAAAGCATACAGCCAGGTTCCTGCGGACAGCAGGATCAGCGCGCCGCCTGCCAGCAACATTGCCAGAATGGCGACAAAGACTCGCCTGGCAACAGGCGAAGGCGGCAGGAAGCGGGACAGTTCCAGGCGTTCCCCGGCGATGGTCAGCACCAGAAAGTTGATCCACAGCGCCACCACTGCGGCCACCGGCAAGCCGGACAGCCACAGCAGGTTGCCCGCCAGCCAGCTTGCCGCGCCGAGCGCCAGGGTAGCCGTGAACAGTTCGCGCTGGCGCTGCGCGATCAGCGCCGAACCGGCAAGCAGCACGATGCTGCCGCACGAGATGGCTGTCGCGCCGGCAGCCTGCGGCAATCCCAGCAAGATGCAAATGCCGCCCACCCCAGTCAGCAGCGGCCCCGCATAGGCCCAGCGGCGGCCCAGGGCGACGGCGCGCTCCAGCCCGATGACGGTGCCGAGGAAACCGGACAACATCAGCGGCCCATGCAGCAACGCCAGTTCCGCCGGGGGAAACGGCGCGGCCCAGCCCATGCGCAACAACCCCGCGCCCACGCCGGTCGCCAGCGAGAGGAATCCCAGAACCAGCAGGGGCAGACGAAAGGGAACGCCGAAATCGCCGGGTCGCGTGGCCGTGTTTCCGCTCATGAGATTGTTGTCATGCAGGCTCATCCCAGCCGAAATGGCGGCGCGCGCACGCCGTCATCATGGCGGGAGTCCAGGGTGGCTCCCAGACGAGATTGAGTTCGATCCTGGCGTTGTCCGGCGCCAGCGATTCCAGCGCCATCCTCGCGTCGTTGAGGATCATGTCGGACATCGGGCAAGCCTGGGTAGTCATGGTGAGATCAACCCGCAGCATGTCGTCCCGGATTTCCACGACATATACCAGGCCGAGATCAACGATATTCATGCCGACTTCGGGGTCTATGACGTCGCACAGGGCGGAGCGGACGCCCTCTTCTGTGGGCATGGGGGTTTTCATCGCCGGAATAGCTTCAGAGGTGCTCTTGTTTTCGATATTTCCGCGCAGGCGGGAACGGCGGATCAGCTTCTGTAGCCGGCGTTGATCTTGACGTAATCGTAGGAGAAATCGCAGGTCCACACCGTGGCCGCCGCCGCGCCGCGATCCAGCGCCACGCGCACGGTGATGTCGCTCTGCTCCATGACGCGCTGCCCCGCTTCCTCGCGGTAGCCGGCGGCGCGCCCGCCGTGTTCGGCCACCAGCACGTCATCGAGATGCAGCCTGATGCGCCGCACATCGAGGTCCGCCACGCCGGCATAACCGATGGCGGCAAGGATGCGCCCCAGGTTGGGGTCGGAGGCGAAGAATGCGGTCTTGACCAGCGGGGAGCGCGCCACGGCATAGGCGATCTGCCTGCACTCCGCCACGGTATTGCCGCCCTCCACCCGGACGGTGATGAATTTGGTGGCGCCCTCGCCGTCGCGCACGATGGCCTGCGCCAGCAAAACGGCCACCCCGGTCACCGCCGCCTGCAATTTGGCGAACGCTTCGCCGTTTGCGTCGGTGATGGCGGGCGCATCGCTTGATCCGGTGGCGATCAGCATCAGCGCATCGTTGGTGGAGGTGTCGCCGTCCACGGTGATGCAGTTGAACGAGGCGCCGGCAGCGTGGCGCGCCATCTGTTGCAGCAGGGGTTGCGCCACCGCCGCATCGGTGGCGATGTAGCCCAGCATGGTCGCCATGTCCGGGTGGATCATGCCGGAGCCCTTGGCGATGCCGGTGATAGTGACGGTCTTGCCCGCCAGCGAGAGTTGCCGGGACGTTCCCTTGGCGACGATGTCGGTCGTCATGATCGCGTGCGCGGCATCGAGCCAGTTGTCTTCACGCAGGCCCGCCACGCAGTGCGGCAATCCGGCGAGGACGCGGGCCAGCGGCAGCGGCTCCATGATGACGCCGGTGGAAAACGGCAGCACCTGTTCCGCCCCGCAATCCAGCAGGTTGGCGATTTCGGCGCAGGTGGCGCGCGCCGCCGCCAGCCCCGGCTCGCCGGTGCCGGCATTGGCGTTGCCGGTGTTGACCACCAGGGCGCGGATGCCTTTGCCAGATGCCAGGTGCTCGCGCGCCACCGTAACCGGCGCGGCGCAGAAACGGTTCTGCGTGAAAACGCCAGCCACCGCGGCCTGGGAGGTTAAATGCATGACCAGCAGGTCCCTGTGGCCGGGTTTTTTGATGGATGCCTCCGCCGTGCCCAGCAGCACGCCGCGGACGGGCAGCAGGTCACCGGCGGCGGGAGGTTGGAGGTTGACCGGCATGATGCTGTGATCCTTGTTGCAGGTCAGTACCGCCCGCCCTGCTTGTAAATGTAGTTGCTCATTTCCACCGACTGCATGTTCATGCGCCGCACGATGCCATGCACATGCCGCACGATGCCGCGCATCACGTAATACACGATGGCCGGCTGGGTGTTCAGCAACGACTCGAAGCGCACGCGGTCGAGCAGCAGCACCTTGCTGTCGGTCCTGGCGACCACGGTCGCGCTCACCTGCGTCACGCTGCCGCCGACAAAGCCGATGATGCCCGCGAGGTCGCCCGGCTTGAGCAGGTGCAGCGTCATTTTCTCGCCGCCGATCACGGCGTTGGCCTCGATTTCCCCGCTGCCCAGGATCAGCAGCGTATCCCTCATCCCGGTATTCTCGCCCGGCTGCACCAGGGCATCGCCGGCCTTGAAATCGCGCACCGTGATGATGCCCGCCAGCGCATCAATTTCAGAATCGCGCAGTTCCTCGGTCAGGGTGGAGTTGCGCAGCGCCTGCAAAATCAAATCGTCAGTTGTCATGGTTCTCTCCAGGAAAAAGGAATCAGCTCAGCTTGCCGTGGCACTGCTTGTATTTCTTGCCAGAACCGCACGGGCAGGGGTCGTTGCGCCCCACTTTTGCGCCGGCGCGCGTGAACGGCTGGCGTTCCGCCGCGTCCGGTGCCTGGCCCTGCGCCAGCGCATCCTCGTAATCGGCATGATGGTACTGCACGTTTCCCGGCGCCTGGGGCGTTTCCACCGCCTCGATATCCTGCTCGCTGCGGATCTGCACGGTCATCAGCGCCTGGGTTACCTCGCGCTTGATGGTTTCCAGCATGGCGGAAAAAAGTTCAAACGCTTCCCGCTTGTACTCCTGCTTGGGGTTTTTCTGCGCGTAACCGCGCAGGTGTATGCCCTGGCGCAGGTGATCCAGCGCCGCCAGGTGTTCGCGCCAGTGCATATCCAGGTTTTGCAGCATGACGATGCGCTCGTACTGGTGCATGGTTTCCGCGTCCACCCGTTCCAGCTTGTCCTGATACTGCTTTTGCGCGGCCTGCCGGATGCGCTCGCGCAGGCCTTCTTCGTCGAGCTTCTTGTCCTGCTCCAGCCACTGCGCCAGCGGCAGGCCCAACTGGTATTCGGCGTGCAGGGCCTTTTCCAGCCCAGGCACGTCCCACTGCTCTTCCATGCTTTGCGGCGGGATGTGCTCGCTGGCCAGGTCGTTCAGCACCCCGTCGCGCATCGCCTGGATGGTTTCGGAAATATCCCGGCTTTCCAGCAGTTCGTTGCGCTGCTGGTAGATGACCTTGCGCTGATCGTTGGCGACATCGTCGAATTCCAGGATCTGCTTGCGCATGTCGAAATTGCGCGCCTCGACCTTGCGCTGCGCGTTTTCGATGGCGCGCGTCACCCACGGATGCTCTATCGCTTCACCTTCCGGCAGCTTGAATTTGTTCATGATCGCGGCCACGCGATCCGAGGCAAAAATCCTCAGCAGCGGGTCTTCCAGAGACAGGTAGAAGCGGCTGGAACCGGGGTCGCCCTGGCGCCCGGCACGACCGCGCAACTGGTTGTCCACGCGGCGCGATTCGTGCCGCTCGGTGCCCACGATGTGCAGGCCGCCGTTCGCCAGCACCTGCTCGTGCAGCGTCCGCCATTCGGCGCGCAACTGGCTGATGCGCTGGTCGCGCGCGGCATCATCCAGGCTGCCGTCTTCGCGCAGGCGATCAGCCGGTTTTTCCACGTTGCCGCCCAGCACGATGTCGGTGCCGCGTCCGGCCATGTTGGTGGCGATGGTAATCATTCCCGGGCGCCCCGCCTGTTCCACGATCTCGGCTTCGCGCGCGTGCTGCTTTGCGTTCAGCACCTGGTGCGGCAGTTTTTCCTTTTCCAGCAACCCGGACAGCAGCTCGGAAATCTCGATGGACGTGGTGCCGACCAGCACCGGCTGGCCGCGCCGGTGGCAATCGCGTATATCCGCGATCACCGCCCGGTATTTCTCGTCCAGCGTCAGGTAGACCTTGTCCATCATGTCCTTGCGGATGGTGGGAAGGTGCGGCGGGATGATTACCGTTTCCAGGTTGTAAATCTGCTGGAACTCGTAGGCCTCGGTATCCGCCGTGCCGGTCATGCCGGACAGCTTGGCATACATGCGGAAGTAATTCTGGAAGGTGATGGAAGCGAGCGTCTGGTTTTCCTTCTGGATGGCCGCGCCTTCCTTGGCTTCCACCGCCTGGTGCAGCCCTTCCGACCAGCGCCGCCCGGCCATCAGGCGCCCGGTGAACTCGTCCACGATGATGACTTCGCCATCCTGCACCACGTAGTGCTGGTCGCGGAAGAACAGGGCGTGCGCGCGCAGCGCGGCGTACAGGTGGTGGATCAGGGTGATGTTGGCGGGGTCGTACAGGCTGCCTCCCGCAGGCAGCAACCCGCTGCCGGAAAGCAATTGCTCGGCATGTTCGTGCCCCGCTTCGGTCAGCAGCACCTGGCGGTTTTTCTCGTCCACGCTGTAATCGCCCGGCCCGTCCTCGGCCTGCTGGCGCGTCAACTGGGGCGCCAGCTTGTCCATGCGCAGATAGATTTCCACGTTGTCTTCCGCCTGGCCGGAAATGATCAGCGGGGTGCGCGCTTCGTCAATCAGGATGGAATCCACTTCGTCCACGATGGCGAAATTCAGCCTGCGCTGGTAGCGGTCGCCGGCCTGGGTGGCCATGTTGTCGCGCAGGTAATCGAACCCGAACTCGTTGTTGGTGCCGTAGGTGATGTCGGCGGCGTAGGCGGCCTGCTTGTCGGCATGGTCCATTTGCGACAGGATGATGCCGACCGAAAGGCCGAGAAACTTGTACAGCCTGCCCATCCACTCGGCGTCGCGGCTGGCCAGGTAATCGTTCACCGTCACCACGTGTACGCCCAGGCCGGACAGCGCGTTGAGATAAGCGGCCAGGGTCGCCATCAGCGTCTTGCCCTCGCCGGTGCGCATCTCGGCGATCTTGCCGTAGTGCAGCACCATGCCACCGATCAACTGCACGTCAAAATGGCGCATCTGCAACGTGCGCCTGCCCGCTTCGCGCACCACGGCGAAAGCCTCCGGGAGCAGGTCGTCGAGCGTTTCCCCCTTGCTGTAGCGCTGCTTGAAAGCGCCGGTCTTGCCCCGCAATTCCTCGTCGGACAGTTTTTCCACCCCGGCTTCGAGGGCGTTGATCGCCCGCACGGCCTGGCGGTATTGTTTGAGCAACCGGTCGTTGCGGCTGCCGAATATGGTTTTCAGCAAATTCGGGAACATTGTTTATCCGGGTTTTTTCTGGGTTTGCGATTATTGGGGACCGGGAAACAATAACTTGGACAATTATGGGTGTGCTGGCGGGATGCGATGCAAGGCGCCAGGCGCGCCGCATGGCCATTCCATGCAAGCGGCTGGCAACGCCGCAACGCGCCCGTCAGCGCGGCCAGGATTTTCAAGTTATTGTTTCTCGACCCCTTAACTGGTACAAACAAAAAAGGGTGAGATGCCACACCTCACCCTTGCACTGAAACAGGCTCTAAACCATCACCCATCAGCCTGCTGCGCTGCCCAACAAACGGTCGGGGTTTTGGGCGACGCCCCTGTATCTCACTTCAAAATGCATGTGGTTGCCGGTGGAGCGCCCCGTGCTGCCGACCTTGGCGATTTCCTGCCCGCGCCGCACGATTTGCCCGACCTTGGCCAGCAGCCTGGAAGCGTGCGCATAGCGCGTGACGATGTCATGGCCGTGATCCACTTCCAGCATATTACCATATTGCTCGTGGTAACCCGCGTACACCACGATGCCGCTGGCAGCCGCCACGATGGGCGTGCCTTCCGGCACGACAAAATCCACTCCCTCGTGCATCGCGTTTTTGCCGGTGAAAGGGTCGAGACGCCAGCCGAAATTGGAAGAGTTCCAGCCCTCGCTGATCGGCGATACGGCGGAAATCATTTTCTTGTCGAGCCTGACCTGCTTCAGCATGGTTTCCAGCGCCAGCAACTTGTCGTTGCGGTCGTTCAGCAAGACCGACAGGTCGGACAACTGCCGGTTCATGCTCTCCAGAGAGGTATCCTGCTGATCGGGCATGTACGGCCCGCCTTGCGCGGGGGGCGCGTCAAAGTTGAATTCCTGCGGTTTTATTCCGCCCAGTTTTGCCAGGCGGGCGCCGAGCGCATCCAGGCGCAACAACTGCGCCTGCATCCGGCCCAGGCGGGCGGCCATGGTGTCCAGTCCTTCGCGCATATAGGACTGCTGTTTCAGTTTGCCCTCAGCCTGCACGCTGGACAGCCAGTCGCGCATCTCGGCGCTCAGCGCCTCCGGCTGAAAGCGCACGATGGCGTACTGCACCGCAAACGCGGACGCCAGCAGCAAACCGGAAGCCAGCAGCACGGCCAGCAGCAGGTGCGGGCCGCGCAACGTGATGCTGCGGGCTTTTGCAAAGCGGTTGGAAACTAGAATAACATTCATGTTTCACCTTCGGTGTCAATGGATTGAAGTGTCGAAACGCTTGAACTCTTACTTCGACGCAAACCAGGAACTGCGCCGGCTATCCCGCAGGGCGGAGCAGCTTCTCGCGTTGCAGCGGCAGTACGAACGGGTGGCCCCGCCCTCCCTGACGCGCGCCAGCCGAGTGCTTTCACTGGAACAGCAAACCCTGATGCTCTCCGCAGATAACGGCGCGGTGGCCGCCAAATTGCGCCAACTCGCGCCGGAACTGGCCGGACTGTTGCAAAATGCGGGTTGCGAGGTTACTAGAATTCAGGTCAGGGTGCAAGTTGCCCTGCCGCCCGCCCAACCGGCCCCCGTCGCCATATTGCCCGGCGCTGCGGCAAGGCAGCAACTCGTGGATTTGGCCAGGAAATTGCCGGATTCGCCGCTCAAAAGCGCGCTGCAGCGGCTTGCCGCGAGCAAGCCCTGAGAGACGGTCGCTCCGCGCATTCACAACAGAATCTTCCATCCGATCAGCACATACCGCTCCAGCAGGTACAGCGCGGCAAATACCAGCGCGGCGAGCGCCGCGAAACGCACGATTTGCCAGGCCAGGTTGAGGTACCGGCGGTTGCGGGTAAACAGATACATCCCGCCGGTCAGGATGATGGATAGCGCGGCCAGGATGAACAATAGACGCAGGATGAGCATGGAGAACTCCCGTGGCTCGCCTTCTCTCCCGGCCCACGCGGGCGGGAGAGAAGCGCCGGTCAGGCGGCTTGCAGTTGCAAGCGCAGAAATGCCGGCGCTTCCTCGACCTTGCCGAAAGTGACAAACTCCCACGCCTGCTCGTCGGCCAGCAGGGCGCGCAGCAAGGCATTGTTGAGCGCATGGCCGGACTTGTAGCCGGAGAACGCTCCGATCAGCGGGTGGCCGAGCAGGTACAGATCGCCGATGGCATCCAGCACCTTGTGCTTGACGAACTCGTCCTCGAAGCGCAGCCCGTCCGGGTTGATGACGCGGTATTCGTCCATCACGATGGCGTTGTCCAGGTTGCCCCCCAGCGCCAAGCCTTGGGCGCGCATGGCCTCGACATCCTGCATGAACCCGAAAGTGCGGGCGCGGCTCACTTCCCTGATATAGGAATGTTCGCCCAGGTCCACCGTCACATCCTGCTTGCTGGTGGAAAACACCGGGTGGGCGAAACTGATGGTGAAGTTCAGTTTGTACCCGTTGAACGGTTCGAAGCGGACCCACCTGTCGCCGTCCCTGACCTCCACGGTTCTTTTGATGCGGATGAATTTTTTGGCGGCGGGCTGCTCGGTTATGCCCGCAGATTGCAGCAGGAAGATGAAGGTTCCGGCGCTGCCGTCCATGATCGGCACTTCCGCGCTGTTCAGGTCAACATAAGCGTTGTCAATGCCCAGGCCGGCGAAGGCGGACATCAGGTGCTCGATGGTAGCCACGCGCACGCCGTTTGCCTCCATGCAGGTGGACAGGCGGGTGTCATGCACCGCGTGGGCCTCGGCGCGTATCTCCGCCGCAGGATCAATATCCACGCGGCGAAACACGATACCGCTATTGGCGGGTGCGGGGCGCAAAGCCAGATCCACCCTTTCGCCGGTATGTAACCCGACCCCCGTCGCCCGTACCGGTTTTTTCAGCGTGCGCTGTTTGACCATGTCGTGTCTGAAACTCTATCAACCAGGCGCACAGTTTAACCCAGATAACCCATCAGGGCGCGAGATGATGGCGAGGCGGGTTGCGGGGCAGTATTGCCGGTGGGATAGGCCCATACCGGGCCTATGGGCGCCGGGCAAGCGGCAAAAATGGCCGCAAGCCGACCGCCAGCGCTCGCGCAGGCTCGAAGAGCCGCCTGACGGATTATCCGGGTTTAACATGGCCGCAAGACGAAACCATTTGTCCCGGCGGGCGAAGGGGCGAACGAACGTGGATTTTACCGGGCGATTCGTCTATCATGCCGGACTGGTTTTTACGAATTGGCGGGCCTCCCCGCATTGTGGGGTGGTGAACCTGGTCAGGTCCGGAAGGAAGCAGCCACAACCACTTACCGCAAGTGCCGGGGGCAAGGCTCGCCTCCCTTTTCACGGCGGCTGCGCGCTTGTTGCGCCGCCGCTCAGGCTTACCCTCGGGTTCGGGCATGTCGGCAACTTCTGTTCTGGCGCGCAAATGGCGGCCCAAGACTTTCGCGCAACTGGCGGGGCAGGAGCATGTCGTGCGGGCGCTCGCTAACGCGCTGGCGCAGAACCGCCTGCATCACGCCTATCTGTTCACCGGCACGCGCGGCGTGGGCAAGACCACCATCGCGCGCATCTTCGCCAAATCGCTGAATTGCGCGACCGGCGTCACCGCCACGCCGTGCGGCACATGCGGCGCCTGCACCGAGATAGACGGCGGGCGTTTCATTGACCTGATCGAGCTGGACGCGGCTTCCAACACGCAGGTGGACAACATGCGCGAACTGCTGGAAAGCGCGCTGTATGCGCCGACCAGCGGGCGTTTCAAGGTGTACATCATTGACGAAGTGCATATGCTGTCGAAATCGGCGTTCAACGCGATGCTGAAGACTCTGGAGGAGCCGCCCGCGCATGTGAAATTCATCCTCGCCACCACCGACCCGCAGAAGATCCCGGTCACGGTGTTGTCGCGCTGCTTGCAGTTCAATCTGAAGCAGTTGCCGCCGGCCTTGATCCTCGCGCACTTGCAGTATGTGCTGGGCCAGGAAAATGTCCCGTTCGAGACCGGCGCGCTGACTCTGCTGGCGCGCGCGGCGCAGGGCAGCATGCGCGATGCGCTGAGCCTGCTGGATCAGGCCATCGCCTATTCCGATTCCAGGGTGGACGAGGCGACGGTGCGCAACATGCTGGGGGCGATTGACCGGGGTTATCTGTACGATTTGCTGCAAGCCTTGCTGGCGCGCGACGGGGCGGAGCTGTTGCGCATCGCGGACGATATGGCGCTGCGCAGCCTGGCGTTCGAGGCCGCCTTGCAGGACCTGGCGGCTTTGCTGCACCGTGTCGCGCTGGCGCAGACCGTGCCGCAGGCCATCGCGGAGGACGGGCCGGAACGGGATCGCCTGCTGGAACTGGCGCGCCAGTTCAGCGCCGAAGACGTGCAGTTGTTTTACCAGATCGCGGTGTACGGGCGCGACGAGATTGACCTCGCGCCGGACGAATACGCCGGCTTCACCATGACGCTGTTGCGCATGCTGGCTTTCCTGCCGTCGGGTGCGCAGGCTGCGACCGCGCGCCCTGCGCCAGCGGCAACAACAGCGGCAACGGCGAAAACCGCTGCCGTTGCGGCGCCCGCAGAACAGCAGAAACCCGCGCAACCCGCCTTGCGGCCCGACATGCCGGCAACGGTTTCACCCGCAACGCTCGACTGGTCCGTTCTGCTGGCGCAGTTGAACGTGCAGAGTTCGGCGCGCGAGCTGGCGCGGCACTGCACGCTGGAGAGTTTCGCGGATGGGCGGCTGACGTTGAATCTGGCGCCGCAGCACAAGCACATGCTGAACAATAAAATGGCGCAGGAGAAATTGCAGGCCGCGCTTGCCGAATATTTTGCCCGGCCGGTGCGGCTGGCAGTGTCGCTGGCGCCGGCTTCAACCGGCGTCGCCACGCCTGCCGCCGTCGAGCAGCAGGAAAAGCAGGCGCGCCAGCAACAGGCGGCGGCAGCGATCATGCAGGACCCGTTCGTGCGCGAGGCGCAGGCGCAACTGGGCGCGCAGGTGATCGAAGATTCAGTCAAACCGGTTTAAGCTCAACAATTTATTTTGGTTAACCACATCTCGCGGGAGAATTGAAAATGATGAAAGGCGGTTTGGGCGGGCTGATGAAACAGGCCCAGCAGATGCAGGCGAACATGAAGAAGGCGCAGGCCGATCTGGCGACAGTCGCGGTGGAAGGCCAGGCCGCTTCCGGCATGGTGAAGGTGACCATGACCTGCGCGCACGAAGTGCAGCGCGTGCAGCTTGCCGACAGCCTTCTGGCGGACGACAAGGAGATGCTGGAAGACCTGATCGTGGCGGCGATGAACGACGCGGTGAAACAGGTCGCAGCCGTGACCCGGCAAAGGATGAGCGGTTTTACCGCAGGGATGAATCTGCCGCCCGGCATGAACCTGCCGTTCTGACGGAAAAATCCAGCCGCAGATGAACACCCCCTCCAGACTGGAAGATCTGATCGGGTCGTTGCGCTGCCTGCCGGGCGTTGGCCCGAAATCCGCGCAGCGCATGGCCTATCACCTGTTGCAGCGCGACAAACCGGGCGCGTTGCGCCTTGCCCGCGCGCTCGATCGTGCGGTGGATGGCATCCGCCATTGCGCCAAGTGCAATAATTTTTCCGAAGAAGAAGTGTGCGATCTGTGCCGTTCGCTCAAGCGCGATCCCGCCCTGCTGTGCGTGGTGGAAATGCCTGCGGACTTGCTGATGATGGAGCAGGCGCAGTGCTACCGCGGCATGTATTTCGTGCTGATGGGCAGGCTGTCCCCGCTGGACGGCATCGGCGCGCGCGAACTGCATCTGGAGAGGCTGGTCAAACGCGCCCTGGAACAGCCGTGCGAGGTGATACTCGCCACCAATTTCACCGCGGAGGGGGAGGCGACGGCACACTACGTCGCCACTTTGCTGCACGCGCAGGGTGTCAGGGTGTCGCGCATCGCGCGCGGCGTGCCGGTCGGCGGCGAACTGGAGCATGTGGACAGCGGCACGCTGGCGCAGGCGGTACTGGAACGGCGGGAGGTTGCGGAATGAGCGAACAGTTCTTGGGGCGGACGCCCCTTGCACCAAAGGCAGGCGATCCGCCGCGCGAAGCGAGCATCCGGCAGAACGCCCTCCGGGCTTCTGCCCTACTTCGGCGCGGCAAGCATGGCTGAGCAGGAAGGGGAGCGTCTCCAGAAGGCGCTGGCGCAGGCAGGCCTTGGCTCCCGGCGCGAGATGGAGGAATGGATTTCCGCCGGTCGCGTGACGGTGAACGGGGCCGTGGCGACGCTGGGCATGCGCGTGAGCGGGGAGGACGTGGTGCGCGTGGATCGCCGCACCATACGCATCGAGGCCCCCGGCAGCAGCCTGCCGCGCGTGTTGCTGTACCACAAGCTGGAGGGCGAAATCGTCAGCCGCGACGATCCTTCCGGGCGCGCCAGCGTGTTCGATAAGCTGCCCAGACTGCGCGGCGGCAAATGGATCGCCGTCGGTCGCCTGGATTTCAATACCAGCGGGCTGCTGATTTTCACCTCCTCCGGCGATCTGGCCAACCGCCTGATGCACCCGCGCTTCGAGGTGGAGCGCGAATATGCGGTGCGCGTGCAGGGCAGCATGGCTGCCGCGCAGATGCGGCAGATGCTGCACGAAGGGCTCACACTGGAAGACGGGCCGGTAAAATTCGAGAAGCTTGCGGATGAAGGCGGCGAAGGCTACAACCACTGGTACCGCCTGGTGCTGAAAGAGGGGCGCAACCGCCTCGTGCGCCGCACTTTCGAGGCGCTGGGGTTGCCGGTAAGCCGCCTGATGCGCGTGCGTTTCGGCATCGTCAACCTGCCCCCGCGCCTGAAACGCGGCATGCTGGCAGAACTGGGGCCGGGCGAAGTGGCCGCAGTGCTCGACTGGGCCGGCATGGAACTGCCGCAGGTTGCGCGGCAGTCTGCGCCGGATCGGGACGCCATGCGGAAGCCCGCTATTGCGCGGCCACGGCGCGGACAGGCCGACAAGCGCGGGGACAAGGGCGGGGCAACGCACGGAGGCGCGCAGAAAGGAGTTCCTTCCCGCGCGCCGAGCGGCAAAGCCGGGGCCGGTTCCGCCAGGATTCGCGGGCTGGCGCCATCGCGCAAGGGCAGGTAAATACCGCTACAATGCCCGCAGAAAATCCACCGGACAAGCATCGAATGGAAGAGAGCAGCAATAAAACCATAGTGTGCGGCGTGTTGTTCCTGGATATATCGGAATACTCCAGGAAGCAGGTTTCCGAGCAGATTTCCCTGAAGGAGGCTTTCAATTCTTTTCTGAGCAGCGCGATCCGCGCCGTGCCCGTCAACGACCGCATCATTCTGGATACCGGCGACGGCGCGGCGATCAGCTTCCTGGGAGATGTCGGAGATGCTCTCAAGGTTGCGCTCTCGCTGCGCGAGAGCTTCTTCAAGGAAGGCGTGCTGATGGCTCCTCCGTTGCTGGTGCGCATGGGCATCAACCTCGGCCCGGTGCGTCTGGTCCGGGACATCAACGGCCAGCCCAACATCGTGGGAGACGGCATCAACGTGGCGCAGCGCATCATGGGCTTTGCGGATACGGGCCAGATCCTGGTTTCGCGCTCCTACTATGATGCCGTGTCGCGCCTGTCGCGGGAATACGCGGGGATGTTCCATTACCAGGGCTCACGCACCGACAAGCATGTGCGCGAGCACGAGATTTATGCGATAGGTTATCCGGGCGAGCTTACCGATACCTGGAAGCTGGCATCCGGCGGCCCCTGGCAGGGCATCCGTAACGCGCTCCAGACCGCTTCCGGCAGGAAGCGCGCGCTCTATCTCGGCATAGCCGCTGCCGCGCTGGTGTTGCTGGTTGCGGTGCTGTCCAGGGTTCTGCACCGCACGCCCGCGCCGTTGCCGCAGGCTGCGGAAACTCCGGCCCAGCCGGTCGCGGCGCCGGTTGTTTCCGGGGTTGCCGAAGCGTTGCCGAAGGCGGTCGAACCCGTTCCCGAAAAGAGCGCGGGCGCCGAGCCGATGGCGGAGAAGAAGCCGAAAGCCGGGCAGCCCGCACAGGAGGCGCACAAGGAAACGCCTGCCGTGAAAGAACCGCCCAAAAAGGCGCAAACCGGGCAGGAAGGCGCGCGCAAGCCTATTTCCACCATCCGCACGCTGGAGGAAACCGCAGCGGTGGAGCCGGGAACTGCGGCGTTCGTGAGCATCGCCGTCGCCCCTTGGGGGGAAATCTATCTGGATGGTAGAATGCAGGGCGTCAGTCCGCCTTTGACCGAATTGCAGGTGGTGCCGGGAAAGCATGAAATCGAAATCCGCAACACGACCTTCCCGGCGTATATCGAGAAGCTCCAGCTCAAGGCGAACGAGAAAATAAAGATCACCTACAAGTTCGCCAATTAACGTGAATCTCGCGCAGCGAGGGCATACCGTACCCCTCTCCTTCCGGGATAACCAGCCTGCGTGTGTTGTTGGGGCTTCAGCCCCTTACAACCACGGCGTACCCCTTGCGGGTGTACTTGGCTGCGGCTTCTTGCAGCCTAGTCGAGTGGCTAGTTGTTCCACCAGTAACGTGTCGCGGGATGTGAGGGAAACGCGCATGGCGCAGACGATTCATCATTCGGGGTGGCCTGCGCCATGCGCGTCAGGGGCAGCCCCTTGGCTCTCCGGGAGTTCTGGATGTCGGGTATTCGCAATATCCTAGTTATCGTATCGGCAGTTTTCTTGTTGGGCGCCTGCAAGTCAGTAAAAACGGCCGGCGAGGATTTGCTCAGGAAAATCCCCTTTGAAAGCGGGCCTGCCGAACAGAAGCTCGCCGGCGGCATAAAATACTACGAGAACGGCGATTACAAAGCCTCTCAAGCCGCATTGCAGGATGCGCTGGGCATGGGCCTGGGCAGCAAGGGAGACCGTGTGGTGGCGCACAAGTATCTGGCCTTCATTGATTGCGTTTCCGGACGCGAAAAACAGTGCCGCGACGAGTTCAGGAAGGCGCTGGAGATTGACCAGTCCTTTGATTTGAAACCTGCGGAGGCGGGGCACCCCATCTGGGGCCCGGTGTTCCGCAGCGTGAAAGACAAACCCGGCAAATAACCTCTTATGAGCCAACCCGGCACATTTTTTGAGCAGATTTCCGCAGGTGCGAATTTATTCGCACGAACACCGGGCTATGTGCGAACACCCGCAGTGTGCAAGAACCTCTGCGAGGCAAATTCGCACCTGCGTTTGGTTCCGGCTTGACCGGCTTAGGCGGCAATCATGATCAGCCAGTTGGGACGATACGAGATTGTAGGCGAGATCGGACAGGGGGCGATGGGCACCGTCTACAAGGCGAAAGACCCCCTGATTGACCGTATCGTCGCGATCAAGACCATCAACCTGGACTTGGCCGACGATGAAAAAGAAGAATACGAGGGGCGTTTCTACCAGGAAGCCAAGGCGGCGGGCCGCCTGAGCCACCCGAATATCGTCACCGTTTTCGATGTGGGCAAGAGCGGGGACATCGCCTATATCGCCATGGAGTTTCTGCAAGGGCGGGAATTGCGCGACATCCTGAACGACGGGAAGCGCATTCCGGTCGAGCAGGCGCTCGATATCGTGGTGCAGGTTGCGCAGGGCCTGGCATACGCGCACGAGCACAATATCGTGCATCGCGACGTGAAGCCATCCAATATCATGGTGGTGCGCGACGGTCACGTGAAGATCACCGACTTCGGTATCGCGCGCATGGAATCCGCTTCGGTGCGCACGCAAACCGGCATGGTGCTGGGGTCGCCCAAGTACATGTCGCCGGAACAGGTGATGGGCAAGCAGATTGACCGGCGATCGGATATTTTTTCGCTCGGCGTAATGCTGTATGAGGTGTTGGCCGGACAGGTGCCGTTCGCCGGCGAAAACATCAACGCCATCATGTATCAGATATTGAATACCGTGCCGCCGCCGCCCGGCGCCCTGAACCCGGAAGTGCCCGGCATGCTCAATTTCATTGTCGCCAAGGCGCTGGCGAAAGAGGTGGCCGACCGCTACCAGAACGCCAAGGAATTCGCCAATGACCTGCGCGCCTGCCGCGACAAGATGCCGCGAACCGAAACGGCCAGGCAGCCGGACGCGAAATTGCCGGGGGCCATTCCGGCAACGGCGCGAGCGGTTGCCGGCGAGGAAGAACCTGCGCCGGTGACGACCGGCCTGTCCCCGTCTTTCGATTCCTCCGCCGCCACGACGCGCCTTGCCGCGATGACCGGCTCGCTGGAAGAGGAAGAAGATATTTCCAGAACCATCAAGATGGTGCTGCCAGCCGGTGGCTCCCCCAGGCAGGCCCCGCCGGGCGTTGCCAAACCCAAGGTGATCACTTCCACCGTTCCGCTTTTCACGGAGCGCGCTCCCGCCCCGGCGCAAAAAAGCAAACAGGACGAGCCGCCCGGCAACAGCGGCAACCTGTTGCTGATCGGAATTGTTCTGCTGGTGTTGGCCGGATTGATCTCGGCCCTCGTTTTCTGAACCGGCCACAGTGACCCGTCGCGGAGCGGCCATGCGGCAATCGTTCGGGCTCCAGCCTTCGCGCTACCTCGCGGCCATCCTGGGGGTGGCGCATGGCGTGGCGTTTGCGGCCCTGATCCCGCTGGCTTTCCCGGCCTGGGCAAAAGCGGCGCTGGGATTCGTGATCCTGTTCAGCCTGTTCTACCACGTGCGGCGCGACGCGTGGCTTGCCGCGCCGTCTTCCGGCACGGCGCTGACGCTGGAAAGCGATCGTGCGGTACTGGCCACGCGCGGCGGAAAACCGCTGGTGTGCCGGTTGTTGCGCGACAGCGTGGTCACGCCCCGCATCGCTGTGCTCAACATGGCTCCGGAAGGCGCGCGCTTTGCGCGCAGCGTAATCATCCTGCCGGACAGCCTGGATGCCGAATCTTTCCGGCAGTTGCGCGTGCGGTTGAAATGGGGAAGGTAGCGGCAGAGAAGCCGTTTTCGCAGCCACCCTTTCGGGGCAAACAGGCAAACTGTCACGCTATGGGCGAACAAAAAAACACCATGCAGGCCATGCGGGACACGTCCGCGTTATTCGGAATGAACGGCGGATTCATCGAGGGGTTGTACGAAGATTACCTCGCCGGTGCGGCAGCCATCCCCGATGCCTGGCGCGCGTGTTTCGATGCGCTGCAAACCGCTCCCGGCGCGCCGCGCGATGTGGCGCATAGCCCTGTCCGCCGCGCCTTTGCTGCCTTGCCGGAAGCGCGCGCCGCTTGCGCGCCGGAAACAGGCTCTGAAAGCAAGCAGGCCGACGTGCAGCAACTCATCGGCGCATACCGTTTCCTCGGCGCGCAAGTTGCCGCCCTCGACCCGCTGAACCGGCATCCCGCGACCGGAATGCCCGAATTGAACCCGGCCAGCTACGGCCTCGGCGAAGCGGACCTGGACACCGTTTTCGATGCCGGTCAACTGGCCGACGCGCGACGCATGACCCTGCGCGAAATCCTGCAACTGCTGCGCCAAACCTATTGCGGCAGCATGGGCGCGGAGTACATGCACATCAGCGATACTTCCCGGAAGCGGTGGGTGCAGCGGCGCATCGAGGGACTGCGCGGCATACCGGATTATTCCGCCGGGCAGCGCCGCCGCATCCTGGAGCGGCTTACCGCCGCCGAGACGCTGGAGCGTTACCTGCACACCAAATACGTGGGGCAGAAGCGCTTCTCGCTGGAAGGCGGCGAGGCGTTGATCCCGTTGCTGGATCACCTGTTGCAGCGCGCGGGTGGCCAGGGGGTGCGGGAGGCGGTGATCGGCATGGCGCACCGCGGGCGGCTGAACGTGCTGGTGAACATCCTGGGCAAGCTGCCGTCCATGCTGTTCGCCGAATTCGAGGGCAAACATGCCGGGCATCTGGCTTCGGGCGATGTGAAATACCACAACGGCTTCTCGTCCGACATCTCGGTTCCGGGTGGCGCGATGCACGTCGTGCTGGCGTTCAACCCGTCGCATCTGGAAATCGTCAACCCGGTGGTGGAAGGCTCGGTGCGCGCGCGCCAGCATACCTGCGGCGACCGCGACGGCAGCCGGGTGTTGCCGGTGCAACTGCATGGCGACGCCGCATTTTCCGGCCAGGGCGTGGTGATGGAGACGCTCGGCCTGTCGCAGACGCGCGGCTACCACACCGGCGGCACGGTGCATATCGTCATCAACAACCAGATCGGGTTCACCACTTCGGATGTGCGCGATACGCGCTCATCGCTGTTTTGCAGCGATGCGGCGAAGATGGTGGAAGCGCCGGTTTTCCACGTCAACGCGGACGATCCGGAAGCGGTGCTGCGGGCGGTCGAGATCGCGCTGGATTACCGCATGGCGTATCGGCGGGACGTGGTGATTGACCTGGTGTGCTTCCGCAAGCTGGGGCACAACGAGCAGGACGAGCCGCTGGTGACCCAGCCGTTCATGTACCGTTTTATCAATAAACATCCGGGCACGCGCGCCCTGTATGCCGGGCGCCTGGCGGAGGCGGCGGTGCTTGGACCGGATGAGCCGGAAGCGATGGTCGCCGCTTACCGGCGCATGCTGGACGAGGGAGTAAGCCCGGTGCAGACGGTATGCTCGGATTCCAAGTGCGGACACGCTGCGCGCTGGGCCAAATACGACACCGATATTCCCTGGGATACGCCGGTCAATACTGCGGTGCCGTGCGAGCGCCTGCAATTCCTGGCGGAGCGGCTGACCGATGTCCCGGCGGATTTCAAACTGCATTCGCGCGTCGAGAAAATCATTGGCGACCGACGCGCCATGGGGCGCGGCGAGATGGCGCTGGATTGGGGCATGGCGGAAAACCTGGCCTATGCCAGCCTGCTGACCGAGGGTTATCCGGTGCGCCTGTCCGGCCAGGACTGCGGTCGGGGCACGTTCTTCCACCGCCATGCCGAGCTGCACGACCAGAACCGCGCGAAGCGGCAGGAAGGGCTGCACGTGCCGCTGAGCAACCTGGAAGCCGGGCAGGCGGATTTTATCGTGATCAACTCCATTCTTTCCGAAGAAGCGGTGCTGGCTTTCGAGTATGGCTATGCCACCGCCGAGCCGGATACCCTGACGCTGTGGGAAGCGCAGTTCGGCGATTTCGCCAATGGCGCGCAAGTGGTCATTGACCAGTTCATCACCTCGGGCGAGGCCAAGTGGGGCCGCCTGTGCGGGCTGGTGATGCTGTTGCCGCACGGCCACGAAGGCCAGGGCGCGGAACATTCCTCCGGTCGCATCGAGCGCTATATGCAGTTGTGCGCCGACTACAACATCCAGATATGCGTCCCTTCCACGCCGGCGCAGATGTTTCATTTGCTGCGCCGCCAGATGTTGCGGCCATCGCGCAAGCCGCTCATCGTGTTCACCCCCAAGAGCCTGCTGCGCAGCAAGGATGCGGCATCAAAGCTGGAGGAACTGGCGCGGGGCGGGTTCCGGGCGGTCATCGCCGAGGCGGATGCGCTGGAAGCGGGCGAGGTGCGGCGCATCATCGCGTGCAGCGGCAAGATTTACTACGAGCTGCTGGCGGCGCGGCGCAAGCGCGAAATTCTGGTGCCAGGAAGAGCCCGGCAACCAGGGCGCGTGGCACCGCATCCAGCATTACCTGCTGCGCCACCTGCGCCCCGGTATGAAACTCGGCTATGCATTGCGGCCTTCTTCGCCCGCACCCGCAGCGGGCTATCTGTCGGTACACAACGAGCAGCAGCAGGAAGTGATCGCTGCCGCGTTCCGCCCCGATCTCGACATCAGTGTCGTCCCAGGAGCCATACACCATGACCATTGAAACCGGCCGGCAAATAGAAATCCGGGTCCCGCAACTTTCCGAATCGCTTTCCGAAGCCACGCTGCTATCCTGGCACAAACAGGCGGGCGAAGCGGTGGCGGAGGGCGAGAACCTGATTGATGTCGAGACCGACAAGGTGGTGCTGGAATTGCCTGCGGTCAAATCCGGCGTGCTGGTGAAAATTCTCAAGCAGAATGGTGAGAAGGTGGCAGGCAACGAAGTGATTGCTCTGCTGGATACCGGAGCGCAGCCCGGCGTGCAGGTGGCTGCCAAGACTTCTGCCGAAGCGCGGGCGCAAGCTGCCGTGATGCCCGCCGCGCGGAAGATCGCGGCGGAAAATAAAATTGACACTGCCGCCATTCCGGGCAGCGGGCGCGTTGGCCGCGTGCTGAAAGAAGATGTATTGAACACCGCGCAAGAAGCTAAACCAACCCCCTCTCCCTTGCAGGGAGAGGGGGCTGTTGCTGGCAACCGTATTGAACAGCGCGTCCCGATGACGCGCATCCGCCAGCGCATCGCCGAGCGCCTGCTGCAATCGCAGCAGAACGCCGCCATCCTCACCACCTTCAACGAAGTGAACATGCAGCCGGTGATCGAGCTGCGCAACAAATACAAGGATGCGTTCGAGAAAAAACACGGCGTGAAGCTGGGCTTCTCCTCGTTCTTCGTCAAGGCATCGGTGGCAGCCTTGCAGAAGTTCCCGCTGCTGAATGCCTCGATAGACGGCGCCGACATCATCTACCACGGCTATTACGACATCGGCGTCGCCATCGGCAGCGAGCGCGGCCTGGTGGTGCCCATCATCCGCGACGCGGACAAGCTGTCATTGGCCGGCATCGAAAAGCAGATCGCCGATTTCGGCGCGCGCGCCAGGGATGGCAAGCTGACGCTGGAGGAACTCTCCGGCGGCACTTTCTCCATCACCAACGGCGGCGTGTTCGGCTCCATGCTTTCCACCCCCATCATCAACCCACCTCAATCTGCCATCCTCGGCATCCATGCCACCAAAGACAGGCCGGTGGCGGAGAGCGGGCAGGTGGTGATACGACCGATGAATTATTTGGCGCTGTCCTACGATCATCGCATTATTGATGGACGCGAAGCGGTGCAGTTTCTTGTCGCTATCAAGGAAGCGTTGGAATATCCGGGGAGGGTGTTGTTGGATTTGTAGTCAGGGGTAACCGTCATGACCGATAAAGTAAGTGGGGTATTCACGTAATTACGGTAGAACCATCCGCCACGGGTGGATTGGGACGGAAATGTCGAGAGAAGACGGCGCTTTGTTACGAAGATTAGATGGCACAGCGAACTCCTGCTTCAGTTTTTTAGGTTTTGG
>JACRPU010000013.1 GCA_016223025.1 Nitrosomonadales bacterium | reverse complement strand
GTTTTTCATTTCATCCAAAAAACCTCAATTCAAGCCACAGAGAACACAGAGTACACAGAGAAATCAGTGGTACTACACGTTTTGATGGCACACCAAAAAGGTGAATCAATTTCTTGGTTCAACCGTTTGTTTTTACTCTGTGATCTCTGTGTTCTCTGTGGCTGACAGAGTTTTTAAGGTTCATGCCTCTGAATAATCCAGGAAAAAACATTCAGGTTTTTACCGCGTTGCCGATCTTCGCGCGCCATTCCGCCGGGCCGGTTTCATGCACCGAGGTACCGTTGCTGTCCACCGCCACGGTGACCGGCATATCCTGCACGGTGAATTCGTAAATCGCTTCCATCCCCAGGTCGGCGAAGGCCAGCACCTTCGATGCTTTGATCGCCTTGGATACCAGATAGGCCGCGCCGCCCACAGCCATCAGGTAAACGGCCTTGTGCCGCTTGATGGCCTCGATAGCCTCGAGGCCGCGCTCGGATTTCCCTACCATGCCGATCAGGCCGGTCTTGGCCAGCATCATCTCGGTGAATTTATCCATGCGCGTCGCGGTGGTGGGGCCGGCGGGGCCGACCACTTCGTCGCGCACCGGATCCACCGGGCCGACGTAGTAGATAAAGCGGCTGCTGAAATCTACCGGCAGTTTTTCGCCGCGCGCCAGCATGTCGGCGATGCGCTTGTGTGCGGCATCGCGTCCGGTGAGCAGCTTGCCGTTCAGAAGCAGCGTCTCGCCCGGCTTCCAGCTTGCGATTTCCGTGCGCGTGATGGTGTCGAGGTTGACGCGGCGCGAGTCGGCGGAAGCTTTCCACTCAATCTTTGGCCAATCATCCAGCGAGGGCGGCACCAGCACCGCCGGGCCGCTGCCATCGAGCGTGAAGTGGATGTGGCGCGTCGCGGCGCAGTTGGGGATCATCGCCACCGGCAGGCTGGCGGCGTGCGTGGGATAGTCCTTGATTTTCACGTCCACCACCGTGGTGAGTCCGCCCAGCCCCTGCGCGCCGATGCCCAGCGCGTTGACCTTCTCGTACAGTTCCAGGCGCAATTCCTCCACGCGGTTCTTCGCGCCGCGCGTTTGCAGTTCCTGGATGTCCACCGGCTCCATCAGCGCTTCCTTGGCGAGCAGCATGGCCTTCTCCGCCGTGCCGCCGATACCGATGCCGAGTATCCCCGGCGGGCACCAGCCCGCGCCCATCTCGGGCACGGTCTCCAGCACCCAGTCCACGATGCTGTCCGAGGGATTGAGCGCAACGAACTTGGATTTGTTTTCCGAGCCGCCTCCTTTTGCCGCGAGAATGACCTCGACCTTATCACCGGCGACGATCTCGTAATGGATCACGGCGGGCGTGTTGTCGCGCGTGTTCTTGCGCGCACCGGCGGGGTCGGACAGCACCGAAGCGCGCAGCATGTTGTCCGGGTGCAAATAAGCGCGGCGCACGCCTTCGTTGACCATATCGCTTACGCTCATCTTTGCATCCCAGCGCACGCCCATGCCGATCTTGACGAATGCCGTCACGATGCCGGTGTCCTGGCAGATCGGCCTGTGCCCCTGCGCGCTCATGCGCGAGTTGGAGAGTATCTGCGCGATGGCATCGCGCGCTGCGGGCGACTGCTCGCGCTCGTAGGCTTTTCCCAGTGACTGGATATAGTCGAGCGGGTGGTAGTAGGAAATGAATTGCAGCGCATCGGCGATGCTGGAGATGAGGTCTTCCTGGCGGATGGTTGTCATGTGAACAGGTTTCGGGTTGAATAAATGCATGAAGGTTTAATGGGGCAGATTTTAACGGAATTACACAGAACAGATTGGTTAAAACGACTTGGTCAAAACGTCAAAACCGTGGCATCTAGGCATCCCACTAAGCAACCAGAAGACGGTTGCCAAGTGTTTGGTTATAGCCACTCGACCAGGCTGCAAGAAGCCGCAGCCAAGTACACCCGCAAGAGGTACGCCGTGGTTGTACCGCAAGGGCAGGCAAATCTGTTACCAGCCAGAGGCTGGACAGAATTTGCACTAACTTTCATGCAGCAGAAGCGCAGCGCCCCTGATTATGAAATAGGTTCTACTGGGCCTGAACTTATCCACAGAGTAACAGATTGATTCCATGCAACATACGGCTGTTTTCGTAAATGTATTTCACGCTAAGGGGCTGAAGCCCCAACAACACACGCAGGCTGGTTATCCCGGAAGGAGAGGGGTACAGTATGCCCTCGCTGCGCGAGATTCACGTTAAGGTGCCTTCAGCAACGCGATTACTTCCTTGTCGCCGACCTGGGGAAAATCCATATAAAACTGCCCCACCGCATTAAAATATTCGGGAGCGAACAGGCAGGCCACTTCGTCCGCATAGGCTTCCACTTTTCTCAATGTATCGGGAGGCGCTACCGGAACGGCGCAGACCAGTTTTTTCGGGTTTCGGGCGCGCAATGCGTGCAGCGCCGCAATCATGGTGGCGCCGGTGGCCAGGCCGTCGTCCACCACGATCACTACCCGCCCCGCCGGGTCGTGCGGCGGGCGCACCGGCGTGTACTGGGCGCGTCGCTCGCGCATCACTTCAAGCTGGGTATTCTTTTCCGCTTCGATGTAGTCTTCGTCCGCCATCTGCCGGGCATAGTCGGCCAGATAGGTCCAGCCGGTTTCGTCCACCGCGCCGATAGCCAGTTCCGGATTGGCTGGCGCGCGCATTTTCCGCACCAGAACCACGTCCATTTCGCCGCCCAGCGCTTTGGCGATAATGCCGGCCATCGGCACCGCCCCGCGCGGGATCGCCAGCACCAGCGGGCGCTGGCCACGGTAAGAATCCAGCTTTTCCGCGAGCTGGTGCGCGGCATCATCACGATCACGAAAATGCATGGCATCCTCCCTTGAATAACGATGCTTTCATCATAGCCCTAAGCCGGGCGAGCCGGAACCGAAATTGGGAAGCCGCCTTCTCGTAGGTTGGGCAAAGCGAAGCGTACACAAAGAGCGAAAGCATCATTCGGGGGCAAAAAGTTTTTCGGCATCAATGTTGGGCACGCTTCGCTTTGCCCAACCTACTGCCGCACCGCGATATAATCCCCGGCAACTCACTTGCTGTTTCTCATGCAGTTTCACAGGGAGTCACTGGCCATGCCGCACAATCTGTTCGACTCGCGCCGCCCCTTCCCTCTCGCCAACGGCAAAACCGGCACGCTGTATTCGCTGCCCGCGCTGGAAGCGGCTGGGCTGGGCAAGATTTCCCGTCTGCCCGTTTCCATCCGCATCGTGCTGGAATCGGTGCTGCGCAACTGCGACGGCAACAAAGTGAGCGAAAGGCATGTGCGCGAACTGGCGAACTGGCAGCCAAACGCGCAGCGCAGCGAAGAAATCCCGTTCGTGGTGGCGCGCATCGTGCTGCAAGATTTTACCGGCATCCCGCTGCTGGCCGACCTCGCCGCGATGCGGGATGCCGCAGCCAGAATGGGCAAGGACCCGAAAATCATCGAGCCGCTGGTTCCCGTTGACCTGGTGGTGGACCACTCGGTGCAGGTGGATTACTACAACCGCCCCGATGCCTTGAAGCTCAACATGGAGCTGGAGTTCGAGCGCAACAAGGAGCGCTACCGCTTCATGAAATGGGGCATGCAGGCGTTCGACACCTTCAAGGTGGTGCCGCCCGGCATCGGCATCGTACACCAGGTCAACCTGGAATATCTGGCGCGCGGCGTGCTGCGCAAGGATGGGGTGTATTACCCGGACACGCTGGTCGGCACCGACAGCCACACCACCATGATTAACGGCCTCGGCGTGGTTGGCTGGGGCGTGGGCGGCATCGAGGCGGAAGCCGGAATGCTCGGTCAGCCGGTGTATTTTCTGACGCCGGACGTGGCCGGCGTCCATCTCAAAGGCAAGCTGCGCGAAGGCGTGACGGCGACCGATCTGGTGCTGACCGTCACCGAGCTGCTGCGCAAACAAAAAGTCGTCGGCAAGTTCGTGGAGTTCTTCGGCGCAGGCACTGCCGCCCTCACCCTCCCGGACCGCGCCACCATCGCCAACATGGCGCCGGAATATGGCGCGACCCTGGGTTTTTTCCCGGCGGATGAAATCGCCGTGGACTACCTGCGCTACACCGGGCGTACCGGCGAAGAAGTGGAAGCCTTCGAATCCTACCTCAAGGCACAAGACCTGTTCGGCATCCCGCAGGCAGGCAGCATTGATTACAGCAGCGTGGTGGAACTTGACCTGGACAGCATCGAGCCCTCTCTGGCCGGCCCCAAGCGCCCGCAAGACCGCATCGCACTGCCGAAGATGAAAGAGACGTTCACTACCCTGTTCAGCAAACCCATTGCGGAAAGCGGTTTCAACAAACCGGCTGCCGAGCTGGACAAACGTTATGCCACGGAGCTGCCGGACCGCAGCGGTAACGCCTGTATCCCCGTTTCCGGCGGCGGGCGCCAGGAAGGCGCAATAAACCGCAGCGAAATGGAAATGGCCGACGATCATCCGAGCGCGTCGGTGCGCTGCGAAACTGCGGACGAGATGCTGCCTCCCGTCGAGATCGGCCACGGCGACGTGCTGATCGCCGCAATCACGAGCTGCACCAACACCTCCAACCCCGGCGTGCTGCTGGCGGCGGGCCTGCTGGCGAAGAAGGCCGTGGCGAAAGGCTTGCGCGTCAAACCGCACGTCAAGACTTCGCTCGCCCCCGGTTCGCGCGTGGTGACCGAATATCTCGCCAGAGCCGGCCTGCTGGCTCCCCTGGCGCAACTCGGCTTCAGCCTCGCCGGCTACGGTTGCACCACCTGCATCGGCAATTCCGGCCCGCTGGATGCGCGGCTGGAAGAAGCGATTGCCGCCCATGACCTGATTGCCGCCGCCGTGCTGTCCGGCAACCGCAATTTCGAGGCGCGCGTCCACGCCAGCATCAAGGCCAACTTCCTGGCCAGCCCGCCGCTGGTGGTGGCCTACGCCATCGCGGGCAAGGCGAACATCAACCTCGACACCGAGCCGATGGGCAAGGGCAAGGACGGCCAGCCTGTTTATCTGAAAGACATCTGGCCAAACAGCGCCGAAGTGCAGACAACGATGAAATATGCCTCTGACCCGGAAACCTACCGCCGACTGTATGCCGATCTCACCCGCGACCTGCCGCTGTGGAACGCAATTCCTGCCCCCGCCGGAAATCTGTACCAGTGGGATGATTCCACCTATATCGCGCGCCCGCCGTTCTTCGATGATTTCCCTCACCCCAACCCTCTCCCGGAGGGCGAGGGGGCAAACGGCTCGCTACGCGAGCATCAAACCCTCGGCGGCATCGTTGGTGCAAAAGCGCTGGCGATATTCGGCGACTCTGTCACCACCGACCACATCAGCCCGGCGGGCAGCTTCAAGGCGGCCACCCCCGCAGGAAAATATTTGCAGAGCCACAAAGTCGAAGCAAAGGACTTCAACAGCTATGGCGCGCGGCGCGGCAACCACGAGGTGATGCTGCGCGGCACCTTTGCCAACGCCCGCATCAGGAACCTGATGCTACCCGCAATGACCGACGGCAGCCGCATCGAGGGCGGCTACACGCTGTACCGGGGCGAGCAGATGACAATCTACGACGCGGCGATGAAACACATTGCCGGCGGCACGCCCACGGTAATATTCGCGGGCGAGGAATACGGCACCGGCTCCAGCCGCGACTGGGCGGCGAAAGGCACACAATTGCTCGGAGTGAAGGCGGTGATCGCGAAATCCTACGAGCGCATCCACCGCAGCAACCTGGTCGGCATGGGTGTGCTGCCGCTGCAATTCAAGGGCAACACCGATGTCGCCGCACTGCACCTGACCGGCGGGGAGACCTTCGATATCGGCGGCATGGGCGAAAATCTGAAACCGCAGCAGGACGTGACGCTCACCATCCGCCGCGAGGGCGGCAGCACGCAGCAAGTGCCGCTGCTGCTGCGCATTGATACGCCTATCGAGGTGGATTATTACCGCAACGGCGGGATACTGCCGTACATGCTGAAAGAGCTGGTGTCACAGTAAACCTTGTGGGCGCTTCTAAAAAACCCATTCATGCTCTCAGCGTTTCCTTAACGGGCATGGCGAGTAGCCACCCCTGATTATGAAATTCGCCATGCCCGTTCCCTCACTCTACTCTCTCCCAGAGGGAGAGAGGGCGAAGCCCTCGCTGCGCGAGTTTCAAGTTAAAGCTCCGGTAAGCCAGAGGCGGATCAGCCATACAGCCTGCGCCCGCGGATACGCGCGCGATGCGCGCTGCGCTGTTCGCTTTCGGTGAGCGGCCTGGGGGTTTTATCGGCGAACGGGTTCTTGCCCGACTTGAATTCGATCCGGAGCGGCGTCCCTTGCAGGTTGAAGGCTTCGCAGAAAGTGCGTTCCAGATAGCGGCGGTAGCTGTCCGGTATCTTGTCCAGCGCGCTGCCGTGGATCACGATCAGCGGCGGGTTGCTGCCGCCCTGGTGGGCGTAGCGCAGCTTGGGGCGGAAGCGGGAGCGGGGCGGCTGCTGTTTTTCCACCGCATCCATCAGCACCCGCGTCAGCTTGGGCGTGGGCAGTTTGGCCATCGCGGCGGCATACGCCTCATTCACCGACTTCAGTATGCCGGGCACGCCGCTGCCGTGCAGGGCGGAAATGAAATGCAGTTTGGCGAATCCGAGAAAGTGGAGCTTGCGCCCGATGTCGCGCTTGGTCGTCTCGCGCTGGTAGTCGTCCAGCCCGTCCCACTTGTTCACCGCCAGCACCAGCGCGCGCCCGGCCTGCAACACGAAGTCGGCGATATGCGCATCCTGCTCGGTAACGGTCTGCCGCGCATCCACCACCAGCACCACCACGTTGGCGTCTTCCACCGCTTGCAGGGTTTTTATCACGGAAAATTTCTCGATCGCTTCGTCAATTTTCCCCCGGCGGCGCACGCCAGCAGTGTCAATGATGGTGTAGTGGCGGCCGGCGCGCTCGAAATCAATGTAGATGCTGTCGCGCGTGGTGCCGGGCTGATCGAAAGCGATGACCCGCTCCTCGCCGAGGATAGCATTGACCAGTGTGGATTTGCCGACGTTGGGGCGGCCAACGATGGCTATTTTTGGATGATCGGACTCTTCTTCTTCGGCGCTCTCCTGCGCGGGCAGGCCTTCCAGCGCGAGTTCCACCATCTCGCTGACATTGTCCCCGTGCGCGGAAGAAATCGGCAGCGGTTCGCCGATTCCCAACTCGTAAAACTCGCCGGCGGCGGCGCGCTGCATCCCTTCCGCCTTGTTGACCAGCAGCAGCAAAGGGCGCCCGGTCCTGCGCAACTGTTCGGCGATGATCTTGTCCTGCGGCGTCACCCCCTGGCGCCCATCCACCAGAAACAGCACGATGTCGGCCTCGGCCACCGCCTGCCGCGTCTGCCTGGCCATTTCGAACAGGATGCCTTCCTTGGCCACCGGCTCAAGACCCCCGGTATCCACCACCAGGAATGGCCGCTCGCCGATGCGCCCGCGCCCGTAGTGGCGGTCGCGCGTCAACCCGGGCTGATCGGCCACCAGCGCGTCGCGGCTGCGCGTCAGGCGGTTGAACAGCGTGGATTTGCCGACGTTGGGGCGTCCGACGAGGACGAGGGTGGGCAGCAAGTTTGGGAACCTTCAAAATTTGCAGCGCGCCATGGGCGCGCTACAAGCTACAAGCTACAAGCAACAGGCTACGAGCTACAAGCAGTTAATGGATGGCAACCGAATACAGGCCGCCGTCGCGCGTCTGTACCAGCAGGCCGTCATCCAGCTTTACCGGCGCGGCCACGATGCCGCTGCCATCGGTCCGGATGCGCGCCGCCATGCTCCCGTCCTCGCGGCTCAGCGCGTGCAGGTAGCCTTCGTAGTCGCCCACCACCACATGGTTGCCCGACACAATAGGCGCCGAGGTCTGGCGCATGAACAATTGATCGCTTTTCCACAGCGAGCTGCCGCTGCTTTTATCCAGCGCCGACAACCCGCCGCTGGCGTCGGTCACGTACAGCGCTTTGCCCTGCATGGCCAGCCCCTTGTCGCTGGACAGGTCGCGGCTCCACAGCAGGCTGCCTTGCGCCGCGCCGAAGCAGGCGACGCGCCCCTGGAAGGACACCGCGCAAACCTGCTCGGCATCTGCCACCGGCAGGCTGGTAATGTCGCTGATGCGCTCCAGCTCGGTGTTGCCGCGCGGCTGCGATACGGTCGCCTCCCACACGGTGATGCCGTTGGCCGGGCCGATCGCCGCCAGCTTGCCGCCGGCGAAACCGGCGTATACCGTGCCGCTCTCGATGCCCACCCCGGCGTGGTTGCGCACGATCAGCGACGGGGTCGAGCGCTCGTACAGCCACTGCCGCGACCCGTCTATCGCGCTCAAACCGGCTATGCGCCCGTCGCCGGTGCGCACCACCACCATGCCGTTGATCACCTGGGGCGCGCTCAGCACCTCGCTGGACACCTTGGCCTTCCAGCGCAACCTGCCATCTTCTTCAAAGGCCGCCAGATCGCCTTTCATGCTGCCGACCAGCAGCAGGCCTTCGCCCGCACCCACTCCGCCGGTGATGGCAAAACCGCTGTCGGCTTGCCATACCTGCTTGCCGGTGGCGCGCTCCAGGCGGAACACCTCGCCCCTGGCGTTCGCCGCATACACGGCGTCACGCATCACCGCAGGTTGCAGCACGTTGGCGCCCGCCTCGCCCACGCCGCGCTGCCAGCGCACTTCAAGTTTTGCGCTTTCCCTGAACTCGGCCAGCCTTGCCGGTTCCTTGCCGGTCTTGCCGCTGCCAAACCAGCCGGAAATGGTGGAGCAGCCCGCAAGCAAAGTCAGCAACAGGAAAACTCCCGCCCGCGCGGGCATCCTGGCGCAGCAGAATTTTTCACTGTCTTTCACTTCTTGTCACCGAGGGCTTCCAGCTTCATGCGGATCAGGCTGTGATAAGTGTTTTTGACATCGGTTTTTTCCAGCGCCTTCCGGTAGGCGGCGCGTGCTTCCTCTTTCTTGCCCTGCGCGCTCAATACGTCACCCTTGAGATCGGCATACAGGCCATCGAAAGATTCGGGATGCGGAGCTTCGATCAGTTCCTGCGCCCCGGCAAAATTTTTTTCATCCAGCAGCACGCCCGCCAGATTGAGGCGCGCCACGTTCTTCAGCCCCTCTTCATCGGCGTGTTTGATTACCCATTGCAGTTGCGTCCTGGCGCGCGCCGGATCCCCGGTCTGGATATTGACCTGCGCGGCCAGCAACAAGGCGCGCGGCGCGTAGGCGCTGCCGCCGTAATTGGCGGTCACGGCATCCGCCGCATCGTTGATGCGCCTGGGATCGCCGCTCTCGATCTGTCTGGTCAGTTCGTGGAACAGTGTGGAGGCCGCGAGCGCCTGGTTGGACTGGTAAGATCGCCAGCCCTGTATCGCGGCGTAACCGCCCAGTATCAGCGCCAGCGCCAGCAGCAGCCACTTGCCGTTTTCTTTCCACCACGCCTTGAGCGTTTCTACCTGTTCCTGCTCTTCCAGATCCAGCGCCGCCATCATTCCCACCCTATTGTTTTACCAGTTCATGAATCCTGCCCGGCAACTCGCCGAGCGCCACACACACTTGTTCGCCGCCGCGCAATGGCTTGAGCGTGGCCTGTCCGGCCCGCGCCTCGTCGTCGCCGATGATGACCGCGCAACAGGCGTTGCTGGCATCCGCCTTTTTCATCTGCGACTTGAAACCGCCGCCGCCGCAATGCAGCAGCACGCGCAATCCGGCATCGCGCAACTGTTCCGCAGCCACGCCCGCCAATTTGTCCGCCAGTTCGCCCTGATGCACCAGATAAACGTCCAGCGGCGCGGGCGGATTTTCCATGCCGTCTTCCCGCAACAGTGCCAGCAAACGCTCGATGCCCATGGCGAAACCGCAGGCCGGTGCAGGCTTGCCGCCGAGCTGCCCGAACAGGCCGTCAAAGCGCCCGCCCGCGCAGACCGTGCCCTGCGCGCCGAGGCGCGTGGTGACCCACTCGAATACGGTGCGGTTGTAGTAATCCAGACCGCGCACCAGCCGCGTGTTGATCTCGAACGCCACCTCGTGGCGTTTCAGGATTGCCTGCACCGCCGCGAAATGCTGCAATGCTTCGTCTTCCAGCTCATCCATCAGCTTCGGCGCAGCGGCAACCAGTTCCTGCATCGCCGGGTTCTTGCTGTCGAGGATGCGCAGCGGGTTGCTGTGCAGGCGCCGCATCGCATCGGCATCCAGCGCATCCTTGTGCCGTTCGAAATACGCGATCAGTTTCTCGCGGTGGCGGTGCCGCGCCGCCGTATCTCCCAGCGTATTGATTTGCAGCGCCACATCGCGGATGCCCAGCTTGCGCCACAGCCGCGCGCACATCAGGATCATCTCGGCATCAATGTCCGGCCCGGCGAAGCCCAGCGCCTCCACGCCGATCTGGTGAAACTGGCGGTAGCGGCCCTTCTGCGGGCGCTCGTGGCGGAACATCGCGCCGCTGTAGTACAAACGCTGCGGCGCATTGTACAGCAGGTTGTGCTGCAAGGCGGCGCGCACGCAGGAAGCCGTGCCCTCCGGGCGCAGCGTCAGGAGGTCGCCGTTCAGTTCATCCGCGAAGCTGTACATCTCCTTCTCGACGATGTCGGTCACCTCGCCGATGGCGCGCTTGAACAGCGCCGTCGGCTCCAGCAGCGGCATGCGGATGTTGCGGTAGCCGTAGCTCTCCAGCCACGCGCGCACCACGTCCTCGAACCACAGCCACAGTTCGGCCTCGTCCGGCAGGATATCGTTCATGCCGCGCACGGCCTGTAATGTTTCGTTGCTCATATGACTGTGGGGCACTTCTGAAAATTGCACTTCGAAAAGCGCAGTGCGAGCGGGCACTATTGTAAATCAGCAAGTTATATGTTCGCGCTTAAGTAGTGACTTAGGGCCAGTCGAAGCATGAACGGGTAATTTTTAGAAGTGCCCGGTAATGCGGGCCGGAAAGTGTGATCGTCACCCGCTTCGCACGCCTCTGCCATGAAGGATAAAACGGGAGCGCAATGCCATCAGGAAAGCTGCAATGACCGCCGGAACCGTCAAGCCCAACTGAGGGGCTGCCCCTGCCCCCGGCATGGCCGGGGTTTGCCTCGCCGAATTACTCGATCTTTGCCTTGGATCGGAGCTCTGCAAGCATTTTTTGCACTGCCTGTTGTTGCAGGCTCTGCATGATTTGCGGCTTGACTTCCTCGTAAGCGGGCAACTTGAGGTCGCGCACGTCTTCCAGCTTGATGACATGCCAGCCGAATTGTGACTGCACCGGCTCGCTGACCTGCCCCTTGGTCAGGTTCATCACGGCATCGGCGAAAGGTTTTACATAAGTGGTGGGAATACTGCCGACCGGAACCCACCCCAGGTCTCCGCCGCGACTCTTGGAGCCAGCGTCTTTGGAGTTGGCTTCCGCCAGCTTGTCGAACTTGCCGCCCTTTTTCAGTTTGGCCGCTATGGATTTTGCATCAGCCTCCTTTTCCACCAGGATGTGGCGCACATTGTATTCCTTGTTTCCGGCGCTTTTCTTCGCGGTTTCATATGCCTGCGTGAGCACGTCTTCGCCGATGGGGTGGCCTTTCACATAGTCCAGCATAAATGCGTTAGCCAGCACGGTTTGTCGGGTCAGTATCAGGTTTTGGGCCGTTTCGGGTTGCTTGTCGAGATCCTTCTTGATTGCCTCCTGGGACAGCAATTCACTGTCTATCAATCTGTCCCGAATGGCCTTGCGCAACTCCGGAGTGTCCTGCTGGCCTTGGGCGGCTGCGGCCTTGATGTGGAGCTCCAGGCGCTCCTGGGGAATGGGGGTGCCGTTCACCACCGCAACGGCTTTGTTCTCGGCATATACCGGGCTTGCAGCCAATGCGCCAAGGATGGCGAAAGCGGCAAGTTTGAAAATTCTTAGCATGGTTTGATCCTTGGGTTAAGTTTGAAAATCGCGTTCCATTATCTGGCCCCATGGCTGCGGCATGCAACAACACGCACCCCGCGCCTCATGTCAAGCCAGGCGCGGAATATACCATACGGTGCCTCGCTGCGATAGGCTGAATGGGGATGGTGAATGGGGATGGCTGATGGGCGAGCGGGCAAGCGGCGAAGGCCTCGGAAGGCCTCACCACTATTCACCGCCAAGGGGTGGCGCAGTTTCGGGAGCGGGTTCGGGAGCGGGTTGCGCGGGCGGTTTCCGGGCCGGGGGCGGAGGAACTGCCGGCTGGAACCCGTATGGGGGCGTCTTGGGATAGCCGGCAATATCCAGCTCGCCATTCCATTGTTCCGCCCAGAAACCCTTGAGCCAATTCTTTCCGACAACCAGCACGGGAACGGTCTCTACCCCGGACATTTTGCGGAAGAAGTCAACGTCTTCCTGGCTGACCAGGTTTTTCTCGGTGAACGGAACGCCTCGCTTGTTCAACAAATCGCGGGCCCGCTGGCACGGTTCTTTGCAGTTATCCGCCACATAGAGCGTGACCGGGAAAGCTTCCCTGGCGCGGCGCGTTTCATACGGCAAGGCGGCATCCGGCGTTGCGGGGTCCGCGAATTTCTTCTGCTCGGGTTTCACCGCTTCCGCCGCAGGCACATCGCCGTAATGCACTTTTCCCGACTGATCCACCCAGCGATACAACTCCCCCGCCGGTACGTTGCTCACTGCTGCCGCCAGTATTCCGGCCAGGATAAAGCGTGATTTCATTTCTCCCTCCATCCGGTTGCGTCGTGAAAGATGCGGGAGTTTAACCCAGATCATCCGCGCCGTTTTCTTCCAGCAATCCGCCGTGGCGCAGCAGCGCATCAATCGCGGGCTCGCGCCCGCGAAACGCGACGAAGGATTGCATGGCGGAGCGAGAGCCACCCACCGCCAGTATTTCGCCGCGAAAGCGCAGGCCCGCCGTCAGATTGGGCGCACCGTTTTCCTCGAACAGGCTGTATGCGTCGGCTGACAAGACTTCCGCCCATTTGTAGCTGTAATAGCCCGCCGCATAACCGCCCGCGAAAATATGCGAAAAACTGTTCTGGAAGCGGTTGAACGCGGGAGGGATCAGAACGGCCACTTCGCCGCGCACCTCATCGAGCAACCGCTGCACGCTCTTGCTGCCGCCGGGGTCGAAATCGCAATGCAGCCGCATGTCGAACAGGGAGAACTCGATCTGCCGCAGAACCTGCAAACCGCTCTGGAAGTTTTTTGCCGCCAGCATTTTGTCGAACAGCGCGCGCGGCAATTTTTCCCCCGTGCCCGCATGGCGGGTCATATCCTGCAACACCTCCCATTCCCAGCAGAAGTTTTCCATAAACTGGCTGGGAAGCTCCACCGCATCCCACTCCACGCCGTTGATGCCGGATACTGCGAGGTCGTCCACCTCGGTGAGCAGGTGATGCAGGCCGTGACCGAACTCGTGAAACAGGGTGATGACTTCGTCGTGGGTGAAAAGAGCAGGCTTGCCTCCGACAGGAGAAGCAAAGTTGCAATTCAGATAGGCAACCGGAGTCTGGATGCCGGAAGGTATGCGCCTGCGCGTGATGGCATCATCCATCCATGCCCCGCCGCGCTTGCTGTTGCGCGCATACAGATCGAGATAGAACTGCCCGACCAACCGCCCGCCCTCGATAATGTCGAAGAAGCGGGCATCCTCGTGCCAGACTGGCGCCGAAGAGGGTCGCACATGCAGCCCGTACAGCGTTTCCACCAGCTTGAACATGCCCGGCAGCACCTTGTCTTCCGGGAAGAATTGTTTCACCTCCTGCTCGGAAAAAGCATAGCGTTGCCGGCGCAAATGCTCGCTGGCATAGCTCACATCCCACGCCCGCAAGTCGGCGATGCCCAGTTGCGAGCGGGCGAACTCGCGCAGTTCGGCCAGATCCCTTTCTGCATACGGGCGGGCGCGGCGCGCCAGTTCGCGCAGGAAATCCATCACCTGTTGCGGCGTGTTTGCCATCTTGGTCGCCAGCGACAGCTCGGCAAAACTGGCGAAGCCCAGCATGTGCGCCTCTTCGGCGCGCAGCTTGAGAATTTTTTGCATCAGCGGGGTGTTGTCCAGCTCCGCTTTGCCCATCTCGCTGGCGCGGGTGCTGTAGGCCGCGTACATGCGCTCGCGCAGGGCGCGGTTGTCGGCATATTGCATCAGCGGCAGGTAGGATGGCGCTTTCAGGGTGAACAGCCAGCCCGTTTTGGCGGCGGCCTGTGCCGCCTCGGCCGCAACCTGGCGCTCGTCGGCGGGAATGCCGGACAGTTCGGTTTCGCCGGTAACCAGCCAGGTGTAAGCGTTGGTGGCATCCAGAACATTGTCGGAAAAACGCGAGCACAGCGTGGAATGCTCTTCCTGAATGGCGAGGAAACGCGCCTTGTCCGCTTCCGGCAATTCGGCCCCGCCCAAACGGAAATCGCGCAACTCGTTCTCGATGATCTTCCGGCGCGCCGCGCCCAGGCCCGCAAATTCCGCGCCGTTGCGGATCGCTTTCACCTTGTTGAACAGTTCGAGGTTCTGCCCCAGCTCGGCGTAATATTGGGTAACCTTGGGCAGGCTGGCGTTGTATACCTCGCGCAACGCCTCGCTGTTCATCACCGCGTTCAAATGCCCGACCTGCCCCCAGGCGCGCGTCAACCGCTCGTTGGCATCGGCCAGCGGCTGCATGAAATTATCCCAGGCGGGAGCGCTGCCATCGGCCAGCAGGCGCGCGACCAGCGCGCGATTTTCCGCCAGCAGTTGCCCCACCGCCGGAGCAACATGTTCGGGTTTGATCTCCGCGAAACGCGGCAGGCCAGTAAAGTCGAGTAGCGGGTTCATGAATGGGCTGAAAATGGTTAATTTTACCGCGAAGCCGGGTTTTATTCTGCGTCAATTTTCGCCTGTTTCGGATAAACTTGCCGCCATGAAAAGGCTCTCCTGTTTGCTGCTCCTGCTGCTCGCCGCCTGCGACGGCGGATTGTGGAACAACCCCTATCCGGCGGCGGACAAGGGCAGGCCCATCTTCTACACGGCGTTTACCGAGCGCCCCAAGCATCTCGATCCGGCGCAGGCCTACAGCGAAAACGAGTATGTCTTTCTCGCGCAAATCTACCGGCCGCCGCTGCAATACCACTACCTGAAACGCCCGTACTCGCTGGTGCCGCAGGCGGCGGTCTCGCTACCCGCCGTGCGCTATCTGGACAAGGACAACCGGCCTCTGCCGGATGATGCGCCCGCCGAAAAGGTCGCGTACAGCGAGTACGAGATTCAGTTGCGCCCCGGCCAGCGCTACCAGCCGCACCCGGCATTCGCGCGCGACGCCCAGGGCAGGCCGGAATACCTCGCGCTTAAACCCGGCGATTTGCATGACATCCGCGCGTTGAGCGATTTCCCGCACAGCGGCACGCGCGAAGCCAGGGCGGCGGACTACGTGTACCAGATCAAGCGGCTGGCGCACCCCTCCATCCATTCGCCGATCGCAGGGCTGATGGCGGAATATGTCGTCGGCCTCAAGGGTTACGCGGATACCCTGAAGCAAGCGCAAAAGGCGCAACCCGGCACCTTTCTCGACCTGGACGATTATCCGCTGGAAGGCGCGCAGACAGCGGATGAATACACCTACCGCATCAAGGTGTACGGCAAGTACCCGCAGTTTGCCTACTGGCTGGCGATGCCATTTTTTGCGCCGATGCCGGTTGAGGCCGAGCGCTTCTACGCGCAACCGGGTATGCGCGAGCGCAACATCACGCTGGACTGGTGGCCGGTGGGCAGCGGGCCGTATTACCTGTCGGAGAACAACCCCAACCAGCGCATGGTGCTGAGCCGCAACCCGAATTTTTCCGGCGAGAACTATCCCGCCGAAGGCGAGCCGGGCGATAAAGAAGCCGGGCTGCTGGCGGATGCGGGCAAGCCGCTGCCGCTGATAGACAAGGTGGTGTTCAGCCTGGAGAAGGAAACCATCCCCTACTGGAACAAGTTCCTGCAAGGCTATTACGATGCTTCCGGCATCAGTTCCGACAGCTTCGATCAGGCGGTGCAGGTGAATGTAACCGGCGAGACCAATGTCACCGACGAGATGAAGGAACAGGGCATCACGCTCTCCACCTCGGTCGCCACCTCCACCATGTACATGGGGTTCAACTGGCTGGATCCGGTGGTGGGCGGGAGCTGCGCTAGCCCAGCGGGCGCTCCCCCACCCCAACCCTCTGATGAAACTACTAGCCATTCGACTAGGCCCGCAAGCGGGCAAGTCGCTGGTTACCCCGATGGGAGAGGGGGCAAACGAAATGAATCTTCTTGCAATCCTGAAAGGGCGAGCAAGCTGCGCCGCGCCATTTCTATTGCAATAGACTTCGAGGAATTCATTTCCATCTTCGCCAACGGGCGCGGCATCGCGGCGCAGTCACCCATTCCGCCCGGCATATTCGGCTATCTCGAAGGCGAAGCAGGCATCAACCCTTATGTGTACGACTGGGTGAATGGAGCGCCCGTGCGCAAGCCCATCGAAACGGCAAAAAAGCTGCTGGCCGAGGCGGGCTATCCGGGCGGCCTGGATGAAAAAACCAGGCAGCCGCTGGTGATCTACCTCGACACCACGGCCACGGGCGTCGGCAACAAGTCCCGCCTGGACTGGCTGCGCAAGCAATTCGACAAGCTCAACCTACAACTGGTGGCGCGCAGCACCGACTACAACCGCTTTCAGGACAAGGTGCGCCGGGGCGATACGCAGTTGTTCTACTTCGGCTGGAACGCGGACTACCCCGACCCGGAGAACTTCCTGTTCCTGCTGCACGGCCCGCAAGCCAAGGTGGGCAAGGGCGGCGAGAATGCGGCCAATTACAGCAACCCGGAATACGACCGCCTGTTCGAACAGATGAAGAACATGCCGAACAGCGCGGCGCGGCAGAAAATCATAGACGACATGCTGGAAATTCTGCGCCGCGATTCGCCGTGGCTGTGGGGCCATCACCCCAGGGACTACGTGTTGCGCCACGGATGGCTGCACAACAGCAAGCCCAACAAGATGGCGAACAACAACCTCAAATACCTGCGCATCGAAGCCGAGCAGCGCGACGAGCTGCGCCGGAAATGGAACCAGCCCGCCCTGTTGCCGCTATGGCTGGCCGGCATGGCGGTCGCGGCGTTCGGCTGGTGGATGTGGCGGGCGTTGCGGCGAAGGGAAGAGGCGCGGTAAGGCGGCGAATCGAGGGGAAATTAACCCAAGCCGGACAAGCCGGAGCAAAAATTGGGAAGCCGCCTTCTCTACATACTGAAGCCCGGCTTCCGGCTCGCCCGGCTTATCAAATCACCCGGTCATTCCCGCCATCCACCGGCAACCACGCGCCGGTGGTTTTGGCAAACAGCGGCCCGCACATTTCCGCCGCCAGTTCCGCCACGTCTTTGCTGGTCACTTCAGTTTTCAGCACGTTGTTTTTCTTGTATTCGTCCACCGTCAAGCCGTAATGTTTGGCGCGCGCGGCCAGCACTTCCGGCGTCCACAGACCGGTGTCGAACACCGCATTGGGATGCAGCGAGTTGATGCGGATGTTGTCTGCGCCCCACTCCAGCGCGGCGACCCGCGCCAACTGGTTGAGCGCGGCCTTGGAAGCGGAATAGGCGGCAGCGCCGGGGCCGGGCGCGGGCACGTTTTTGGAGCCGATCACCACCACTCTGCCGCCGCGCGGCGCGAGTTTGAGAAAGGGGTGGCACTCGCGCATCAGCATCAGGTTGGCATCGAGATTGATGCGCATGACCTTCTGCCACTCCTCGGTTTTGAGCGCTTCGATGCGGCAGCCGCCGGGGAAGATGCCCGCATTCAGCACCAGCATGTCGAGGCCGCCGAATTTTTCCACGGCCTGCGCCAGCGCCCGCCTGAAATGTTCTTCCGAAGTCAGGTCGCAACGCAGCCCGAAGAAATTTGCACCGCTTTTCATGGTGGCGACCTGCTCGCTCAAGTCGAGCGCCGCCACCGCCGCGCCGCGCGCCAGCAGCGCTTCGACGCAGGCCTTGCCGATGCCGGATGCCGCGCCGGTGACCAGCGCCACTTCGCCCGCGAACGCGGCAGGCTTGCCGCCCTTGCGCAGCTTGGCCTGCTCCAGATCCCAGTACTCGACATCGAAAACATCCTTCGCGGGCAGCGCCCGGTAACCGCCCAGCGCGGTGGCACGCAAAATGATGTCTATGGTGTGATGGTAAATGTCGGCGACGATGGCGGCATCCTGCGCGCTTCTGCCCGCCGCGCACAGGCCCAGTTCACCATCCAGCACTACACGCGGCGCCGCATCCAGCATGGTTTTGCGCTCTTTCGCCTGCGGCTCGTGAATTTGGAAATATTTCTTGTATTCTTCCGTGTAAGCCGCCGCATCGCGCCCCAACATGGGCAGGCGCTTGGTGCGGATCACGTGGTCGGGAGTGGCCGGGCCTTGCCGCGCGATCGTTCCGGCATCGCTGCGGCGGGCGAAGGACAGGCTCCTGCCATCCGCGTGGCGCGCAACAATCATGGGAAAGCCCGCCGCTCCGGAAATGTCGGCGCGCAGTTTGGCCTGCTCTCTTGCAAGTTCCACGCTGTGCGCGGCGGGTGCGGCGGGCAACGCCACCTCCCACGCGCCACGCCGCCTGAGGTATTCCTCGGCGCGGCCCACCAGCGCGATCATTCGCTGGTAGGATTCCTTCGCGCTCTGCCCGAACGAGAAAATGCCGTGGTTCAGCAGCACCATGCCGATCGTTTTTGGCCCGGCTTCGGCGGCGAAACGCCCGGCGCACAGCCTGGCCAGATCGAAACCCGGCATGACATAGGGGATCACCACCACGTCATCACCATAGATTTCGCGTATGCGCGCTTCGCCATCCGCCGTGTTGGTGATGGAGACAATCGCATCGGCGTGGGTGTGATCCACGTAAGAATAAGGCAGGATGGCATGGAGGATCGCCTCCACCGAAGGCAACGGCGCGGCGGCGCGGGTCTGGTGTGTGACCAGTTGGTTGACCATCTCGGTGTCGGGCAGCGCGGGCAGTTGCGCCAGTTTCTTCAGATGATCCAGGCGAACCGGCGCGAACCCGGCAGCGGCGATGGTTTCCAGATCCCAGCCGCTGCCTTTGACGTACAGAATTTCCTCTTCTTCGCCGAACAGGTTTGTTTCGGCGATTTTCACCGAAGTGTTGCCGCCGCCATGCAATACCAGCGACTTGTCCCGCCCCAGCAGGCGCGAGCTGTACACGCGCAGTTCCAGCTCGCTGCCGCAAGCTTCCGCCTCCCTGTCATCCCACAGCGAACGCATATTGTTCGACCCCCTTACTGCCTCATCAGCCGCGCATAAATATCGCGGTAGGCTGCGGCGCTCTTGCCCCAACCGAAATCCTTGCTCATGCCGTTCAGTTGCAGCTTCTTCCAAACCTCTTTGTCGTGGTATGCCGCCACGGCGCGTTGCGCGGCGGCCAGCAGGGAAGCCGCGCTTACATCGTAAAACTTGAAACCGCTGGCGTCGCCGCGCTCCAGGGACTCCGCGCTGCAATCCACCACCGTATCAACCAGGCCGCCGGTTGCATGCACCACCGGCGGCGTGCCGTAGCGCTGGCTGAACATCTGGTTGAGGCCGCACGGCTCGAACCGCGATGGCATCATAAAGATGTCCGCCCCGGCCTCGATCAGGTGCGACAAATCCTCGTCAAACCCAACATACGCGCCGATCTGGCCGGAGTGGCGGTGCGAAAGCTCCAGCGCCGCCCGCTGCATTCCCGCATCGCCCGCGCCGAGAAGGACCAGTTGCGCCGGCAGCGCAACCAGTTGCGCCGCGATTTCGAGCACCATGTCCAGCCCCTTCTGGTGCGTGAAGCGGCTCACCAGCCCGAACAAAGGCGCTTCGGGGTCGGTTTGCAACCCCATGCGCCTTTGCAGTTCGAGCTTGTTGGCGGTCTTGCCGCGCAAGTCGGTCGCATCGTAGGGTTGCGCGAGGCTGGGGTCGGCGGCGGGATTCCATTCGTCCGTATCAATGCCGTTGAGAATGCCGGTCAGATCCTTGCGCCGCGAGGCGAGCAGGCCCTGCAGGCCGAACCCCAGCGCATCGGTCTGGATTTCTTCGGCATACGACGGGCTCACCGTGGTGATGTGGTCGGAGTAATGCAAGCCGGCCTTAAGGAAGGAGAGGTTGCCGTAAAACTCCAAGCCCTCCATCTGGAAGCTCTCCGCCGGCAATCCCAGTTCCAGCGTCGTCTGCGGCGGGAAGATGCCCTGGAACGCGATGTTGTGTATCGCCATCACGCTGGGCGCCGCATTGTCGGAGAAATTCAGGTAGGCCGGCGCCAGCGCGGTTTGCCAGTCATTGCAATGCACCACATCCGGCTTCCAGCCCAGCGGGGACTCCGCGCTGCCGAGCACGGCGGCAATTCTGGACAGCAGGCCGAAGCGGTGCGCGTTGTCCATCCAGTTCATGCCATGCTCATCCTGGTAAGGCCCGCCGCCGCGCAGATACAATTCGGGGCAGTCAATAACCCACAGCGGCATCCCGTCCGGCAATCTGCCGGCAAGCAGCCGCGCCGCCGGAAAGCCGAACAAGGAAAGTTCCGTCGCGGTTTCGAGGTGCGGCAACGCTTTCAACACTTGCGGGTAAGCCGGCAGCAGCAGGCGCACATCCACGCCCATGCCGTGCAGCGCCGCCGGCAGCGCGGCGCTCACGTCGGCCAGGCCGCCAGTCTTGATCAGCGGCACGGCCTCGGAAGTGGCAAACAATACCCGCATAGGATCGCTACAGCCAGCGCATACAACCGAGTTCCAGCGGATGAACCAGCGAGTCGTGGTGCGGGTAAACCCGTATGCGATACCCGAGCTTGCCGCATTGCGCCGGCATCAATTCCAGGGCGAAAACATGCTCCCCCGACTCCGGCATGTCGTGCTGCGGCTGAAACTTATACTTCGACTTCATTGACGGTCGGATCTCCTTCCCGTTGATCAGGTAGCCTATCAGCATTTCCACCACCACATCGCCCGGCTTTAGCCCGTTCAGCTTCACGCTCACTTCAAAACGCACCCCTTCCCGGAACATGACGCTTTGCTTTGGCGTATTCAGGAGGCGTATCGCCACGCCCTGCCACGCATGGCGGATCGCGCTTTTCCAGGTTGCCACCTGGCGCGCTCCGCCAAAACTGGCGCCGTGAAACCTGCGTTGCTGCCGGACGGCGGGCAGATAGGTTTTGGCCACATATTCGCCCACCATGCGCGTGGAATTGAAGCGCGGCAGCAAGGTTGCGATAGAGCTTTTGGACATCGCAACCCATTCCTGGGAATAGCCCATCTTGTTGCGGTTGTAGAATGTCGGTATAACCTGGTCTTGGAGCAGCTCGTACAAGGTATGGCTTTCTTCGCGGTTGCGCTGCGCCTCCGGCAGCAGTTCCGAAACCGGCTTGATCGCCCATCCGTTCCTGCCGCCGTAACCCTCGTCCCACCAGCCATCCAGCACGGACAGGTTGAGCACGCCGTTCATCCCCGCTTTCATGCCGGAAGTCCCGCTCGCTTCGAGCGGGTACAGCGGGTTGTTCAGCCACACATCCACCCCGGCCACGAGGCGGCGCGAAAGCCGCAGGTCGTAGCCTTCGAGCATCAGGATTTTCCCCTCGAATTCCGGCAGGCGCGAAACCTGCGTGACGCGGCGGATGAGATCCTGCCCCGGAATGTCGGCGGGGTGCGCCTTGCCGGCAAAAATGAACAGCACCGGGCGCTCGGCATCCCCCATGATCTGGCGCAGCCAATCCAGGTTCTCGAACAGCAGGGAAGCGCGCTTGTAGGTGGCGAAGCGGCGCGCGAAGCCGATGGTGAGCACGTTCGGGTTGGCCGGGTCGGCATATTTCAGGATGCGGTCCAGATGCGCTTCGGAGCCGTGGTTGCGGTAGTGCTGCTGGCTGACGATCTGGCGGATCAGTTGCAGCAATCTCGACTTGAGCGTTTCGCGCACGCTCCAGAACTGGTGGTCCGGGATGCCGTCAATCTGCTTCCAGAAATCCACATCGCAGCAGTGCTGGCTCCAGCCCCAGCCAAGGAAGCGCTCGAACACCTCCAGCCATTCCTTGGCCAGAAAGGTGGGCATATGCACCCCGTTGGTGATATAGCTCATGGGGTTTTCCTCTTCCTCGATTTCCGGCCACATTTCGGCGCAAATCCGGGAAGAAACCTTGCCGTGAATCCGCGACACCCCGTTCTGGAAACGGGAGCAGCGGATCGCCAGCGAGGTCATGTTGAAATCCGGGGTATCCGGAGAACGGCCCAGCGCCAAAAAATCCTCGCGGCTGATTTTCAGTTGCGGGTAATACTGCTCGAAATAGCTCAGAAGCATGCCGTGGTTGAAATGGTCGTGCCCGGCCGGCACCGGCGTATGCGTGGTAAAAATGGTGTTCGCGGCAGCCGCTTCGAGCGCGCCCGCAAAATCCATCCCGTTGCCGACCAGAATGCGGATGCGCTCCAGCGACATGAATGCGGCGTGGCCCTCGTTGATGTGCCACGCCGTCGGCGCGAAACCCATCTCCGCGAGGGCGCGGACGCCGCCGATGCCGAGCACGATTTCCTGCTCGATGCGCATGGCCTTGTCGCCGCCATACAAGTGGTGCGTGATGATGCGGTCGTGCGGAGAATTTTCGGCGAGATCGGTATCCAGCAGGTACAGCGTGACGTTGCCGATCCGCGCCTGCCAGATTTTTATCGCCACGCTGCGGCCCGGCAATTCCGCGCTCACGCGGAACTCCTGGCCGTCCCCGCGCAATACCGGCGAGATCGGCAGATTCTCGAAATCGGAATCGGTATAAATGGCGTTCTGGTTGCCGTCGCTGTCTATGGTCTGGTGGAAGTAACCGCGGCGGTACAGCAGGCCGACGCCGACAAAGGGGAGGTGCATGTCGCTGGCGGATTTGCAGTGATCCCCGGCCAGAATTCCCAGGCCGCCGGAATAAATCGGGAAACTCTCGTGAAAACCAAACTCGGCGCAGAAATACGCCACCAGGTCGTTTTCCGCGAACCCTTCGGTATAGCTGTTGCGCACCGGCTTGGTGTGGTAGGAATCATAAGCGGCCAGCACGCGGTTATAGCTGGCCAGGAAAATCGGGTCTTCCGAAGCTTCGATCAGGCGCTGCTCGTTCACGCGGCGCAGGAAAGCGTTCGGGTTCTGGCCCACCGCATCCCACAGGCTGCGGTGGATGTGGGAAAACAGGTCGCGCGTGGGCAGATCCCAGCTATACCACAGGTTGTTGGCCAGTTCCTCCAGGCGCGCCAGGCGCTCCGGAACCCTGGGCCTGACTTCGAGAATATACGGCGTGCTGTTTTGCATGAATCACTTTCTCCAGTTTATTTTTAATCTCGTGAGCCAACCCGCCACATTTTTTTGCGCAGACTTCCGTATCGTCCGGCTCAGGTTATCAGGCCGCAGCCTGGTTGAAACCCGACCTGCAGCCCCGCGTTTTCCGTGGCCGCCTTTTCAAGCGTATTGCGGATTATCCTATGAAAAGGCAGTTGGGGAAAAACCCGTGTCGCTTTTGCCGGGATTATTGCATCGAACGGCCAGACAGCCACGCAACGGCGGCTACTCGCCGCCTTCAACGGATTTGCGTTTGCTGATCTTGTGGAATACCGCCACATGATGGGTAACCTTTCCGCCCTCATCCTTCACGAGCCGGATGGAAAGCCATATATGGTAAAGCTCGCCACTCTTGCGGCGGTTGCAAACTTCCCCGCTCCAGTTGCCCTTCGCGTGCAGCGTTTCCCAGACCTTCAGGTAAAACGCCGGCGGGTGCATGCCGGAGGAAAGCATGTGCGGGTTCTCGTTGTTCACCTCTTCGGCGGAATAGCCGGTAATGTCTGAAAAAGCCGGGTTGACCATGACGATGCGGTTGTCCGGGTCGGTCACCATCACCGCCTCTTTCACGGAATTGAACACCGTCATGGAGAGGCGCAACCCGTCTTCCGCCAGCTTGCGGGCGGTGATGTCGTGCGCGATGGAGTAACGCAGGGTTTTCCCCTGGTAGTTGAGCGGCCCGCTGAATACCTCGACATCCCGGATGTCGCCGTTCTTGAGCCGGTGGTACAGCTCGACGCGATGCGAGGTGCCATCCTTCATTTTACTCATCACCTCGACAATCTTCCCGCTCGGCACGAAGCTTATTTTGGAAATGTTCATGCTGCGCAGCTCTTCCAGCGAGTAGCCCCAGAACGAGAGCGCGGCGGCGTTGGCATCCACGATGCGCCCGGTATCCGGGTCCAGCAGATAAGCGACGGAAGCGTTATCCTCGAACATCTGCTTGTAGCGCGAGGCGCTCTGGCTGATCTGTCTGGCGTCCTGCAAGGCGCGCGTGCGGGCGTACACCAGCAGCCAGGTGAGCAGCGCCAGCAGCAGGCTCGCGCCGGCGCCGACAGTGCCGATAAATTGCGGCCTGCCCCCTTCCATTTGCGAATCGAACTTGAACAGGGAATGCGCCGCCAGCGTCCAGGTGTGGCTCGCGATTTCCATCGGGACGGCGGACTTGAACAAATACCCCGATCCGCTGATGAGGTGGCTGGCGCTGGGGTCGGAGTCGAACATCAGCGTCTCGTCGGACAGGGAATTGCCGTCGAGGATTTCGATGTCAATCATGCTGGATGCCTCGCCGAGAATGCCGGTCATCAGTGTTTCCATGCGCGATACCGAATACACCCAGCCGACGATGTTGGCGCGTCTTTCTTCCGGCGTTTCGTTCTGCGCTCCCTCCCTGTAATGGTAGATCGGCGCAAAAGTCAGAAAACCGGCCCGCAGGTGCCCGTCCGTTTCCCGCAACAGTATTTTCCCGGTATTGACAGCCTGGCTGGTGTCGCGCGCCTGCTCCATGGCGATGCGGTACGCCATGTCGGAATGCATGTCGAAGCCGATGGCGTGCTGGTTGCCGCCGGAAAACGGCTCGATGTAAACGGTCGGAGCATAAAAATCCTTCCCGCCTTCCGACTTGATGGCGTACGAATCGAAACCCTCCCTGCGCATGGTTTCGATGTGTTTGTGCCACTGCGCCGACGTCACGATCGGGGCAAATCCCACCGCATCAACGCCGGGGTAGTTTTCGTTCAGGCGCAGCCTTGCGACATAAGTGCGGAACTGGTCGCGGCTGACGCTTCCTCTGGCGGCGAACAAGGCCTTCACCCCGCGCAGCATCTGCTCGTACACCTTCATGCGGTCCTCGACATGGCGCGCGGATTCGCGCACGTGAGAATCGAATTCATCCCGCAAGTGCTCGTGGGCTTCCCGTGACTCGTTCTTCCACAACTGGTGGGTGACCGCCAGGGAAATCGCCAGCACCATCAGCGGCAGCACATGACCGAGATGGTGCCATTCCAGCACGCGCACCGCGCGCGCCATCAGGCCATTTCGGGGGGGAGTATCGAGCGGGGTCATGAAAATTTACGGTATCCTGGGCAAACGGGGCGCCGGAACGATTCCGGGATTTTACTGCAAATGCCGCGCCATGCGCGCCAGCACCGTATCGCGCGGAAACAGCGCCGCCACCGCATCAACCGACGGGGTCTGGGTCTGGCCGGTGAGCATCACGCGCAACGGCATCGCCAGCCTGGGCATTTTCAAACCGTACACGGCGGCAATTTCCTTGATCGCCGCATTGATTGCCGGAGCTTCCCATGCCATTCCCCGGAACCGCTCCAGCAATTCGTGCAAGGCGGGCATCGCTTCCGGGGACAGGTGGGGTTCCAGCAGCGCCCGGTCGGGGTGCAGGTCCAGGTAATAGACTTCTGCGGCATCCGCCAGCTCGTTGAGCGTCACGGCGCGCTCCTTGTACAGCGCGACGACCGCTTCCACGGTCGGAGCGTCGCCCGCCTTCACGCCGCGCGCACCGAGGCGTGCCCGCACCAGCGCGGCCAGCCGGTCGTTGCCCGCCAGCTTCATGTAGTGCTGGTTGAGCCAGTTCAGTTTTTCGGTATTGAACTGTGCCGCCGAAGGGGTGATATGGTCCAGATCGAACCAGGCGCAAAACAGCTCCGCCGAAAAAATCTCATCGTCGCCGTGCGACCACCCCAGCCGCGCCAGGTAATTGACCACCGCTTCCGGCAGATAGCCGTCCTCGTCGTACTGCATCACGCTGACCGCGCCGTGGCGCTTGGAAAGTTTCTGCCCGTCGCCGCCCAGGATCATCGAAAGGTGCGCGTATTGCGGTACGGTCGCGCCGAGCGCCTTGAGGATGTTGATTTGTCGCGGCGTGTTGTTGACGTGGTCGTCGCCGCGGATCACGTGGGTGATACCCATGTCCCGGTCGTCCACCACCACGCAGAAATTGTAGGTCGGCGTGCCGTCGGCGCGCGCGATGACGAGGTCGTCCAGCTCGCTGTTGTTGAAACCGATATAGCCCTTGACCAGATCTTTCCAGGCAACCATGCCCGCCGCCGGATTCCTGAAACGCACTACCGGGGCGACCCCTGCTGGCGGTTCCGGCAACTGCTTGCCGGGCTCCGGGCGCCAGCGGCCATCGTAGCGCGGCTTCTCGCCGCGCGCCCGCTGCGCCTCGCGCAGCGCATCCAGATCTTCCGGCGAGGTGTAGCAATAATAGGCCGTCCCCTCATCCAGCATCTGCCGGATCACCTGCCTGTAGCGCTCCATGCGCCGCATCTGGTAAAACGGGCCTTCGTCGTAATCCAGCTTGAGCCACGCCATGCCATCCAGAATGGCCTGCACCGCTTCGGGCGTGGAACGCTCCACGTCCGTATCCTCGATGCGCAAAATAAAAACGCCGCCATGCCTGCGGGCGAATGCCCAAGAGAACAATGCGGTGCGCGCGCCGCCGATATGCAGGTATCCGGTCGGGCTGGGCGCAAAACGGGTGCGTATGGTCATAGTGAAAAAGCCGGACAGGTTGAACAAAGCGTTCCCGAACTTGTCGGAGACGCGGCCATTATAGGGCACTTCCTGGCCGGGTGAGCCAGAGCCAAAAACGGGAAGCCGTCTTCTCGTAGATACTGTTAGCGTGAAATACATTTACGAAAACAGCCGTATGTTGCATGGAATCAATCTGTTATGCATGAAAGTTAGCGTGAAATAACTTTCGCAAAATGACGCTTATTCGTTACACATCAGATATCTATCCTGTTGATAACCGTGGAACACAATCGTGAAACATTTCATCATCAGGGGTGTCGTCTTTCGTCATGAAAGTTAGCGCAAGGTGATGATGCGCCAGCCGTGTCGGGCGGCGTGGGCGCGCAGCGTGGCATCGGGGTCAACCGCCACCGGATGTTTCACTTTGCGCAGCAGCGGCAAATCGTTCAGCGAATCGCTGTAGAACCAGCTCCCGGCAAAGCTGTCCCAATCCCACCCGCGTTGCGCCATCCAGCTTTCCAGCCGGGCGACCTTGCCCTCGCGGAAGCACGGCACGCCCGCCACGCGCCCGGTAAATTCGCCGCCCCGCTGTTCCGGCTCGGTGGCGATCAGGTGCTCCACGCCAAACTCGCCGGCAATCGGCGCGGTCACAAAGCTGTTGGTGGCGGTGATGATGGCGCAGATGTCTCCCGCCGCGCGGTGCCGCGCCACCAGATCGCGCGCCGCCCGGCCCATCATGGGGTGTACCTTGCGGCGCATGAATTCCTCGTGCCAGCCGTCCAGCACGCGGCGCGGGTGGCGCGACAAGGGCTTCAACTGGAAATCCAGGAATTCGTGAATGTCCAGCGTCCCTGCCTTGTATTGCTCGTAAAAAGCCTCGTTCTTCGCCTCGAACAACTCGCGGTCCAGCACGCCCCGTTCGATGAGAAACTGCGCCCACTCGAAATCGCTGTCACCATTCAGCAGGGTGTTGTCCAGATCAAACAAAGCTAAATTCATACCGGCTCCGGCGGCTGCATCACTTCTTTCAATAACGGCACCGAGGGCGCGCGCTTCAGGCGCAGGCAGCGCGCATCCAGCGCATCAAGGATTGCGAGCAGCGCGGGCAAATCGCGCCGCCCGTGGCGCAACAGGTACTGCGCCACCTCGTGCGGCAGCGCGAGACCGCGCGCGCGCGCATGGCTCTCCAGCGCCCGCGCTTTTTCCCCATCGTTCAGGCCATGCACCTGGTACACCAGCCCCCAGCCCAGGCGCGTGCGCACATCGTCGCGCAGCTTCAAATGGGCGGGCGCAACCGCGCCGCTCACCAGCAACATGCCGCCGCTTTCCCGCACCCGGTTGTAGAGATCGAACAGCGCGGCCTGCCCCGCCTCATCCAGAGTTTCAACGTCGTCAACGGCAATCATTTCCAGGAGCACGGCCTCCGGCAGCGCCCCGCACAGGCAGATCGCCTGCCGCCCGCGCGCGCGCGCCTGCCCGACCGCCGCCTGCAGCAGGTGGCTTTTGCCGCTGCCCGCTTCGCCCCACAGATAGAAACATCGCTCGCCCGCCGTTCCCGCCAGAGCATGGCGCAAGGCGGAGAGCAGCTCGGCGTTGCGCCCGGCGACGAAATTGTCCAGCGTGGGCGCCCATTCGGGCGCAATGTTCAGCAGCAACTGTGTCATGGCTCATCGCGGCGCCGCGAAGCGGTGCGGGGGTATTTGGGGTAAAATCAAAACGGAACGCACTTTATCCCGAAGAAAGCGAGAACTCAACTTGAACCCGCCCAGCAACAGCCTTTCCTACCGCGATGCCGGCGTGGACATTGACGCCGGCGACCGCCTGGTGGAAAACATCAAGCCTTACGCGAAACGCACCCTGCGCCCCGAAGTGCTGGGCGGCATCGGCGGCTTCGGCGCGCTGGTGGAAATCTCCAAAAAATACCGCGAGCCGGTGCTGGTTTCCGGCACCGACGGCGTGGGCACCAAGCTGAAACTGGCGTTCGAACTCAACCGCCACGATACCGTCGGGATAGACCTGGTGGCCATGAGCGTGAACGATATTCTGGTGCAGGGCGCGGAGCCGCTGTTTTTCCTCGATTATTTCGCCTGCGGCAAGCTGGACGTGGACGAAGCCACCGAAGTCATCAGGGGCATCGCCGCCGGGTGCGAGCAGGCCGGTTGCGCGTTGATCGGCGGCGAAACCGCCGAGATGCCCGGCATGTATCCTGCGGGCGAATATGACCTCGCCGGTTTCGCGGTGGGCGTGGTGGAGAAAGCCAATATAATCACCGGCGCCGACATCAGGCCCGGCGACGCGGTGCTGGGCCTGGCCTCCAGCGGCGCGCATTCCAACGGCTACTCGCTGGTGCGCAAGATACTCGCGCGCTCCGCTCCCGACCTTGACGCCCCGTTCTGCGGCGGGCGCTCGCTGGCCGACTGCATCATGGCGCCCACGCGCATTTACGTGAAGCCGCTGCTGGCGCTGATGCAGAATATCAAAGTCAAAGGGATGGCGCACATCACCGGCGGCGGCCTGCTGGAAAACATTCCGCGCGTGCTGCCGGGAAACGTCGCCGCGGCGCTGGACGGAAAATCATGGCGCACACCGGAACTGTTCAATTGGTTGCAGGCGCAAGGCAACGTGGCGCAACAGGAAATGTACCGCACCTTCAACTGCGGCATCGGCATGGCGGTCATCGTGGACAGCAATGACGCCGCCGCCGCGATCGGCCAGCTTGAAGCCTCCGGAGAAACCGCGTGGAACATCGGCGCCATACGGGCGCGCCAGGGCGATGAGGCACAGACCCGGATCACATAAGGGCGCGGGGAAAACCCTCGTCATCCTGATTTCCGGGCGCGGCAGCAACATGCGGGCGCTGCTGGAATCCGGCCTTCCCTGCCGCGTGGCGGCGGTCATCAGCAACCGCGCCGATGCGCCGGGGCTGGCCGTCGCGGAACGGCACGGCATCGCCACGCAAGTGGTGCCGCACCGCGACTTTCCCGACCGCGCATCGTTCGATGCCGCGCTTGCCGCAGCCGTTGACGCCCACCGCCCCGACATCGTCGCGCTCGCCGGCTTCATGCGCATCCTCACGCCGCGCTTCGTGGAGCAGTTTCAGGGCAGGCTCATCAATATCCACCCCTCGCTGCTGCCCGCCTACGGCGGCCTCGACACCCATGCGCGCGCGCTCCGGGACGGCGTGAAAATCCACGGCTGCACCGTGCATTTTGTCACCGGCGACCTGGATCACGGCCCCATCATCATCCAGGCCGCCGTGCCGGTGCTCCAGAACGATACTCCGGCGACCCTGGCGGCAAGAGTGCTGCACGAGGAACACCGCATTTATCCGCAGGCCGTGCGCTGGCTATACGACGATATTCTGAGCCTGGACGAAACCGGCAGGGTGCGGTGGAAGCATGTGGAGCAGGCCGGTTTTGCGCTGGTTGCGCCGGGGCTGGAATAGGCGATGGGCCATATCGCGCGCATGTTTGCCTGCCTGCTGCTGTGCGGCGCGGCGCATTTTGCGGAAGCGGTGGAATCTCCCGCACGCATCCACGCCAGCTACGACGTGCTCAAGGGCGGCATCAAGGGCGTCACCATCACGGAAACCTATACGCGCACGCAAGACCGTTACCACATCGAAAGCGTGAGCAAGGCGGTCGGCCTGCTCGCCGCGTTCAAACCGGAAACCATCCGCGTCACCAGCGAGGGCGCCCTGACGGCCAGAGGCTTGCGCCCGCTCGCCTATGTTCAGGAGCGCAAGCTCGACAGCGACCGGAACACCCGCGCCGATTTTGACTGGGCCGCGAACCGCATCACTCTGACCGACCGTGCGGGCGAACGCACCCAGCCGTTGCCCGGGGGAACGCAGGACCGGCTGAGCGCGATGTACCAGTTCCTGTTCGCGCCGCTGCACAAGGCCGCCGCGCTCGACTTCCACATGACCAACGGCAGCAAGGTGGACATTTACAACTACCTCGTCACCCGCGATCAGAGCGTGACGATCCCGCTCGGCACATTCAAGGCGATATACCTCGCCAGCCCGCCGAAACCCGGCGAAAGCCGGACGGAAATCTGGCTGGCGGAGGAACGCGGCAATGTTCCCTGCAAGATGGTCATCACCGATCCGGACGGCGACCAGCTTGTTCAGGTACTGACCAGTTTTGCTGCCGAATGAATCCAGACCCCGGTGCGTAGGTTTTCCATTTCCGGCTCCGGCTCTTCAAGCTCAGGATAAAGCAGGAATGATTTCTTCAAACCAGCACTTTCAATTTGGAATAACCATGCTGCTCACCGAATACCGCTTGGACCTCGTCACCCAGGCTCTGCGCAACATCCTGCCGCTGGAGCATCCCGCCGACGCTTTGCTGCGCCAGTTTTTCCAGCGCGAGCGCATCGGCTCCAACGAGCGTGCGCTGGTGGCGGAAACCGTGTTCGGTGTGCTGCGCCACCGCCTGTTTCTGGAACATGCGTGCGCCAATAAATCTGCAACTGCCAGCCAGGCCACGCCGCGCCGCATGGCGCTGGCTTACTGGATACGCTTCGGCGGCTACAACCTGCGCGAGATCACCCCGCTGCTGAAACGCGACGAGGAGAAATGGCTGGGCCAGATAAAAGGCATAGCCCTCGACAAACTGCCTTTATCGGTGCAGGCCGAGTTGCCGGAATGGCTGATTGAAAAGCTGCGCCGCGAAATGGCGGATGAAACCATCCTCGCGCTGGGCCGCTCCATGCAGCAGCCCGCCGCGCTGGACTTGCGCGTCAATACCCTGCTCGCCGGACGCGATGAGGTGCTGCAAGCCTTGCGGGCGGAAGGCATGGACGCGCAAGCCACGCCCTGGTCGCCCATCGGCATCCGCATTAAAGGCAAGCCTTCGCTCACCCGGCACCCGCTGTTTCTCACCGGAAAATTTGAAGTGCAGGACGAAGGCAGCCAGTTGCTCGGTTTTTTGCTTGCGCCCAAACGCAACGACATGGTGGTGGACTTCTGCGCCGGCTCCGGCGGCAAAGCGCTGATGCTGGGCGCCATGATGCGCTCGCAGGGGCGGCTGTATGCCTTCGACGTATCCGAAAAGCGGCTGGCCAACCTTAAACCGCGCCTGAAGCGCTCCGGCTTGAGCAACCTGCACCCGCAACTCATCGCGCACGAAAACGACAGCAAGGTGAAGCGCCTGGCCGGCAAGATAGACCGCGTGCTGGTGGACGCGCCGTGCAGCGGGCTGGGCACGCTGCGCCGCAACCCGGACATAAAATTCCGCCAGTCGCCGCAAAGCGTGGCGGAACTCGTGCAGAAGCAGGCCGCCATACTGGCTGCGGCTAGCAAGCTGCTCAAACCCGGCGGGCGGCTGGTGTATGCCACATGCAGTTTGCTGCATGAAGAAAACCGCGCCATCGTGGACAATTTTCTGTCCGGCCACGCGGGCTATGCCCTGCGCCCCGCCGGAGAAATCCTCGCGCAGCAACTGATCCCGCTGGATACCGGAGAATGCCTGCAACTGCTGCCGCAACCGCACGGCACCGACGCCTTCTTTGCGGCGGTGCTGGAACGGGTGTAGGGAAGCGCTGAAACCTCGCGCCCTGCAAGGGTAATAATAATCTGCGGCTGGCTATTGAATTTATTCCGCACGCGGGGCAGACTGCTTACCGGAGTGTTTTCAACCCTGAATGGGGGAGAAACAAAATGGCTTCCTCGCCCCACCCGCTGATCCGGAATCTGACCGTAATCGCGCCAGCGCCATGACTGCCACCGGCCCCGCACCCGCAAGCTCCGCCGCACCGCTCCCCGCGCGCGCGCCGGCGAGGTCGGCCTTGCTCCGCTTGCTGCCGTGGCTGGTGCCCGCCGCCGCTCTGGGCGCCACCTATCAGTTGTGGAGCAATGCCCAGCAGAATGCCTTGCAGGCGCAGCAGTCCGATTTCGAATACCGCACACGCGAGGCCAGGGATCACGTCGAGCTGCGCATGGCAACCTATGCGCAGGTGCTGCGCGGGGTGCAGGGGTTGTTCGCAGCTTCCGGGAAGGTGGAGCGCGACGAATTCCGCAATTTTGTCACCCGGCAGCATCTGGAGGAAAACTATCCGGGCATCCAGGGCATGGGTTTTGCGCTGATCGTGCCTCCGGAACAGAAAGACCGGCACATCGCCGACATCCGCGAGCAAGGCTTTCCCGCCTATGCCATCCACCCCGAAGGGGAGCGCGAAACCTATACTTCCGTTCTCTACATCGAGCCGTTTAACGAGCGCAACCGGCGCGCCTTCGGCTACGACATGTACTCCGACCGCGAGCACCCCCGCGAAGGGGACTCCGCCCACGGCCTGCGCCGCGCCGCCATGGAGCAGGCGCGCGATTCCGGCGACGCCGCCATCTCCGGCAAAGCCGCCATTTCCGGCAAGGTCAGGCTGCTGATGGAGATGGAAACCGACAGGCACACGCAGGCCGGCTTCCTGATGTACCTGCCGGTGTTCCGGAACGGCATGCCGGTTGACACCCTTGCCGCGCGCCGCGCCAGCATTGTCGGCTGGGCCTATGCCCCGTTCCGCATGGACGACCTGATGGCGGGCATTCTCGCCGAACACAGCGGCGAGATTGATATCGAAATCTACGACGGCGAAGAAATTTCGGAGCGGACGCTGCTGTTTGACGAAGACAAGATCCGCCGCGCCGGCGCCAATCCGGGCGCACGGCTCCAGTCCGCCCTGCGCATCGAGGTCGGCGGCCGCACCTGGACGATGGCGGTGCTCTCCCTGCCCCTCCTCGAAATGCGGCTGGATCGGGAAACGCCGCTGGAAATCGCTCTTGCCGGAATCGCCGTGAGCCTGCTGCTGGCACTGCTCACCTGGCTGGGGATGCACGACCGGGATCTCGCCCTGAGAATCGCCCGGCAGATGAGCGAGAGCCGGGCGCGCATCAACCAGTTGAACGAGCGGCTGGCCGTGACCCTCAAGGAGCTGGAAAGCATCATGAACGCCTTTCCGGACTTGCATTACGTGGTCAACCGGAAGGGTGAACTGGTCCGGTGGAATGCGAGTTTTGAAAGGTTTTTCGGCATCCCGCACGAACAATTATTGAACAGGCATCTGGGCGATTTCCTCTGCGAAGAGGATCGGCAAACGGCGCTGGAGGGGATAAAGCAGATTCTGGAAATAGGGCATTATTCCGCGGAGGTGCGATATGTGAGGCGCGATGGCGCGCCCATCCCTTTTCTGTGCAATGGCGCAATCATCAAAAACGAGAGCGGGGAAACGACCGGCGTGCTGTGCGCATGCCGGGACATCAGCGAGCGCAAGACCACGGAAGAACACATGCAGCACCTGGCGCATTACGACCTGCTCACCGGCCTGCCCAACCGGACGCTGTTCAGCGACCGCCTGCAGCAGGCTCTCGCCACGGCCAAACGGGACAAGGTGCGCATGGCGCTGATGTTTGTTGACCTCGATGAATTCAAACCCGTCAACGACGACCTCGGCCACGATATCGGCGACCTGCTGTTGCAGCAGGTCGCGCAGCGCCTGCAGGATTGCATGCGAGAATCGGATACCGCCGCGCGGATAGGCGGCGACGAATTTCTCGTGCTGCTGCCGCACCTCGAAACGGAACAGGATGCGCTGGTGGTGTCGGAGAAAATTCGCCTCGCCCTCTGCCAGCCATTCGAGGTGGCCGGGAAAACCCTGCATATTTCTTCAAGCATCGGTATCGCCATCTATCCGGAACACGGCAGCGAGGAAAAGGTGCTGGTCAAGAATGCGGACATTGCCATGTACCGCGCCAAGGAAAGCGGGCGCAACAACGTGCAGCTCTACCGGGAGGAGTTGCAGGAACATGGCGGGCATCTCCAGCCGTAGCGTGGCATGGCTCACGCCTGTCAGGCCCGTTTATTGCTTCCCCTTATCCCATTCCTTAAACCCGGATAATCCATTAAGCCGTCATTCCGGCGAAGGCCGGAATCCAGCTATAAAAAACACTCCGCGAAGCGGACAAAACCAAGGTGTTGTCCCACTTACGTGGGAATTTGTTAATCAACTGGATTCCGGCCTTCGCCGGAATGACGTAGTTTTTCTAATGAACTATCCGGGTTAAATTTCCCTCATATGAGAAATCATTATCCATGCGGATAAGCGGCGTTGCACCAAGCGGACAATCCGCAGCGGATGCCGGAAAAACGAATGACAGAGATACCCTGATGCCGGATCAAGCTGTTGTTTTCACCCTGGACGGCCAGCGTTATGGCCTGCCGCTGGCCGCAGTGGACAGGGTGGTGCGCATGGCCGCCATCACCCCGCTTCCGCGGGCCCCGGACAATGTTCTCGGCATCATCAACGTGCAGGGGCGGGTTATCCCCGTCATCAACCTGCGCGGGCGTTTCCGTTTGCCCGTGCGTGAGCCGTCCCCCGCAGACCAGCTTGTCATCGCCCGCACCACGCGCCGGATGGTCGCTCTGGTGGCCGACGAGGTGCTTGATCTGATCGGCTACGCGGGAGCGGAAGCCGTCTCGCCGCACGACATCCTTCCCGGCATCGAATGCGTCCGGGGCGTGGTAAAACTCGCAAGCGGCCTGATTCTCGTCCATGATCTGGATGGCTTTCTTTCGCTGGAAGAGGATGCCGCGCTGGGCCGCGCGCTGGAAAATGCCTGACTCCCTCCCCGATGCCCTGCTCTCCGGCCTGAGCGGCTTTGTCGCCGCGCGCCTCGGCCTGCATTTCCCGCAAGAGCGCTGGCCCGATCTGGCGCGCGGGGTTGCCGCCGCCGGCGCGTTCGGCAAGCCGGACGGGGAATCGTGCGCCCGCTGGCTCCTGTCCGCCCCGCTGGCGCAAAAACACATCGAGGTTCTTGCCGCCCATCTGACAGTAGGAGAGTCCTACTTTTTCCGCGAGAAGCGGAGCCTGGAGATATTCGAGGAGCATATCGTGCCGGAGCTTCTCCGCGAGCGCCGTGCGGGGGAGCGGCACCTGCGCATCTGGAGCGCGGGCTGCGCCGCCGGCGAGGAACCCTACTCCATCGCCATGCTGCTGGACCGGCTGGTGCCCGCGCACGAGCAGTGGCATGTCACGATCCTGGCCACGGACATCAACCCGCAATCCCTGCGCAAGGCGGAGCAGGGCGTTTACGGCAAATGGTCGTTCCGCGGCGTGCCGGACTGGATCAAGGCGCGCCACTTCAAGAAGAGGGAGGGCGGACGGTTCGAGCTGTCCCCCCATATCAGAAAGAAGGTGACGTTTTCCTATCTCAATCTGAGCGATGACGTGTACCCGTCCTTCCTGAACAACACCAACGCGATGGACGTGATTTTCTGCCGCAATGTGCTGATGTATTTCACCCCGGAGAAAGCCGGGGAAGTCGCCGCGAAACTCGCTCTCTCGCTGGCGGAGGGCGGCTGGCTGATTGTCAGCCCGGCGGAAACCGGCAACGCCCTGTTTTCCCCGCTCGCGGCGGTGGCGTTCCCGGAGGCGGTGCTCTACCGCAAGGTTGCGGCAGCCGCGCCCTTGCCCGCAATTCCGGAAATGGAAACGCCGCAGCCGCCCGGCGCAGCGGCGCCAGATCCGGAGCGGGCGCCGCTGCCCGCACAGGAGGCGCGGGCGGACTTCGGCCAGTCGCTTTTCGCCACCGCGCGGCACCATGCCAACCAGGGCAGGCTCGGCGCCGCGCTCGAATGGTGCGAAAAGGCCATCGCCGTTGACAGGCAGAACCCCGCATTCCATTATCTGCACGCTGCCGTCCAGCAGGAGCTCGGGCGGGACGATGCGGCAGCGCAAGCGCTGACACGCGCCCTCTATCTGGATTCCGGATTCGCGCTCGCCCACTTCGCGCTGGCGAATGTCCGGTTGTCGCAGGGCCGCCGCCGCGAAGCCGACCGCCATTTCTCGAACGCGCTCGCGCTGATGCGCGCGCGCCCGCACGAGGAAATCATCCCGGAATCCGGCGGGTTGGCCGCGGGGCGGCTCGCCGAAATCATTGCGTCCGTGATGGCGGCGCACGCATAAGGAGAACACCACATGGCGTTACGACCGGAAAAAAGATCGCAGGGGAAAAAGTCTGCCATTGACTGGCCCGCACTCCACCTGCGCATCGGGCAGGCGCGCGCCGCCGCAGAACGCGGGTGGGCGCCGGATGCGGAGCAGGCGGAGCGGATTTTGCAGGCGCGGGCGCGGGCGATGGCTGCCGAACCCCACAACACAGGCGCGGTTGCGGAACAGGTGGAAGTGGTGGAATTTCTCCTGGCGCACGAAAAGTATGCGGTGGAATCCCGCCATGTCCGCGAAGTTCTTCCGCTGGAAAACCTCACGCTGCTGCCGTGTACGCCCGCCTTTGTGTCCGGCATCGTCAACGTGCGCGGGGAAATTTTCTCGGTCATTGACATCAGGAAGTTCTTCGATCTTCCCGATCACGGGCTGCCCGACCGCCACAAGATCATCGTCCTGCGGTCGGAAAACCTGTTTTTCGGCATCCTTGCGGACGCCATTACCGGCGTGCGCCAGATTCCCCTGTCCGAAATCCAGCCATCCCTGCCCACGCTCACCGGCATCCGCGAAGACTACTTGAAAGGAGTGACGCCGGAGCGCACCGTCATTCTCGACGCCGGGAAACTCCTCGCGGACGAAAGAATTATCGTGCGGGAAGAAGTGCGGTAAAGTGCGCGCAGCGCCGGAGACAAAGGACGATAACGCAACAACGCAACAAGGAGAGGTAATTCATGAAATGGTTTCTCGATATTACGACGCGCAGCAAGCTTTATGTCAGCTTCGGGCTGATAATCGCTCTTCTGGGCGCGGTCATCGCGGTCGCCCACCGGGGCATCACCGAAATTCACGAAAAACAGGAAACCATCTATCTGGAAAGCTTCGCCAACGTCCAGGATCTGCTGTTGCTACGCGCCAACCAGGACGGGGTGCGGGCGGCGCTGCTGACCATGATGGCGGCGGCGCAGCGCTCCGACCAGGAAGCGTGGAACCAGGACATCACCGGGCTCAGCAGAGAGATGGCCGCGACCATGCGGCGGTTGCAGGAGCGCAACCGCGACAACCCGCGCCTGTCCGTCAGGCTCGACGAATTCAACGCGATCCGGGAGGCATTCGTGCAGACCAGGGAGACCATCATCCCGCTGATTTACTCCGGCAAAACCGAGCAGGCCAGGGCGCTGGCGCTCGGCATCCAGGACGAGCGGTACCGCAAGATGCGCGCGATCGCCCAGGAAATGGGAAACGGGGCGCTGGAGCAGGCGCGCGCCGCCGTGGCGGAATCCGACCGGCTGGCCGACGAAACGGTGCGCCGCTTCGCGCTCCTCGGCATCGCCGCGATCCTGCTGGCGGGGGTGATGGCGCTGTTCATGGACCGCATTCTGGCCGGCCCGCGGCGCGCGCTCTCGGCGGTCGCACAGCGCGTGGCATCGGGTGATCTCACCGGCAGCGCCCCGCGCTAGGCCCGCGCCGACGAGGTGGGCGCCCTCATGCGCACCTTCGAGGCGATGGTCGCGAGCCTGCGCCAGTCCACCCAGGAAATCTACGAAGGGGTCAGCACGCTGGCCGCCGGGGCGAGCCAGATACTCGCCACCACCACGCAATTCGCCGCCGGCGCCGCGCAGACATCCAGCGCCGTGAGCGAGACCACCGCGACGGTGGAGGAGGTCAAGCAGACGGCGCAGATGGCGAGCAAGAAGGCGAAGCACGTTTCGGAAAGCGCGCAGAAGGCCTTGCAGTTTTCCCAGGCCGGCAGCAAATCGGTGGGAGAGGCCATCGAGGGGATGCAGCGCGTCCGGGAGCAGATGGAGTTCATCGCCGAGAGCATCGTGCGCCTGTCCGAGCAGAGCCAGGCGATCGGCGAAATCATCGCCACCGTAAACGACCTGGCAGAGCAGTCCAACCTGCTCGCGGTCAATGCCGCCATCGAGGCCAACAAGGCCGGCGAGCAGGGCAAGGGTTTTGTCATCGTCGCCCAGGAGATCAAGAGCCTTGCCGGTCAATCCCGGCAGGCATCCGCCCAGGTGCGCGCCATATTGGGCGACATCCAGAAAGCCACCGGCGCCGCGGTGCTGGCCACCGAACAGGGCAGCAAGGCGGTGGAGACCGGCGTCAGGCAATCGTCGGAAGCGGGCGAATCCATCCGCCTGCTCACCGACACCATCGTCACCGACGCGGCGCAGGCGGCGGTGCAGATCGCCGCATCGAGCCAGCAGCAGATGGTGGGCATGGATCAGGTGGCGCTGGCGATGGAAAACATCCGGCAGGCGAGCATGCAGAGCGTCGCCGGCGCCAAGCAGGCGGAAAACGCGGCGCAGAACCTGAACGAGCTGGGGCAGAAGCTGAAACACCTGGCGGAACATTACAAGGTGTGACGGAAGGCTGCCCGGAATCACCCCGCAATTCTCGGATGAGGGGTCGTAGGTGCGAATTCATTCGCACGAACAACGAATGGTGTGCGAATGAATTCGCACCTACAAGAAAAAACACCTGGCAATGCGGCATGCGTGATACGACACCAGAGGCGCCATCATGGCTGACCGGGACACCGAGTTCCTGAACCGGCTGATCGAGATGTTCCGCATCGAGGCGGACGAACATCTCGCGGCGATGTCTGCGGGGCTTATCGAACTGGAAAAGGCGCCGGCGGACGAGCCGCGCGCGGAAATCGTCGAGAGGATATTCCGCGAAGCGCATAGCCTGAAAGGCGCCGCCCGCACCGTGAAACACGCGGAAGTCGAAGCGTTGTGCCACGCGCTGGAAAGCGTGTTCGCCGGGCTCAAGGACAAACGCACCGCAACCTCGCCGGAACTCCTGGACCTGCTGCACCGGTCTCTGGACGCTCTCGGCAACCTGCTGGCTTCCGGCGCGCAGGCCGGAGCGGCAACGCAGAAACCGGCGCTTTGCGCCAGGCGGAAGAGCTGCTTGCCCCGCGCCTGGCGCTCGGCCAGCACATCGCGGAGTTGCGCGAGGCGGGCGCCATGCTCGCGGCATGGAAAAAGGAGCGCGCCAGGATTCAGCCCGAACTGCGGCTGGCGGGACGCGCGCTCAAGCGCGCCAGCGCGACCGGGGGCTGCGGGATGTCGAAGGCGATCGAGTATCTGGAAGCGGAAAACCTGTTTTCAAAAGCGCTCGGCGACCGGCTGGCGCGGCTGGAGCGCGCTTCCCTGCACGAGCACCACGCCCTGAGCGGGATGGTGGACAAGCTCCTGCACCAGGTGAAAGAGATGCACATGCTGCCCTTTTCCTCGCTGCTCGATGCCTTTCCGAGGCTCGCCCGCGAGCTCGCGGGCGAGCAGGGCAAGCAGGCGGAACTGCGGGTTCAGGGGGAAAGAATCGAAATTGACCGGCGCATACTCGAAGAGATAAAAGACCCCCTCACCCACCTGCTCAGGAACTGCATTGACCACGGCATCGAAACGCCGCCGGTGCGCGCGCAGAACGGCAAGCCGCCGCGCGGGACCGTCACCGTCACGGTCGCGCAAAAAGACAGCGGGAAAATCGAGGTGCTGTTCTCCGATGACGGGGCGGGTATTGACGCAGCCGCCGTGAAGGAGAAGGCGGTCCGGGTGGGTGTTATTTCCGCCGCAGAAGCGGGCAAGCTCGATGGGCGGGAAGCCTCCGCGCTCATTTTCCGCTCCGGCGTTTCCACCAGCCCCATCGTCACGGAACTCTCCGGGCGCGGGCTGGGACTGGCCATCGTGCGGGAAAAGATCGAGCGCCTCGGCGGCATCATCGAGGTCGAAACGGTGCGCGGCGCCGGAACGGCCATACGCATCCTGTTGCCGCTGACGCTTGCCACCTTCCGCGGCGTGCTCGTGCAGAGCGGCGGGCAGCCCTTCGTCATTCCCGCAACCAGCGTGGAGCGGGTGGCGCGGGTGGCCACAAAAGATATTCTGACCGTGGAAAACCGCGAGACGGTCCCGCTCGGCGGACAGGCGGTCGCGCTGGTGCGTCTGGATCACGCGCTGGGGGTGCCACGCGCCGCGGCGGGCGAACCGGCCAGCCACATACAGGTGGCGGTCATCGGATCGGGGTCCGCGCGCGTGGCGTTCCAGGTGGACGAGGTCGTCGCCGAGCAGGAGGTGCTGGTCAAGGCGCTGGGGCGCCAGCTCGAACGCGTGCGCAACATCGCCGGCGCGGGCGTGCTGGGAACCGGCCATGTGGCGCCGGTGATAAATGTCCACGACCTGCTGAAATCCGCCGTAAAACTGGCGGCGGCCCCGCCCGCGCCCGCTGCGGGGAAGGCGGCGACAGCGCAAAAGCGCTCCATCCTGGTGGTGGAGGACTCGATCACCTCGCGCGCCCTGCTGAAGAATATCCTGGAGGCGGCGGGCTATGCCGTAACCACGGCGGTGGATGGGGTGGATGCCTTTGCCGCACTCAAGACCGCCGCATTTGACCTGGTGGTGTCGGACGTGGAAATGCCGAGGATGGACGGCTTTGACCTTACCGCCAGGGTGCGGGCGGACAAGCAGTTGGCGGATTTGCCCGTCGTGCTGGTAACGGCGCTGGGCACGCGCGAGCACCGCGAGCGCGGAATTGATGTCGGCGCCAACGCCTATATCGTGAAGAGCAGCTTCGACCAGGGCAAGCTGCTGGAAATCATCCGGCAGATGATTTGATCCCGGATTGTTATCCATCAAACGAAACCTTCAGGATAAATTTGTTCTCGGAAAAAAGCAGGGTGGATAAGCGCAGCACCCGCAAGGGGTCCCTCACATCCCGCGACACGTTACTGGCGGAGCCAGCCGCTTGCGGGAGCGGGTGTGCCCTCGCTACGCGAGATTCACGTTAAAAACTGCGGGTGTTCGCACCCGCAAGAACATCGAGGAAACGAATGACGCCAAGCCCGATAAAAGTTCTGGTGGTGGAAGACTCGGCCGTGGCGCGCGAGATGATCGTACACATTCTCGATGCGGCCCCCGGCATCCGGGTAATCGGCACGGCCAGCAACGGCGAGGAAGCCTTCGATGCCGCCCGGCAGATGCGCCCCGACGTCATCACGATGGATATCTGCATGCCCGGCGCGGACGGTCTGGAGACCACGCTCCGGATCATGGAAGCGCATCCGGCGCCCATCGTCATCGTGAGCGGCAGCGTCAGCCCCCATGACGTGGCCATGACGTTCCGCGCCACGGAGGCGGGTGCGCTGGCCGCCCTGCCGCTGCCGACGAACGCCGTCGCCGCCAGCGAACTGGTGCAGGCGGTGAGGCTGATGTCGGAGGTCAGGGTGGTGCGGCGCTGGCCCAAGACACGGAGCAAAAATCCGCCCGCGCCTCCGCTGGAGAACGGGCTTGTGCGGCGCGCGGCGGCGGCGGAAATCCGGGTGGTCGCCCTCGGCGCCTCGACCGGCGGCCCCCCCGTGCTGAAAACCATCCTGTCCGGGCTGCCGGGAAATTTTCCGGCGCCGGTGCTGGTCGTCCAGCACATGTCCGCCGGTTTCAGCGCGGGGTTCGTCGAGTGGCTGTCGCAGTCGTCCGCGCTGCCGGTTCGGCTCGCCGCGCACGGCGAACCGCTGGTTTCCCCTCAAGTTTACGTGGCGCCGGACGATTACCAGATGCAGGTGAAAAACGGCGGTAGAATCGCCCTCGCCCGGAGCAGCCTGGAAAACGGGATGCGCCCGTCGGTTTCCTGCCTGTTTCGCTCGGTGGCCGAAGTGTATGGATGCCATGCCGCCGCCGGCCTGCTCACCGGCATGGGGCGCGATGGCGCCGACGAGCTGAAACTGCTGCGCGAAAGCGGCGCGGTCACTTTCGCCCAGGACAAGGAAAGCTCCGTCGTGCATGGCATGCCGGGCGAGGCGGTCAGGCTCGATGCGGCGATGTTTGTCCTCGGCCCGCAGGAAATCTCCCCGCTGCTGGTGAAACTGGCGGGCGGAAGGAAATGAGTAGGTTGGGCAAAGCGCAGCGTGCCCAACTTTGATAATGGCGCCTTTGCCCAACCTGCGAAAAAAAATAGCTTTGGCCCCGGCCCGGATAAGCGGGAGAAAACAAGATGAATGACAGCAGCAATAATGACAAAGCGACCATCCTCATCGCCGAGGACAGCCCGGTTCAGGCGGAACAACTGGCGCACCTGCTCGGGCGGCACGGTTATGCGGTGACGGTCACCGCCAATGGCCGCGAGGCGCTCGCGTCGCTCGGGCGCAGTATGCCCACGCTGGTCATCAGCGATGTGGTGATGCCGGAACTGGACGGCTACGGCCTGTGCGGCGCCATCAAGTCCGACGACCGGTTCAAGCATCTTCCGGTGATGCTGGTGACCGCGCTCTCCGACCCGCAGGACATCATCTGCGGCCTGGAATGCGGCGCGGACAATTTCATCTGCAAACCCTACGACGAGCGCTACCTGCTGGCGTGCATTGATTACATCCTGAAGAACCTGGAACTGCGCGGCAAGCAGCAGACGCCCGCCGGGGTGGAGATCCGGCTGGGCGAACGCAAGCACTTCATCACCGCCGAGCGCCAGCAGATCCTGGACTTGCTGATTTCGATCTACGAGCAGGCGATCCGGCTCAACGAGGATATCAAGGCGCGCGACCGGGAACTGGAGCGTTCCAACGAGGTGCTCCAGGGGCTCTACCGCATCGCCGACGGCCTCAACCGCGCCACCGGCGAGCGGGAAGTGGCGGAAATCACGCTGGAGCGGGCGCTGGAGCTGCCCGGCATCAAGGCCGGATGGATTTTCCTGCGGGAGGGAGAATCCGGCTTTCGCCTCGCCGCCTCGCGCAACCTGCCGCCGTCGTTCGCGGCCTGCGGCGCGCTGGAAGGAGATTGCCGGTGCCAGCGCATGCTCGCCGTCGGCGAACTGGATCATGTGACCAGCATCGTGGAATGCGACCGGCTGCGCGATGCGGGAGACGAATTGCCGGGCCTGCGCCATCACGCCAGCGTGCCGCTGTGGGTGGGCGGGCGGATGACGGGGGTGATGAACCTGGTCTGCGCCGAAGAAATGATGTCCGACGCCGTCGAGCAGAGCGTGCTGTACGGTGTCGGCAACCAGGTGGCGGTGGCGCTGGAGCGGGCGCTGTTGCAGGAAAACCTGGAGCGCCTGGTGAAAGAGCGCACCGCCAAGCTCGAAGCGGAGATACTGGAAACTGAAGTTTAGACACTCGCGGCCTTTGCCCGACACCGCAGGCATCCGAACCGCACGAAAAATATTTCAAAAAATTGAAATAAAAATGCAAAAAACACTTGACATGACATCGGATTTGC